>CAMWUL010000034.1 GCA_947177445.1 uncultured Lachnospiraceae bacterium | reverse complement strand
TGCTCAATGCTCAATGCTCAATGCTCAATGCTCAATGCTCAATGCTCAATGCTCATCGCTCAATGCTCATCGCCTTTCCCGAACAAAGCTTTTTTCGGAAAGAACATCCGTTCTTTTTATAGAATAGCACATGTGTTCTGCCATTGCAAGTCCTTTCTCAAAAAACATGGAAAAAGTCTTGCAAAATTTCCAATTAAGCAGTTTAATAAATTAGGGTACGGCATAAGCTGTATCGATTATGTGTGCATGGGTTCTTTGCGCAAAAAAACAAAGAAAGCAGGATCATTATGTCAAATATGTCATTGCCGGAAAATTACAAATCACAGCTTAGTCTCTACGAGACACAGATCGCTATTAAAAAAGTCAAGGATTTCTTTCAGACACTGCTGGCGGAACGTCTGCATCTTCTTCGAGTGTCCGCTCCGCTTTTCGTGGATCCCCTGTCCGGACTCAACGATAATCTGAACGGTATCGAACGCCCTGTGGCCTTCGATATCCGGCATCAGGATGGCCGCGAGGCGGAAATTGTCCAGTCCCTGGCCAAGTGGAAGCGTTTTGCCCTGAAAAAATATGGCTTCTCCGTAGGGGAGGGGCTTTATACGGACATGAGCGCTATCCGCAGGGACGAGGAAGCGGATAATATCCATTCCATCTATGTGGATCAATGGGACTGGGAAAAAATCATTTCCAAAGAAGACCGGAACCTGGATACGCTCAAGGACACGGTCCGCACTGTCTATAAAGTGCTGCGCAAGACGGAAAAATATCTGTCCATTCATTATGATTATATAGAAGAAATTCTTCCCCACGATATCTTTTTTATCACCACAGGGGAACTGGCTGAAATGTTTCCTGACTATTCTCCCAAAGAGCGGGAATATTACATCGCCAAGGCCAAGGGCGCCGTCTGCGTCATGCAGATCGGCGATAAGCTGGAGAATGGCAAGCCTCATGACGGCCGTGCCCCGGATTACGACGACTGGGCCCTGAACGCCGATATCATCGTTTATTATCCTGTTCTGGATATCGCTTTGGAGCTGTCCAGCATGGGAATCCGGGTAGATGAAACGGCTCTGGCAAAACAGCTGGAAAAAGCGGGCTGTCCTGAACGGGCACAGCTTCCTTTCCATAAAGCGGTTTTAAACCGGGAGCTGCCCTACACCATCGGCGGAGGAATCGGTCAGTCCCGCATCTGCATGTTTTTCCTGCGCAAAGCCCATATCGGCGAGGTCCAGTGTTCCCTGTGGCCTCAGGAAATCATGGAGGAAGCGGCGCAAAAAGGTCTGGAGCTGTTATAGCTCCAGACCTTTTCCTTTTCCCCTCACGCCTATTGATATTTTCTGCCAGCCACATCAGTAGACTTTCCTGTATACGGCAAATTTCTCACTGCGGAAGGTCTGCTGATAGCCCTGTCTATCCAAAAATTCCACAATAAAACTCCATTTTGTATCCTGATCCATCAGCGGGCTTGACCCTCCTGTTTCCAGAACCCTGCTTTGCTCCAGATCCTCTCCGTATTTATTTTCCACAATGACAACCGGTCCCTCCGCCCCAGCCCTTGTCATCTCCTCTTCCATCCGTTCCATATCCGCCTCCATCCTGGCCGCACTGTAGGAGCGCAGATCGCTCCAGGGTTGAAAGGCCGCAGGCATCTGCAGATAAAAGGACAGCGCCGGAATATTTCCGTAAAGCAGTACCTCCCTGCCCTGCAGATTATTCTCTTCCACATAGGCGCTGATCTCACTCATCCATCGGGCCTTTTCGGCGCTCATCCGAACATTTTTCAATACCGGATTATTTTCCACATAAGCCTCGGCCTCCTGCACTCCGGTGCCCTCCGCGAAAACAAACCTGAACCCAAAAGCCGTAAACTGGAACAGACAAAGCGCCAAAAATGCCGCCAGCATCCCCTTGGCCGGAAATGAAGAAATTACCGCCTGCAGCCCTGCGGGAATCCTTATGCATCGCTCCCCCGCCCCTCTGATAAAACGCCAGCTTTCCCACAGGGTGTATGGCGCCGCCACAAACAGGTTGTTGATGCTGGGATAAACATTATTGTTGCTTCCGATGGAGGTCAAAAGAACCACCAGAACCAGCATACCGCTGATCAGCTTTTCCTCCCTGGGACTGCGGGGATCAAAAATGCGGATCACCCCTATCAGCATAGTCAGCATCAGAAACAGTATGCCGGGATACAACATGGAATCGTAGCTGTAAAATGTAACTGAGCAGAATTTCCTGACGTACAGCCACACCACCATCGCAATACATACCGCCGCCCAAAGCACTCTCACGGACGCGTGGATCAGGCCTGTCGCCCTGACCTGCAAAAGAGACCTGCGCCCGTTGTTTTCTCCGCCCGCCAAGGTCCTCTCCACAATTCCTGCCAGGGCGAACAGCACGATGCCCCCCGCCAGGATCACACCCATCCGGGCCGCCCAGTACATTCCGTTCCTATAAGCATCGATCAGTCCCCTGAGCATGGATCCTGCCTTATAATCCGCCGCATTCTCCGTCATGGCAAACAGATTTTGGATCCCCTGGATATATTGCCCGATTCCAAAGCGCATATGGATATCCCCCAAAAGCAGAACCAGCGCTCCCAGGTATCCTGCAAGGCACCAGCCGGTATGCCTTAGTATCCGGGGCCAGAAAGAACCTGCCGCCTTCCCGCTTTGATCCGCCCTGTCTTCCATCCAGAGAATCACGTCGTAAGCCCATACTGCCAAAATCATGGCCGCCTGGGGCAGGTTGGAGAACCTTACCAGCACATTGCTTCCCAGACAGACCCCTGCCGCCGCCAGACAGACTCTTTTCTCTTTGGTAAGCCCCTGATAGAGCAGTATCACCGCCGCTAAAAACAGTACATAGGAAAGATAATTATACAGCACTGCCGTAGGGCACCAGCAAAGACTCTCCGCCGCAAATTCCCCGATAAAAACAATTCCTGCAGGCATTTTCAGCCTCCTGGTGCAGAAAAAATATCCTGCCAGAGCCAGGACGCTTACAAATAACCCCGTGTAAAAGTTCATTCCCACCAGAGTTCCCCCGTGGGGCAGTCTGGTCAGCATGTTTCCCGCCACATTGGCCAGCCAGGTGGAAAACAGCCACATGGGATCCATATGCTTTAACCCTGCGAATGTAAAATTGGCATAGCTGTAGCCCGTATCCCACAGATCCAGCCCCCAATTCACATGCCGCAGGGGATAAAAGACCAGGACCACCATAAACAGATTTTCCAGCAGTACCATTTTTCTATTTTTGCTTGTCACACCCATATCCGGCCAACTCTCCTATCCTTCACTTGTGGAAAAAAACATATCCACCTTTTTTATGGCATCCCTCTGCCGGCGATAGATGCTTACGCCGGACAAAAGACAGTCCAATCCCTTCATCAAAAGCCCCCTCAGCATATCCAGCAGAATCCCGCAGACAAACACTGCCGCCGCCGCTGCCGCCGTTCCCAGAACCACTCCTGCCACGGAATGAATCCTTCCCGCTCCCAGCCATTCCTGCCAGGCATATCGCAGGCTGATGTTTTCGTGGATCAGATACACTCCCAGCGTGAAAGGGGCAATACGATTCACCAGCCTGGCAAAAGCGCCCGAAATCCGGAGCCTGCAAAACGCCGCAAACAATCCCGCCGCACCCAGAAAAGGCAGAATATGATTGTATTCCAGAAACATACCCACTCTTGTTTCCAAACGGCCCGTGCGCAGGAAGATCAGACGAAGCCCCATGGAGCATCCAAAAATCAGCAGGCAGGAGCACACATACAACAGCATGCCTCTTCCTTTTTTCTCCAGGAAAGGAATTCCGAAACGACGCACATAAGCCGCCGCGGCAAACACACAAAGGTACCAGAGAAAATCATAGCCCTTATTGTCGATCTCCAGACGCAGAGGCAGAATGCTTTTGGGCAGACTAAACGCCAGAAAAAGCAATATCACTGCCGCCTGCAGCTGCCGCTTTGTCATTTTTTTCACCGCCGCCCCCAGAAAAGGAAAGAGCAGATACAGGATCACATATGCTGTCATAAACCAATAGTGATCCATGGATATGGGAAAAATCAGGGTAAGGAAAAAATGAATATCCACCTCTTCCCCCGGCACAATGCCTGTCAGTATTCCCAGCGCCCCCAGCGTAACCGAATACATCCACACCTGAAGCCACAGCCCTGCCAGACGACTGAGCTTAAAGGAAGATGTACACAGAAAATATCCGCTGATAAACATATAAAGATTGACCGCAACAATGCAGAAGCTTTCCAGCAGCCAGGCTGTAGCTCCCGCCGGCCCCAGACTCTCCTGGACAAGCGGGGGCAGAATATTTCCCTTCCCCAGAAAATGGAGCGCTGCCACCATCAGCATGGCCACGCACCGGAGCAGCTCCATATTTGCCATGCGCTCCTTTTCCTGTTTACTCTTTTCCATCTCATTGCCCATAGACATACCTCCGTCAGCCTGCCGTCACCAAGGCCCCGGCGCTCTTCCCGCCGCAGCCTCCCGTCCGGCCGTAAGTATAACCTGATATTGCTTTTGGATCCTGCTTAACAGTATATCCGGTTCTGCCGCCAAAAGCAATAAAATTACCACAACAGCCATACAGACCCATTGTGGCAAAGTTACTTTTCACGGGCAGGGTCCGCGAGGTGTTTTTGTGCGCTGTTTGCACAAAAATCCGAGACAGCACGCGCCAAAATGAGCGCTTTTTGCTCATTTTGTGTGCATCATGTTGCTTTGAACGGCGAAGCCGTGAAAAGTAACGTGGCAAAGTTAATGTTCATACCCGCGCTATTCACAAAATGCACCTATGGGGCTTTTTTCTACTATATATATAATTCCATGTCTCCTGATCCGATGCTGACCTTTACCTTGCAGGCCCCGTTTCCATAAGTATAGGTTCCTCCTTTAATCCTTCTGCCGCCTTCGCCCTTTCGATAAATCGCAGCATCACCGGAGCCCTGACTTATCTTGGCCTCCACACCGTCCACGTCCTGGATCTGAAGCTTCAAATCGCCGCTTCCCGCACTGCAGTTGATCCGCTCCGGCCCTGTCACCTTCAGGTCTATATCACCGCTTCCCGTGCTGCACCGACAGTCTTTTGTCCTTGCCTTCATCGAAATGTCTCCGCTGGCCGTACTGCAGGCCAGTTCACCGATCTCACAATCGTTCAGGTCAATATCTCCGCTGGCGGCATGAATACTGCCTGATTCCGCTCGGATGCCGGATGCGTCAATATCGCCGCTTCCGGAGCCGATCTGAAGCTTTTTCAGCCTGATCGCGGATATATCAATATCCCCGCTTCCTGTTTTGCACTGCAGCTCTCCCACCTCCAGATCGCAGGCACTGATATCTCCGCTGGTGGCCGCCGCCGAAACACGAAGCATTCCCTTAGGCACTCGTACTCTCAGCTGTATGGAACCGCCGTTGTTCCCGAAAAAATGACTTTGATAGGTAACCATGATCTTTCCCAGAATTTTAATTCTTTGGTTTTCTCCGGAATGTATGCGCCGTACTCCCGCAAAAAAAATGCCGTCTTTATCGTACTGATAAAAGTCATACTGCAGCTGAGTCTCCGCACCTTTGTCATTTTTATACTCTACCTGAATCCGGTTCTCCTCCGAAGGCTCCAGCAGAATATCCGCCTCTTCCCCTGACAGTTCGATGCCCTTGTACTCTCCAATGTAAGTGCAATTCCTCTCTCTCTCGATTTTCTTGTACTCTCTGTCCGGCTCTCTGTCCTGATCCATCTCCGACAGCTCACGGATCATCTCTTCCACATTGCCCAGCTCTTCTATGATTTCCTCCTCTGTCCTGCCCTGCTTTTCGCCCTCAGCAAAATGCTGTCTGTAGTCCTCCAATATTTCTTCCTGTAATTCTTTTCCGAATTTTTCCAGTTTTTCCTTCAAGGAATCCAAATAGTCGTTTTTTGTCATGTCCCTGTCCTCCTTCTCAATCTCTTACGTTATTTTTTACCACCGCTGCCGGCTCCTTCGGTGTTTCCTGCTCCTTGGATATTTCAGGTGTTTTTGCAATCAATCGGTTTACAGAAGCCGTAAATCTTTCCCATTCCGCCTTTACATCCCTCTGATACTTCCTTCCTCCGTCGGTCAGCCTGTAATATTTCCTGGCCGGTCCCGACTCCGATTCCACAAGATATGTCGTCACATGATTATCATCCTTCAGCTTTCTGAGAATAGGATACAGGGTCCCGCTGGCAATGGACATTTCTCCCGAAATTCTTTCCGTCAGCTCATACCCATATTTATCTCCCTGCGCCAGCTGAGAAAGCACACATAACTCCAACGCGCCTTTTTTAAACTGTGTGTTCATACCGCACAAACCTCCTTTCCGCGATTTTGCCTCCAGCTCTGTTAATGCTATGCTCCTTTGACAGGATCATTGTATCATATGCTATTATATAATGCAATATACTATTCTAAAATCAGTACAATTTATTAAAATTTTACTTCCCTTTTCCGCTTGGTTGTGTTATAGTTATGGCATGGAAGCATAGCTCAGCTGGGATGAGCGCTCGCCTGACTAGCGGGAGGCCAAGGGTTCGAGCCCCTTTGCTTCCATTTTTTATGGAAAGGAAACAAAATGGATTCCAATGAACCAAAAACAATATTATTCCGAAAACACTTATCTCAAAGCCGATCTGCACACCCATACCTGCGCCAGCGGCCACGGCACTGACGACAGGATCACCGATCTGGCAAAGGAAGCTTCTTTCCGCCAAATGGAGACTCTGGGAATCAGTGATCATGGACCCGCCAGTGCCGGCAGCGCCGGACTGTCTTATTTCCGTGGTCTCGCTCTTAGCGAGCCCAGGCGCTTCGGTGTCCGTATGCTTTATGGCGCCGAGGCCAATATATTGGACCGGGAGGGAACCCTTGATATTCCCGACGATATTGCGCGGGCGCTGGATTATTGTATCATCAGCATGCATCACCCGGTGTATACCGCAGGATCTGCCAAAGAAAATACCCGGGCTTACATCCGCGCCATGCACCATCCCGGTGTAAAAATCATCGGCCACTGTGACGACTCCCGTTTTCCGGTGGACTATATGGAACTGGTGAAATCCTGCACGGCCTGCGGCGTTATGCCGGAGCTGAACAATGTATCGCTCCTGCCGGACAGTTACCGCAGGGACTGCCGCGCCAATGCGGTCCGCATGCTGAAGGCCTGCGAATCCCTCTCCTGTCCCATCCTTCTGTCCAGCGACAGTCATGGACGGGAGCATATCGGAGAAGCAGCTGAAGCATTGAAGCTGGTTAAGGAAATCGGCTTTCCCCCGGAACTGATCCGGTCAGGTCTGTGAACCATGCGGCTGCAGGGCCGATAGCAAAAAGTAATTATTGTGGAAAGGAAGAGGACATGAGCAGAACGATGTCTCCAGAAGAACTGCAGCAGAATATGTATCCCCATCACAGAGAGTCCCTGAAAAACATGACAGCCTATTTTCAGGAAAAGAAAGAAGTGATTGCTCTCATTCTGGGTGGTTCCGTAGCCAAGGGCTGTGCCCGTCCGGATTCGGATCTGGACGCCATGGCAGTGCTGTCAGAACAGGATTATGAGGTGAAAGCAGAAAAAAACGCCACTGCCGAGACTATCGGTGGACTGTGTACCTATGACGGCGGATATTTTGACGTAAAATATATGACAAAACAGTTTTTATACGATGCGGCGGTTAAAGGCAGCGAGCCTGCCCGAAACGCCTTTCTGAGCGCAAGAGTACTGTTTTCCCGGGATCCGGAGATTGAAAACATCGTCGCCGGAATCCCGGTCTTTCAAACAGCCGAAAAAGAGGAAAAGATGCTGTCCTTTTACTCCAACTTCTGGTTGAACTACTATTATTTCCTGAAAAGCTGTCCCATAGACGGATATATGAAGCTCCGTGCCGTAAGCGAGGTCATTTACAGCATTTACCGGATGGTTCTGCAGGAGAATGAAATCCTGTTTCCCTGCAACCGCAGGCTGGAGGAATTCGTAGGATACATATCTGAGGATACGGCAAGGCTCACCGATTTGGGGAAAAAATTCGCCGCATCCTTGGACATGGCCGACGGAGATGCCTTTGTGAAATATTATATGGAGATCACTTCCTGGCATTTTCCCACGGACCTGAGCCAGGTTCTGTCACGCTACACCGCCGATTTCGAGCAATGGTGGCGTGTTCCCAGACCGAATATCAATGAGTGGTGATGTCAGCAATACATCTCATCCTCTGAGCGGAAGTTCAATATCTCCTCATTCAGGGACACTCCGAATTCTCTTCCGATATCCCGCAGGTTGTCATCGGTAATCACCTGGCGTAAGGGTCTGCCCCCGGTGGCGGCCAGGGCGATAGAGGCGATCTGCGCCGCCTTTTCAATGGTGTGCATCAGACCAAAGGCGGTGTCAAAATCCGGGCCTGACACAAATAGTCCGTGAAAGGCCCAGATGGCGGCATCATATTTTTCCATAAGACTGCAGGTGGCTTTTGCGATCTCAGGGCCTCCGGGAACCATCCAGGGCACCACGCCCACGCCTCCGGGAAATACCACGCAGCATTCCGTGGCGCTTTTCCACAGCATTCTAGTGAATACCTCCGCTTTCAGCGGCAATACATAGGTCAGCGCGATCACATAAGGCGTATGCGCATGATAGATCACCCGGTTGGCCCCGTCCGTAACCCGTTTTCTCACGGAATGGTTCATGAAATGAGTTGGAAATTCACTGGTGGGACGTCCACCGTTTTCCAGTCCCCACACAATGCGGTAAGCATCCCCCGCAGCATTGATCTCCACGATGCAGATACTGTTTTGGGGTTCCAGCCCCACATTCTGCAAAAATTTACCGCTGCCGGTAGCGATAAAGTACTCTTTCTTCAAATTGTCAGCTTCCACCCCCATTTTTACCCAGGGTCCCGGCTCTTCACGGAAGTAGGGGCGGCATTCCGCCACCTCTTCCTCCTTCATGCGGTAGGTCAGATTTCCGCCGTTTCTCTCATGCCATCCCTGCCTCACGCCATCGTGACACATACGGATATAGTCTTCCATCACCTTCACGCCAAATATACTGTTCATTTTCTTCCTCCTGAATCAGGTTTACCTTGCTGCCAATACGGTATCCTCGTACCTTTTGATCTCGCCGTAAAACTCTTTATCGGATACCACGCCGCAGCGCCGGCAGTATTCGTTCCAGATATCTCCCAAAGGAAGTGTCTTCACCGCCTCCTGCTCTACCATCAGCTCCGTCATGCGGTTCTCGTCCTGCAGCTGCTTCAGCGCGGCATTGGGTGTGCAGAGCGCCGCCAGCAGAGCCTTCTGCCAGCTGCGGAAGCCCATAGCCCAGGCAGAGACACGATTGATGCTGGCGTCAAAATAATCTAGCGCCATGTATACGCGGTCCAGTCCGCCGCATCTTACGATCTCCTTTGCCATTTCTTTGGTTTCATCGTCAAAGAGCACCACATGATCGCTGTCCCAGCGGATGGGCCGGGTGATATGCAGGGCAATCTCCGGGAAAAAGCACAGAAGCGCCGGGATCTTATCGGATACCACCTCTGTGGGATGATAGTGACCGTTATCCATCAACGGCAGACATCCTTCATGAGTGGCGGCAAAGCTCAGGGTAAACTCGGCACTTCCCGCCGTAAATGCCTCCACTCCGATACCGAACACCTTGGATTCCACACAGGGCTTTACCTTGCTTCTGTCAAAGGGCTCGGAAAGAATTGCCTCGATAGACTCCTTATATCTCATCCTGGGCCCCATTCGGTCAGCGGGCACATCCTTATATCCGTCTCCCGTCCAGATATTCATGACGCAGGGAACCCCTGTCTCTTCCGCAAAATACTGGGAGATGCGGATGCATGCCCTGCCGTGATCGATCCAGAACCTCCTGACAGCCTCGTCGGGACTGCTCAGAGTAAGGCCGTCCTTCACCTTATCATGAGAGAAAAATGTAGGATTGAAGTCGATTCCCATGTTTCTCTCCTTTGCAAACTCCACCCACTTTTGAAAATGCCTGGGCTCCAGCTTGTCCCGGTCCGCAAATTCGCCTTCCTCAAAAACAGCATAGCTGGCATGGAGGTTCAGCTTCTTCTTTCCGGGCATCAGGCTCAGCGCCTTGTCCATGTCCTGCATCAGCTGCTTTGGTGTCCTGGCCTTGCCCGGGTAATCGCCGGTAGTCTGGATCCCGCCGGTTAAGGGACCGTCATGGTCGAACCCGGTCACGTCGTCTCCCTGCCAACAGTGCAAGGACACGGGAGCCTCCATCAATCTGCTCATGGCCGCTTCCACATCCACACCGTAGGACTTATAGATCTCTTTTGCCGATTCATATCTTTCTGCTGCTGTCATTTTTCCTCATCCTTTCCTATTTCCGTTTTTTTACATATTCTCGATATTATTCCTATTTTCCCATTTCTCGATTTCTTTAGCTGTTCTCGTTTTTTATCTGTTCTCCAGTTTTTACCTGTTCTGGATTCTTTTATCTGTTTTCCAATTTTTACTGTTCTCCAGATCTTTACCTGCTTCTCCGAGTTTTTATCTATTCTCCAAATTTTTCTACCGGGAAGGATCTGTACACACAGTCCCTGATATCCTCCAGGTCTGACAGTTCTCCCATGGCCAGCATCTGCACTGCCAGGTTCCCGATAGCTGTGGCTTCCGTAGGGCCGGCATATACGGGAAGTCCTGTGGCCCGGGCCGTCAGCCGGTTCAAATAGTCCGCATTTGCACCGCCTCCCACTATGTGGATCCGGTCATATTTCTGTCCGGTGATGCCCGCAATCTCTCCAATGGTCTTCGCATAGCACCTTGCCAGACTGTTATAAATCACCCCTGCCACTTCTGCAATTCCCTGAGGAATCTGCTGGCCGGATTCCCTGCAGGCCGCCTGCACCTCCCGGGTCATATTGTCCGGCGCAAGAAATCGGTCATCGTTGCAGTCCACGATGGAAGGAATACTGCACCGGGAGGCCTGCTCACAGATCTCGCCGTAGCTCAGCCCCTCTCCGATCTCCTTCTTTACGGACTGGATCATCCAAAGTCCCATAATATTTTTCAAAAAGCGGAAACGATAGCCATAGCCGCCCTCGTTGGTAAGGTTACTGGCTTTGCTCTCCGGAGAGCAGTTTGCCTGCAAAAGCTCGGTTCCCATCAGCGACCAGGTTCCCGAGCTGATATACAGAGAATCCCCGTCCTTTGCCGGCACTGCGATTACGGCGGACGCCGTATCGTGAGTAGCAGGAGCCACTACCTTACAGTTGAATCCCACCTCCTCCTGAATCTCTTTCCGCAGATCCCCCAGAATCGTTCCGGGAGTAACGAGCTTTTGAAAAATCTCCTGGGGATAGCCTAAACGTTCAATCAGCTCCCTGTCCCAATCCTTGGTCTCCGGACTTACCAGCTGTCCGGTGGTTGCGTTGGTATACTCCGCCGCCGCCTCCCCCGAAAGAAGATAGTGGAAATAATCCGGCATCATCAACAGCATTTTGGCCGACGCCAGCTGTTCCGGCTTTTTCACCTTAAGGGCCATCAGCTGATAGATTGTATTATAAATCTGCTTTTGAATCCCGGTCCTGGCATACAGAGCATCCTCTCCAATCACCCGGTACACCTCCTGGTCCATATCCCTGGTTCTGCCGTCCCGGTAGGCCGCCGCATTGCCGATACGCCTGCCTTCCCCATCCAACAGCACAAAATCCACTCCCCAGGTATCCACCCCCACGCTGACCGGGAGCTTCCCAAGCTCCGCACATTTTTTCATGCCGGTCTTGATCTGAGCGAACAGTTCATCCACATCCCAAACGTTCTCCCCGTCTTTTTTTATCATCCCGTTGGGAAAGCGGTGGATTTCCTCCAACTCCATTTTTCCGTCCTCAAGCCGTGCCAGGATATGCCTTCCGCTGGAAGCGCCGATATCCACAGCCAAGTGGTACGCCCCTGTGGAAGCGGACCGTATTTGACTACATAAATTCATCCCTATCATCTCCTTCCCCGATCACCTTGATTCCTGCAAGCAATGAGTCAAAGTCCCGGATGCCTGCATCCATGGAACCTTGACTTGAGCTTAACACAAAAAAGGGCACAAAAAAAGACACCTTTTGTGTAAAAAGTGTCTTTATTTGCACCGCAAATCTGCTGCGTTACCGCTTCATGGCCTCCACCGCCTCGGAAATGCTCACCACAAGGCTCTCGATCTCCTTATTGACAACGGTACTCTGTTCGGAAAGCTTCCCAACCTCCTTGGCCACCACGGAAAAGCCTGCACCCTTTTCTCCGGCTCTGGCTGCCTCGATGCTGGCGTTCAGGGCCAAAATCTTCTGCTTATTCTGCAAAGCCTTCAAGGCCTCTGTTTTTTCTGTAATCTGCTCTACCAGCTGGTGGGTTTTTTCCGCCCCGTCTGCCAGCTTCTGCAGTGATCCGCCGTTCTGGCTCCTCTCATACTGCACGCTTAAGAAAGTATTCAGTGTCTCTCCCAGCAGCTCCACGGCGGCTTTAATGCCCTCCTCAGAGCGCACATTCACCTTTCTGAGCGCATCTATGTATTTGTCCTCATCCACACCAAGATCCTCTGCCAGCTGCCGGAATCTCCCTTCATCCGGCTGTGCGGAAAGCACCTGGCCTCCCACTGCGGCCCCTACCCGGATCCCGTCTGCCTCCAGCGGAATATTGAAATCCGTCAGTCCGGCATGACACCGGTATACGCCTTTTTCCTCTCTGTCGCATCTCTCGCACCTGACGCTTCCCTCGCTGCTCCCCCTGGTCAGCTTGGTGCAAAAATCAGTGGCGTTATAGCTGCGGGATATATCCCTTCCGTCCGTTCCCTGAACCGTCACGGCAAGCCCTGTGGCCAATGCCCAATTTGAAAGAATTTTTTCAAGTTTATGCATATCTGCAAATTCTCTGATCTCCATCTTACTCTCCCTCCGCATCAAGGTTTGTTTTTATCTGAGTATAGCACAAACCTGACGAATTGTCCATTTTTTCTCCCATACGGAATTTTCTTGGGGTTGTGCCGTATTTTTTGTAAAAAATTTTGTGAAAATAGCTGATATTGTCATATCCTACCTCCTGCGCTACCTGGAGCACGGGCATGGCGGTGGAGGTCAGCAGATATGCCGCCTGATTCAGCCGCCGGGCCTGTACCAGCTCCGTATAGGTTCTCCCCGTCCGCCGCCGGATCTCCCGGGAGAGCCAGTATACATCATAGTGCAGCTTGCCGGCAAGCTCGTTCAGCTCCCCGTCCCGATAGTGGGTCTCAATATAACTGAGAACGGTGATCATCAGCTTCTGCTGGCCCGCTCCCTCCACGGTCTCAACCTTGTCCATGCAGTTCATCAGCTGCAAAAAAAGCAATCCCATTGTAATCTGATTGGTACGCCGCCTGTTAGGCTGCCTGTGCCAGATAGTCCAGATCAGATTTTCCACCAGATTCTGTACCGGCAGCACATCCGCCACCCGGAAATGCAGATATCCCCCGGACTCATTCTTTCCCCGCAGACAATCAATAATAAAGCTTCGAAGCAGATTTTCCTCCGGCTCCATCATATTCAGACCATATTCAAAAAATTCCGGCAGGATGATAAAATTCACGGCAATATCATCTTCTCCGGCAGGATAAATCTCCTGAACGGCGCTCTGACTTAAAAACAGCAATTCCCCCTGCTCCAAAGTCACATTCTCACCGTTGATCACATGGCGGGTGCATCCGGAGCACATGTAGATCACCTCGATATAGTTGTGAGTATGCCTGGGGAAGTGCACAAAACGGGTGTGAGGACGCACCTGAATCAGCTTCCCGGCGTCAAGAAGCTTTCCCGCATCTACCATATCCTCTTCTCCCGACATATAGAGATTCTTTTCAATCTCCTTTCGCCCCGACAGGATACGTTCCTCCTCCGGCGTGATCTTTTTCAATTCCCGCAGCAGTTCCTCCGTCATAAGTCATCTCCGCACCTTTTACAGTCTTCAATTTGTTCCTGCGTATTTTAAGAATTATACTTGATACAGCATTTTATCATATGCCGCCCCGGGTGTCCACATATGCAAAAAACTCTTCTTTCATACACCAAAAAATGATATAATGACCTTATTCAAGGCAGGAAATGGCCCCATGGCCGGCCCGCCGCAATCCTGACTACATGAAAGGAACACTAACCCATGACAGACATCACCATCAACACTTGCCATAAGCTTCGAGACGTCAGCCCTCTGCTTTATGGAATTTTCTTCGAGGATATTAATTATGCCGGCGACGGCGGACTCTACGGGGAGCTGATCGCCAACCGCTCCTTCGAATACTATGACCGGGACGGAGAAACCGACAAAAGCAAAATGTGCTGGGAAACCATCGGAAACGGAAGCTTCTCCGTATCCGGCCGCTTCCCCTTAAGTCAGGCTCATTCCCATTACGTACATCTATCCGGAGAAGCCGGAGACGGAATCCGTAACCTGGGCTTCTGCGGTGAAGGGCTGGCGGTCCGGGAGGGAGAGGTCTTCCTGTTTTCCTGCTATGCCAGAAATGCTTCTCCCATGAAGCTGACTGTACGGCTTGCCGACAGCCGCGGCATCTGCTTCGGGCAAAAAACCTTTTCTCTGGTCAGAACCGGCAGAGGCTGGACGAAATACCGCCTGACGCTCACCGCTGACGGCTGCTGCAATCAGGTATTCCCCGAAATCCTTCTTGAAACTCCAGGTGCCGTAGATCTGGATCTGCTGTCCCTCTTTCCCCAGGATACCTTTCTTGGCAGAAAGAACGGAATGCGCAGGGATCTGGCACAGATGCTGCAGGCCCTTTCTCCCAAATTCATGCGCTTCCCGGGAGGCTGTATTGTGGAAGGACGGAGCTTTGAAAACATGTACTGCTGGAAGGACACCATAGGAGATCTGACCCAGCGCCGCACCAACTGGAACCGCTGGCAGATGGAGGAATATCAGATCAACGGTCAGGTCTCTTTGGACTATTTTCAGTCCTACGGCCTGGGCTTCTATGAATACTTCCAGTTCTGCGAGGATATCGGCGCAAGTCCCGTCCCCGTGATAAATGCCGGAATGACCTGCCAATGGCATGAAGGACTTTTGGCGGATATGAATGCTCTGGACAAATGGATTCAGGACGCTCTGGATCTTATAGAGTTTGCCAACGGCCCCGCCGACAGTACCTGGGGCGGCAGGCGCGCCGCCATGGGACATCCCGAGCCCTTCCGCCTGAAATATATCGGCATCGGCAACGAGCAGTGGGGTGAGGTATATTTTGAGCGGTATGAGGCCTTCCAAAAGGTACTTTCCGAAAAGCACCCCGAGATCCGGCTGATCACCAGTGCCGGATGGACTGCTGAAGGAGAGGAATTCGATCTGGCTTACCGATGGATGAATGCCAATAAAGACAAGGCTTACGCCGTAGACGAGCACTTCTACAAATCTCCCCGGTGGTTTCTGGAAAATATTCACCGGTATGACAGCTATGACAGATCCCTGCCCAAGGTTTTTGCGGGAGAATATGCCGCCCATACCCATGAAAACACAGGCGAAAGAGTATGCAATTGGGAAGCGGCGCTGTGCGAAGCTGCCTTCCTCACAGGACTGGAGCATAACGCAGACCACGTGGTCATGTCCTGTTATGCCCCTCTTTTCGGCAGAACCGGACATCAGCAGTGGCAGCCTGATCTGATCTGGTTTGACAATCACAGTGCCTATGGCACGCCCAGCTACTATGTGCAGAAGCTGTTTGCCAACCATGTGGGCGATACCCTGGTGGAAACCCGGATCAGTGAAGATGAAGAAGCTTTGTCCGGTCTGGCAAAAATCGCCGGAAAATCTCTGCAGGTCTCTTCCACCCTGTCCGAAAACGGCCTCCGGCTCTATGTAAAGCTGGTGAATCTGTCGGATACTTCCAGGGAAGTCCGTCTGCGCCCTGATCAGCCGATTTCACACTGCATCCGCCATGAAATTGCTGCCGGACTGGAAGCGGTCAATTCCCATGAAACACCGGAGAATGTATCTCCCAGGGTCTCCGAGCCCCTTCCCCGGGACGGCTCTCTGCTTCTGACTTGTGAACCATACAGCGTCAACGTTTTAGAGCTGGATCTATGATCCGGCTCTTTTTGTCAAAAGCTTCTAAGCAATCCCGGTATCCCCTCTTCCTGATAGATCATCTTATAATATACCACCTCGTCCCGGATCAACTCATCGATGACCCGCATGCCAAGCAATTCCACAGGCGCCCTGTCATCAGTCATAATATGGCCTCCCGCCTCATAGGGAACCAGATTCTGTTTCACCCTGTCCATCAAACGCACCAGCCTCTCATCCGAAAGCCGCTCACTGCCCGACTCCAGCTTTTCCGACAGCCCCGGGCTGTCGGAGGCAAACAGCTCCCGGTTGGTGGATCCGGACACATCCACTGTGTACACCTGACCAAAAACCCGAGAAATTGTATCCGCCAGATACTGGTTGATGTTTCCCTCGCTTTCGCCCCGCATATTCATATTAACTACCATGACGCCGTCCTGCTCCAGATGCTCCTTTACCAGGGTAAAAAATTCCACTGAGGACATCTGAAAGGGGATAGTAATATCCTGATAGGCATCTACCATAATCACATCATACTTTTCATCGATCACATTCAGGAACGCCCTGCCGTCATAGGTGGTCACCTTTACACTCTCCGGAAGGGCAAAATATTCTCTGGCAAGCGCCGTGATCTTCTCGTCGATCTCCACGCCCTCCATATCCATTTCTCCGAAATACCGCCCGCACTGGGTGGCATAGGTTCCTGTGCCCATCCCCAGAATCAGCACCCGGCAGTCCGCCGGATTTTCCCTTCCAGTCATCAGCGGAGCCGCCATGGCATAGTCATAATACATACCGGTAAGCACCTGGTCTTTCATCAGCACCGACTGCACTCCAAACAAAACATTGGTAGAAAGCACCACTCTGCTGTCACTTTCCTTTACCTGAAGGTAATTGTATACGGACTCTCCCTCATAGGCCAGTTCCTCCTCCCAAAAAGCAAAGCTGTCGGATCGGCCAAAAATGCAGCACAGCAAAAAGAGAAGTCCGGCGGCGGCACTCTTTACCGCTCCCGCCTTTTTACTGATAAAATATGTCAGCCCCAGGGCCAGCAGAATGCCGGAGAAAATCAGAAAAGTAATGGATGTTCCCACCGCGGGAATGGAAATAAAGGTGGGCACAAAGGTGCCGATAATGCTCCCGATCGTATTAAATGCTCCCAGAGTTCCCACAATCCTGCCGCTGTCCTTCAGACTGTCCACGGAATATTTGGCCAGGGATGGCGTCACCGTTCCCAGCAAAAACAGCGGAAACACGAATATGATCATGCAGGCGGCAAAGGCGGCCCAAATGAGAAAATTGGTATTTACGGCAAAGATAACAACCGCTGATATCCCTAATATAACATACTTTCCCAGCACCGGTATGGCGGCAATCCACACTGCGGCTATCAAAATCCGCCCGTAAAGTCTGTCCGGATCGGGATTTTTGTCCGCGCTCCTTCCGCCGTATACATTGCCCAGCGCCATGGCGATCATAATTGTCCCTATGATGATGGTCCACACGATCTGTGACGAACTGAAGTAAGGAGCCAGCAGTCTGCTGGCTCCCAGTTCCACAGCCATCACGGACATACCCGCAAAAAATTCCGTCAGGTACAAAAAAGTCTTGTTTTTCAGCACAGAAGCTTTCATCTGAAGTTTTCCTTTCCTTTGGATATTATGTCCATTATAAATCCAAAGACCTCTTCCTGTCCACCCCCATAAACTCCTTCAGGCTTTCCGCATGTCTGGAAGCCCTGATCCAGCGGTCCAGCACCGCCGGATCCTTTTCAGCCAGCACCCGGCTCTTCAGTTCCTCCGGCACCTGCCCCAGATCACTCAGCAGCAGAAGCAGACTTTCTGCCTTGCCCTCTGCTTTACCCTCTGCTCTTCCTTCCTCTCTGATACGCTGCTCGATCTCACAAGCTTTCATATACGCCAACCCCACTTCTCTGTCTCTCTTTATCTCTGTTACAATTTCATGCAGTCTTGCCAGGCCCTCCGACCTCACATTGTCTTCTGTGGAATGCTCCATATACTGCAAAAGCTGCCTTAATTCCTCCGGCGGATCGCCTTCCGTTCCCTTTGTATACAAAAATATTGTCTTCGCCCCGTCTTCATACGGCATGCCTGGAGCCTCCACGCAGCTGTTTCTCACCGTATAGACCATCCGGCCATACCCGAAAGGATCATATGTAGTGATAAATACCACCACTACATTCCGAAGCCCCCTGTAGCTTTCTCCTGCGGCCAGATTTCCCGCATCGATCTTCGCGTGATAAAACCGCACTCTTCTGGGCAATGCCTCCACGTCCGCAGAATTTTTGTTGTTATCCGGCTCCACATCAAAAATCCCATTCGCCTCTTCATCCAGATAAATATCCAGCCTTACCCCATGCTTATGGGTGTCTTCCCCAGGCCAGCTCCGCTGGGGCACCACGGCAAGCCGTCCTATCTTCCGTGTTAAAATGCACCCCAAAATGTAGCGGGACGCTTCCTCGCCGTACTTGCTGTGACTCGTAAGGCTGTAAGCCAGAAAGTCGTCCACCAAATTCATTTCTTCCAGTTTTTTCATAGTTTCCTCCCGTCCGGACAGAAGGTATCCCCCATCCCGGAATCCCCTGCCCTGTCTCTCAATATGTTTGTTGGATTTAAAAGCATAGAGTTTCCGAAAAGATTTGAGATCAATAGAAAATCCAGTCAATGAATTTCAAGAAATTAATATGCTTTATGAATATATAATATCACAATTCGTAAGTTTGTCAATACCCAAAATACGCTCTGCGTGCTTTATTTGTTACTACTCAGTTACTTTTCACGGCCCCTACCCGTGAAAAGTAACACTACTCACAGCCACATGAGAATCAGCAGGCAGATTAAGGACTGAAAGATGCCTCTCTCAGTCCTTCCGGAATTTTTTTTGGCACGCATGCAGAATTCTCCACAAAATTCCGCCCTGGCCTGTCCGGTAGCCTGCGGAACTGTAGACACATTCCAGGCCGGACGCAAGAACCAGCGCCAGAGGAAGCCTCCCTGACTCCTGTCCCACACTCTCTGCCAGCTTCCGCGCTTTTTCCTCCGGATCCTGCAGAAGGATACGGATTTCAGGAAGGGCCTGCCATGTCCGGATCAATGTACTGTTTTTCAGTTCCTCCGGATTTTTCACAACCATATACATGGGTACGGACAATGCCCGGAAGCGGTCCCTCAATTCATACAATTCATTCAATATATGCTCTGTGGGCTCCCGGCCTGTCTCCAGCCACAACAGCAGCGCCGGGCCGGCTTCCCCTGCCTTCTCTTCCTCTGCTCCCGCCCCAAGACCGGACAGCGGTACCCGTTCTCCCTCCGGTGTCCGAAAGACAATCTCCTCCGCCCTTGCATGAATCAGCATATCCTCCGGCAAAACCTCCCTGAGAGAAAGGGTAATCTCTTTTTTCTGCCCCTTCTGGAGACGAAATGTCAGCATTCTGACCAGCTGATCTCCATTTTTCTTTCTGACTGTGGCAGTAATCCGATAAACTCCGGGCCGTAAAACCAACGTCCCAGGGCCGTTCTCCCCGGTTCCGGGATCTGTATCTTTACCCGGGATTCTGTTTTCCGCGGGCTTCCGGTTCTGATCCCTCCAATAATTCTCCAGGTTCAAGTACCGGAAGCCTTCTCCGTCAAAACGTTCCAGAGAATATTGATCCGTGTCCTTCAGCTTCAGCCCTTCCCCCAGGAAAAGAGTCAGAAAAGCCCCCTCCTCCCAAGGATCCAAAGGTTCTTCTGCACAGATCCACCTTCCCTCCCGCCAGTATTCCGTCCTCCCGTCCAGAGGGTTGAGCCGGGCGGGAATTCCCAGACTGCGGCAGAGGGTGACGCAGAAAATTCTTTTTGATTCCAGACTGCCGATTCCGCCCCGAAGGCACCCTGCAGGAGACGTGATCAGTCCCTCATACTCCCGCTCCGGAAGAGAGCGAATCCGGCCCTCCGCCAGCTCCGGAACACAGCCGGGATCCCAGCGGATCCGTTCCTGATCCCTGGAATCCACCAAATGAAGCAACTCTCTTCTGCAGGGCCTAAGCATCTCATCATCCACCCGGGGACATGCCACATAAGGAAAAAAGATATCCTCCGGCAGACTGCCCTCATAGAACCGGGCACTGTTCCAGCAGTCTGTCAGCACCTCTGTGCGGATATCCCAAAGATCCTTTTCCCGCAGAGTTTCCAGCAGCTTCCTCTTCCAGGCGGCGCCTTCTCCCGGCTCCCGGTTCAGAAAGTTCACAAGCTCTCCCACATTTCCCCGGGCCTTTCGCAGGATCTCCTTCAGAGCCTGCCGGTCCTCTTGGGCATACCTGTCCAAGCTCCTGTCCGCCTCTATTTCATCAAAAAAGCCTTCCAGCTTATGTCTGCGGCGCTCTTCCGCCTCCTTCAGCCGATCTGCTCCCTGATGCCGCTCCAGGGCCGTCAGTTCCTCCTCCCGGACCGTCTCTGCCGGAGCATGAAAATCCAGCTCCTTCCATTCCTCCCGGCACTCCGGTTCCTGCTTCAGCACAAGAACACATTCCTTCGCATCGGCCTGTCCGCCGGTCAGGGACACCAGCTTTTCTCCATAGAGCCCTCCGGCGGAGGCGCTGACCCAGAGATCACCCCTGCCGGTAAAAAATTCGGCGGTTCCGCAATTCTCTTCACCTGTGCCGGTCCGAAGCACCGTCATCGTCCGGAGACGCCCCTGATTCAATATCTGCAGCTCCAGTCTGGCGCCGGGAACCGGCGTTCCCTTCTCATCCACCACAGTCAGCATCAGATGCACCACAGAGGCATATCGCTCCAGATGGTTCAGATTCCTTGCCATCCCGCTGCGCCCCGCCTCCGTTTCCCCTCCTTCAGGAGCATCGGGTCCAAACCACCGGGAACGAACCAGCATGGCCCGGGATGCCGCACCGGTGAACCATCCCCGGTCCAGACGCTCCTGGGGCTCGCAGGCTCCCAGAAAACGCCATTCTCCATCGCACCAGGCTTCCACCCATGCATGATTGTCGTCACAGTGGCTCCACAAGGGCACATACACCTGACGAGCGGGAATCCCCATGCTTCGCAGCGCCGTCACCGTCAATACAGACTCCTCCCCACAGCGCCCTATGGCCGCCTTCAGCACGGTACCCGGGTTCTGCGTCCGTTCATCCGTAGCTGAATAGGAGGCCTCTCCTGCGCACCAGTAGTTGACCTCCTTCACAGCTTCATACATATCACATTTTCCGCCTCCACAGGCCTTTCGTCCGGCAGAACCCTTCAGCCCGTCAAAGCCCTTCAGCCCGTTAAAGTCCTTCAGCCTGTCATACTCCATCAGCTGATGGTAAATAAGGCCTCTGACATCCTCCAGATCCTCGTTGTTCACCCGGTGATGCAGCACATAATTGGCAAACAATCTCTCCGGCACCCGGCCCGCAAAGGGCCCCTGGTTCCAAAGAAATACTCCGTGCCTGGCATAGGCCAAAAACAGCTCTGCAGGATAATCCAGCAGATCGGAAAGAGGTATGGCCCCATAAAGAAAGGTCAGCGCCTGAGCCTCCTCCCGGGAACAGGCCCGGAAAACGGCCCGTATTTTATCCAGACTCACAGCATTTTCCTTCAGCAGAGTCATCTGTCTGTCGAACCCCGCCCGGATCTCCTCATAATATTCTTTTGAAAACATGTTCCTCCCCCTGCCCGCTCTTTGAAGCAGCGGCTAAACGGGCTCTGCTCCTCTGTTGTCCGCCGCTTCCTCCAAAGCCAGCAGAATATCATGGTTTACCGTAGTATAAAACAGGCGGCGCACACTCTCCGGATCTTTTGTCTGTCCCAGAATCCACATGGCCTTTGTCACCGCTGCCTCCAGCGTCATGTCATAAGCCTCCAGCAGATTAAAGTTCTCCTTAATGACCCTTCCCACCTGGTAAATTTCCATATCGCTGCCCTCGTGGGTAACCTGTGTGGCCAGCATCACCGTCTTTCCGGCATCCGTCCACCTGCGGATCTCATGAAAAAAGGGATCCTGTCCATATTCCGGAAATCCCCCCACCCCGAAAGCCTCTATAACCACGCAGTCATAATATGGAAACAGCCTGTTCAGCACCGTACCGTCCATACCGGGCACAAGCTTCAGAAGCAGCACCCGCTCATTTAGTTCCTGATAAAATCTGGTCTCCCCCTCCAGCCTGTCCTTATCATCAATATAAAAAACGATCCTTCCGTCAAGGATCACTGCCACCGCCGGATAATTGATGCTGGAAAAGGCATTGTAGCTCTTGGACCGCTCCTTCTTGGCCCTGGTTCCTGCGATCACATTGCCCCCGAATACAATATTGACCCCGTGAGCCCTGGGGTGGGAGGCAAAGCGCAGACTGTCCAGCAGATTTGTCCTGGCATCCGTCACCGGCAGATTAATGGGCTTCTGGGAACCAGTGATGACAATGGGCTTTCTACTGTTTTGAACCAGATAAGACAGGGCCGCAGCCGTAAAAGCCATGGTGTCCGTACCATGGCATATCACAAATCCATCGTATTGTTCATAATTCTCCTGAATCAGCGCCGCCAGCTCCAGCCAGTGGACGGCATATATATTAGTACTGTCCAGACTGAAGGGCTGCACCATATCCACGGTACAAAATTCTCTGTGCTCCTCCACAAATCCCAGCAGCTCCTCCGCCCCGATGCGGGGCGTCAGGCCTGCCTTTGTATAACCGGAGGCTATGGTGCCTCCGGTGGCGATCATCATTATTTTTTTCATTATCATACCCACAAATCATATTTACTTTCGTTGTCCCGTGTATGGCACTTTAGTAGTTCTGTGCGCTCACCTCGAAATAGCTTTGGGGATGATTACAGGTAGGACAAACCTGGGGCGCGTTGGTTCCCACAACGATATGACCGCAGTTGCGGCACTCCCATACCTTTACTTCGCTCTTTTCAAACACCTGGGCCGTCTCCAGATTCTTCAGCAGCGCACGATACCTCTCCTCATGATGCTTTTCAATAGCGGCCACCAGCCGGAATTTCTTTGCCAGTACAGGAAAACCTTCTTCCTCCGCAGTTTTGGCAAAATCCTCGTACATGTCTGTCCATTCATGATTCTCACCTGCTGCCGCGGCGGAAAGGTTATCCGCAGTACTGCCGATGCCGCTCAGCTCCTTGAGCCACATTTTCGCGTGTTCCTTTTCATTGTCCGCCGTCTTCAGAAACAATGCCGATATCTGCTCATAGCCCTCTTTTTTGGCCACGGAAGCAAAATAAGTATACTTGTTGCGGGCCTGGGACTCCCCTGCAAAGGCCGCCTCCAGGTTCTTTTCTGTCTGTGTTCCTGCATATGGATTCATTCCGATACCTCCTGAGTATGTTTTAATGTACCCATTATACCGGAAAACTTAGAAATCGTCCACAGAAACCTTTATGTCGCCAAAATATGCCGCCAAAACCCTTATCCCAGAGAAAAGCTGCTGAGCTTTTTCGAAAAGTCCGCCATGGCCTCCGAAATCCTGATCTGCTGGGGACAGACCTTCTCACAGCTTCTGCAGCCCATGCAGGCGCCGGGCTGTTTTTCCTCCGGCACGGCCATCAGAGCCATGGGAGCGATAAAACCTCCTTCCGAGAAGCAGTGCTCGTTGTACAGAGCCAGCAGCTCCGGAATCTCCAGCTGTCTGGGACAGTGCGCCGTACAATACCGGCAGGCCGTGCAGGGCAGAGCGATTCTGCCCACCATCTGACCGGCAATCTCCATCAGGGTGTCCCACTCCTTCGTATTCAGCGGCTTCTCTTCCCCAAAGGTAGCAATGTTTTCCTTCATCTGTTCAAAATTGGACATGCCTGACAGAGTAACCGTCACTTGAGGAATCGTCTGCAGAAAACGGAATGCCCAGGCAGTAATGCTCTCTCCGGGCCGCAGCGCCTTGCATCTGGTCTCATATTCCTCCCCCAGGGACGCCAGCCGTCCGCCCCGAAGGGGCTCCATGACCCACACCGGCAGACCATATTCCTTCAAAAGCTCCACCTTTTCCTTTGCGTCCTGGAAGGACCAGTCCAGATAATTGAGCTGGATCTGGCAAAATTCCATGTCCTGTCCATAGGCCTCCAGAAAGCGCTTCATCACCTGGCAGCTTCCATGGGCCGAAAATCCCAGATGCCGGATCCGTCCGTTTCTCTTCTGCTCCATCAGATACTTGTGGATACCATACTGTTCGTCCAGATACTCGTTGATGTTCATCTCACAGACATTGTGGAATAGGTAAAAATCAAAATATTCCACTCCGCATTTTTCCAGCTGCTTCTCGAATATATCCTCCACCTTCGACATGTTGGACAGATCATAGCCCGGGAATTTGTCAGCCAGATAAAAACTGTCCCTGGGATATTTTGACAGCAATCTGCCCATAACAATCTCTGAATTTCCGTTATGGTATCCCCAGGCTGTATCATAATAGTTGATCCCCTGTTCCATGGCATACGCTGTCATCTTTTCCGCCGCAGCCTCGTCTATCCTGCCGTCGTTTCCCTCTATAACCGGAAGCCGCATAGCCCCCATTCCCAGCGCCGATATGTTCAAGTCCTGAAATTTCTTATAAATCATATTCTCTCTTCCTTTCCTGTTTGCTTTCAAATTCCATCAGTCCGTCCTCTTTTTCCGGCTCCTCCCAGGTCAGCTTTCCCGTCCTTACCGCCTCCTCGTAGCGGAAGATTTTGTAGTCCAGACGCTTTAGCATGACCCGGATTTGTTCCTCCTGTTCTATCAGCGTCCTTCTCTGATCCATCAGAAGCCTCAGTCTGTCCGGGATCGTGGCGTCTCCCTGCAGGCACAGCTCCACATACCGGGCCATAGCCTCCACCGGCAGTCCCGCGCTCCGCATGCACAGCGCCAGCTCCACCCATCCCAGATCCTCCTCGCCATAGTCCCGAATTCCTCCCGCAGTTCTGCCCACCGCCGGAATCATGCCGGACCGCTCATAATAGCGCAGTGTATCCTGGGATATGCCGTATCTTTCGCTTACCTCCTTGATCGTCATCACTGCCCTCCTTTCCCGTCTGTCTCTATTTTATTATCTGGAGTTCACTCCAGGTCAAGCATTTTCTTAACTTTAGCGCCAAAAAGGCCAGCCCCTCCAAAGGGAACTGACCTTCCTGCACTTCTTCCTTTCCAAAAAAACCTGCCCGCAGTTTCCGGACCTCTAATCCGCAAAATTTAAACCCTCAAATACCTCCATATAATCCTTTCCCAGCTCCTTGATCTCCAGAGAATCCTCCATGGCAAACCATCCTCCGTCTCCGTCCTCCCCTTCCGCATAGATCCAGCTGAAGCTTCCATCCGTCTTTAAGAATTTCACCGTCTGAGGCCGGAGCATATGGCTTTCGGAGGACTCTTCGGGAGAATCGTGCACGGGCAGAGGCACCAACAGGGAAATGTCGTTTAAGGCAATGAAATCGTAGGTGTCCTGGGAAATTCTCTCCAGCATGCCGCTCTCTCCGATGCGCCATTGCGCCTTCACCCAGTCGGTCTGAAGCACATCCTGCCTGGTGGTTCCGCTGATAACACCGTTTTCCATAGTACAATTTCTGATATCCGCATCAAACCGTCCAACCTCCTGAAGCTCTCCCTGCCGGTATGCGTACAATATGGTTAAAGGATCGCTGCTGGGACCGTCTCCGTACAGCGCCAGAAGAATTTCCTTTCCGTCCAGGCTCACCGCCCAGATTTCATTGTGAAGGCTTTCATACCAGCCCTTCGCCATGCTGTCACCTGCCTGCAGCACATAGGCATCATAGGGCCAATAGTAATAGGAAGGATCCTCCTCGGGATCCGCGGAAAGGGTTATCCGCTCCCGGGCGCCGTCCCCGTCCAGATCCACATAGGCAAAATTTTCCGTCCAGGTACGATTGGATATTTCCATAAGCTGTCCCGGCCGGCTCAGTATATGGTCTCTGACAGCAGCGCCATAAGCATCCTGCTCCTTGGAATCCAACTGCGCTGCCGGCTTATCCTTCCATACGTTTCCGCTGCTCAAAGCAGTATTTCCCGTATTGATCAGGGGAATCGCCAGACTGACATCCTGGCCGTACAGATGCAGAAATCCCCCGTTTACGGACAGCCACCGCAGAGGAAGCACTGCCTGCATCTCTTCCGTAAAAAGATAGGTCTCCCGGTCAAACTCTCCCGTCTCCAGGTTCAGAATGCAGATTACATCCTCCAGATAATCCAATGCCCCCTCCTGCCAGGAAACACTGTCCGTAAAGTACAGCTGTCCATCCGCCTTTGCCCACACAATACTTTCCGGCACATAATAAGAATACAGGCAGCGCAGGCCCTCTCTGTTGAACCGATAGATACCATATTGGGAAGCCTCAATATAGTCTCCCTCTCTGGTGGTATAATCCCTGGCATCCATGGTTTTATAAACGGTCCTTACCATGCCGGTGTCCGCAGGCGCCCAAATATTCTGACTTCCTTCGATCAGCTCCATGGGGATTTCCACCTTGGAGCCGTCCTCCTCAAAGGTGTAGGTAACCGTGGCTCTGCTTCCTTCTCCCACATAAGACGGAGTGCTCTGAGAAGATATGTCCCGGTCTCCCCGGGCGGCAGACACATTGGCATACTCGGCCTTGCCCTGACCCGGCCCCAGATGCAGCAGCAAAATTGCCGCCGTCACGGGATCCGTATACTGTCTGTAATATTCAGGGCTGAGTCCGGTTATCAGATGGCGCAGAATCATCCTGTAAAAGTCCGTGGTATAGCCGGTATTATCATAGCCGAAATCATATTTTCCGGCTTTCCCGTACAGCTCTTCAAAGGTACCCTTATCGGGAATGGAATAATATTCTGTCAAAAGCTGATGATCCACATAATACAGGCCGTTCTCTTCCACCAGCTCCACCATTTCATCCGCAATGTAGATCTCCGGGGCCGAGGTATTCATATAATACCGGATTACGGCTCCGGTATCTCCCAGTCTCTGGATACTGTAATTATACTCCCAGGGCCAGGGGCTGGAAAGTCCGAAGGTAATGACGCCCGGTTCCGGCTCATTCACCATATCCCACTCCATAAACTGTTCTTTCCGGGCAGCCAGCTCATACAGGGTTTCCCCATCCCGATCTGTAAAGGCCGAGGCCCAGCGGTCCAGGGCACGATCCGGCGTGTCATGATCCAGGTCGGTAAGCTCTCTGTGAACATTTTCCGAAGCCTTTTCCCCGGACTGGTCTGACACCAGCGGTATGAACCCGGAAGTCCCGTCCCCATTTCCCGCCTGCTGCTGTCCGGCGAAGCCGGGTCCGCTCTCCGTCCGGGCAGGCGCGCCGCCTGCGCTGCGGGTGATCTCTTCGTTTCGTCCGACACTCCCGGCCTCACTTCCCGGCCGGGATGTGAACAAAGCCGTTCCCGCTGCCGCCAGAATCAAAATCCCCAACACAAAGCTCCAGCGTTTCGCATTCCGGTAGGAAAGCACATTTTTTACCCGCTGCCGGACACTGTTTTCTCCAAAGGTAAGGGGCGTCACAGCCAGATTTTCCCGCTGTGCAAAATTCAAAAGGGACTGGGAATACTGCTTTTTGATGTCGGTCCCCATACGCCGGATCACCTGCTCGTCGCAGGACATCTCCATATCCCGCTCCAGGAAGTAAAAGGCAATCCACACAAACGGGTTAAACCAATATACAGCCGACAGCAGAAAGGCAAGATTTTTGATCATGTGATCCTTTCTGCGGATATGCACTCTTTCATGGCAGATAATGTATTCTCTCTCCTGCGCCGCCAGTCCCTCCGGAAGATAGATCCTTGGACGAATCAGGCCCAGGGTAAAGGGAGTGTCCAGTCCCGGGCAGATATATATGGGCTCCTCTGCAGGATATGCCCTCCGCAGAAGCTTTTTCACCCTGGCCAGGGCAAAGCCGTTATATCCCAAAATCAACGCCGCCCCCAGGATCCAGAGCGTCGGCAAAAGGATGCGGATGCCGTTTTGCACAGGCGCCGCTTCATCCCCTGCCGCTTTGCCGAGCGTATCCCCTCTCTGTCCTGCGGCATTTCGAAAGCCCGCTCCGGCAGTCCCGCTTCCCGGCACACTGCCCGCCGGCATAACCGGATCTTCTTCTGGTATTGTCCCTGTGCCGGGCAGCTCCGGAATCAGTCCCTCATAGCCGGTCACGGCGGCTCTGCTCCCCAGGCCTGACGCCATACCAAAATTTTCCGCTCCCTCCCCGTCTGCTGCCAGGATCTGCTCCATCCAGGATGCTCCGTCCTCCAGGGAAGGCGCTATCCCCAAATCTGTCTCCAGCGCCACAGGACACAGAAGCCTTGCAAACACCAGGATCCACAATGCATACGAATATCCCTTGGGCAGCTTCCTGATAGCGATTCGAAGCGCCAGCGCCAGAATCACCATAGCTGCTGTCTGAATCTGTAATACCAACAATTGCATTCCCATACTACACCCCCTGCCCGCCTCGGCGGGCCCTCCGTTCAAGCATCATACTCGTCGATGAGCTTCTGGATCTCCTGAATCTGCTTTCTGCTCAGTTTTTTACGGCTCATAAACGCCGCCACAAACCGGGGCAGCGACCCCTCAAAGGTATCCTCCAACACCTGCTCGCTGCATCGGGCCATATATTCCTGCTTCTTGATTCTGGAGGTCACTACCGCATCCTCATTTTGAAGAATCCCCTTCTGACAGAGCCTTCTCAGTACTGTGTACGTGGTGGATTTCTTCCAGCTCAGCTCCTGCTCACACAAAAGCACCAGATCTCCGGAAGCGATAGGCTCTCTCTGCCAGATCAATTCCACAAAACGACTTTCGATTTCCCCAAGTCTGATATCTCCCATATCCTCTTCTCCTTCCGCCCCGTCCTCTTGGTTTACTCAATGTAAACCTCCTGATTGTAGTTTACTGTATGTAAACCAATTTGTCAATATATTTTAGAAAAAAGACGCGGCCTGCCTGCAAATAGCAGTTCTGCCGCGTCTTCATTGTTCGCTTCCTGTTCCCCTGATTAAATTTTCAGTCCCTTAAGCAGATCACCCAGGGATGTACTCACCGACTTTCCGGAGCTGTACTGCGCCGCTGCCTTTTCATCCACTGCATCCGGCTCCGTGTTTTCCTCCAGTGCCTTCATGCTCAGGCTGATCTTGTGGTTATCGGTATTCAGTACCTTGACTTTGACCGTTTCTCCCTCCTTCAGCACCTCCGAAGGAGTTTTGATTCTTTTCTGACTGATCTGAGAGATGTGAATCAGGCCGCTCATGCCTCCGCCCAGGCTCACAAATGCACCGTAGGGCATCAGACTTTCCACTCTGCCCTCCATCACTGTTCCGGGAGCAATCATGGAAATTTTATGGCTGATCTCCTCTGCCTGTTTTTCCCGCAGCACTTCCTTTGCGGAAAGCACCAGCCTCTGCTTTTCCTGTTCCGCAGTGATAACCCGCACCTCCAGCGTCTTTCCTTTATATTCCGCCGTGTCCTCCACATGATCTAAAGACAGCTGGGATATGGGAATAAATCCACGGATTCCCTCCAGAAATGTGATGGCGCCCTTGCCTACCGTCTCGCTGATCTTTACGGACAGAACTGTCTTTTCCTCCAGATATGCCCTGAGCTTATCCCAGCCCAGCGTTTCCGCGGCCTGCACCCGGGACAGCATAATATTGCCTGCACCGTCGTCCTTTTTTACCACCGTAGCCTGAATCGTATCTCCCACATGCACTTCCGCCATTATGGAGTAGGACGGATCACGGCTCATATCGGCGGCCCGGATCACCCCCGACGCATAATAATTCAAATCCAGCGTGGCGGCTCCTTCGTCTACTGCAATCACTGTCCCCGTAAGGATATCTCCTTCATGAATCTCCCGGAAGGAGGCTTCCAGCTCCCTGCTGTAATCTGCCATGGTTTCTTCGGGCTTCCCAGGCTGTTCACCTTCGTTTTCTGCCGCACCCGCCGTCTCCCTGATCTCTTCCTTCATTTCTGTTTCTCTGATATCTGTTTCCATAATAATCCCCATACCTTTCTGTGATCTGCGGTTTTCGGCCTGCACCCATTCTGCTCCGCAATTTCCTGCCTTTCATTATAAAACAAAACTCCGAGGATTACAAGGAAAAAGACTGGTCCGCTCCGCTCATGAAGTAATTCACTGTTACTTTTCACGGGTAGGGGCCGCGAGGTGTTTTCGTGCGCATTTTGCACGCAAAACCCGAGACTGCCTGCGCCAAAATGAGCGAATTTAGCTCATTTTGTGCGCATCATGTTACTTTGAACGGCGAAGCCGTGAAAAGTAACAATTCACTTATCGCGCTTTGTGTGCAGGCACCCATGCGCAATAAGTGAATCACTGCATGGCTGAACTGTTACTACAGCATATCCTCCAGTACAAACCTGATTTCGGGAATTCCGGCTATCAGCTTCTCATAATGCCGGGCCGTCTCCGGGTCATTCATGTCATACTGAACATCCGTCACATCAACCCGGATATAGTTGGTTCGTTTTGTAGAGCACAGATATTCATAGGGAATCGCGCCGTCAAGGACATTTTCTGCCTCCAGCTCCTCCTGTGTCATGGGTCTGTCCCCGTAGGCGCCGATATAAAACAGAATTCCGCACTCCGCCCATTCCCCCTCCTGCTCATAGATGGTTTTGTCGTAAAAGGTATACAAGTAACCGCCTTCCATTCCGCCGACCTTTATCCCGTACTGTCCCTTCCACTCACTGGGCAGGATCAGCGTCAGACCGATCTCCTCCAGCAAAACACTCTCCTGCTCCACCGGCACCTCCACAATGGTCTCCTTTGCAAATACCACGGCCCCTGCGGCAAAGCTTCCCGCCATCAGCACCATGGCCGCCGCGCAGGCCGCCGCTCTCATAAGCACTTTTATTCTGTTCTTCCTTTTATAATCCGGCAGCTTGCCTGCCTGCTGTACCAGTTGGTCGTCGATTTTTCCTATTTCCTCCGCCATCTGTCTTCCGTTCATACTTCGATTCCCTCCCTTTCCAGGTATAATCTCAGTTTACCGCGCAGCCGAAATAAAACAGACTTGATTTTACTCTCCTGAAAGCCTGTTTTTCTGCTGATGTCCTCTATTGAGTCAAAATACCAGTAGCGGCGTATAAAAATATTCCTTTTCTCCTCGTCCTGCTGCCAGAGAAAAGCACTGATCACTGCTCCGATACGCCTGCCTTCCAGCTCTGCCTCAACAGATTCCGCCCCGGATACGCACTCCTCCAATTCCTCCAGGGAGCACATGGCTTTAGGATTTCGTTTTTCAGCAGTCAGATAATCATACTTTGTCAGCGCCAGATTCCTTGTGATCCTGCTGACAAATGCGGAAAATCTGTCGGGCCTTTTCGGCGGGATCGTTCGCCAGCACGCAAGATAAGTATCATTGACGCATTCCTCGCAATCCTCTCTGGCAAAAAGTATATTTCCCGCCACATAATGACACAGCCTTCCATATTTAGCCGCCGTCTCCGAAATAGCAGCTTCTTCCCGCTGCCAATACATTTCGATAATTTCTCTGTCTTCCATAGCCTGTCAGCCCGCTCCTTTTTTCATTTGAAAGCATTCCCGGAAATTCCTTTCATATGATCAGTAGGATTTTGAAGCAGTCAGGTTGCGTCTCCTTTCATTTTTTTATGGAAACACTGCTCAAAGCGTTTCCTTAGTTTTGATCCCCCTCGTCCTCCTCCGACGGATGCCAGGCCTTTCCAAACTTCACATCCCGGAACAATGCTGCCAGGCCCGTAATCTGTTTCAGCCTCAGAATCTCATCCTGATCCATACCCAGATGCCTGGCGATCCATGCGTCGGAGCGGCCCAGCTCATGGAGCTCCTTCACAATACTGCTCATCAGCTCCACATTGTGGGTTCCTCTGGCGCGGTTGTGGCGCACAGTGCTGGCCATACGATGATCCAGCGGTTTATCGATGACGGAGACCGGAAGTCTCCCATTCTCCCGTTCATATATATCGGGATGCTCCAGCATCACCCGGTACCGGTGAAAGCCGTCAACAATCACATAGGTATCTTCTTCTTTTTTATAATAGCAGACGATGGGCATTGTATAGCCGTCCTCCCGGATGCTTTCATATAAAAGCTTCATCTCCGGCGGAGCCACCTTGTTGGGATTATAGGTGTTGATGACAATTTTTTCAACAGGCACCGATATCACATTATACGCAGGACTTTTAAACTCCATATTCCATCTCCTCTATGCCTTTGTACTTACGTCTGATCGCATCCACATACCTCTGCTGCTGCCTGGTCATCCCAAACCCCATAAAACGACAATTATGATCATTTTTCAGGATACAGAAGCACATTCTTTTCCAGCTGGGAATATCCTTGGTGGACTTGATATCGTCCGTATTGTCCGGAATCCTTCCCACAAAAATAATCCTGGACTTTTTACTCAGAGTGTAGTTGGATATCCCGTTTCGCCGGATCTCATAGCCATGATCCAGCAGCTCCTGTATGGTCTCTTCGTCCAGCCCTCCCCCTGTCTTATGCCAGAAAATAATTGAAGTATTAAACTTCCTCGCATAATTGTTCCGCAGCCTTTTAGGCAGAGTTTCCAACAAAAATCTGGTATAGGATTCCCATGTATGCCCCTCCGGCAGCGTCACATTCCGGTAGCCCATGGCTCTGGTCTTTCCATAAATACAGGCAAAATTTGCCCCTCTCACCCTTCCCACCAGCTTCACCCAGATCTCCGGGTCGATCACCCGGTACAGATTCAGCGAATCCTTGGAATAATCGTTGAAAGGAGAAGCTACCCGCATCTGGGACACCTTCAGTCCCGCCATATAATAAAGATCATATAACCTGTTGTAATCGTATTCAAACAAATAATTGGCATGCCATATATCACTCTGGGACCAATCGTACATGGGAGAGGCGCACCACACGTCCTTGAACTGTCTGCTGATCCAGCACTCGCCCTTATAGCCGTATTTCTTATTTAAAAAGCCGCTGTACCTCTGCAGGGATTCCTCCGCCCGCATCCCCAGCAGACATACGGTCTTACCCTCTCCGTGGGTGGCCTTATACCATCTGCCGAACTGCTTTGCCAGATCCTCCTGGTGCATCCGATACCGATAGGTAGTGATGGGATTATTCTCCAGATTGATCACATATTCCTTTTCCGGCATGGGCCGCACCCAGCATTCACGCTTGGTCTCGTCCCAGGGATACCAGTACATCTCATAGCTGCTCAGGGCTGTCCGGGTGGCCATGGGAAGGCATACCCAATAGAGCTCCGCCCTGTCCCGGATCCGCTCAAAGGTTCTCTCAATGTATTCCGTAGTCACCGTATACTGTGCTTCAAAATCCTGATGAAACACCCCCACTGTCCGATCCGGATACCACTTGTCCCTGTAATCCAACACCAGATTCAGCAGCAGACCGCTGTCCTTCCCGCCGGAAAAGGATATATAAACATTTTCAAACTCTTCAAAAATCAGCTTCAGACGCTTCTGAAAGCCTTCATATACATCGCACTCTTCATATTGTCTCAGCATTGTTTTTCCCCTGCAGATTTCACAAATAACTTATGTCATCAACGCCGTCCTAACAAAAAAATGGAAATTTTTTCCATTTTTTTTAGTACTGATTTACAATTTATCACAGGATCCGCCAAAATACAACAAAATACTTATAACTATTCGTTCACTTCGCAAAACTGCGTTATAACCTTTATTCTATAATATACTTCGATTTTAAAATATACCTTGACAGGCGATGTATATTGTACTATAGTGTATGCAGAAAGGAGGTATTAACGCCGATGTCGATCACATCCGACATTTTAAGGGGTCATACTGAAGCCATCATCCTGTCCCATCTCCTGGAAACGGACAGCTATGGCTATCAAATCAACAAGGATATCATGAAAAAGACGGATAATCGCTGCGAGCTGAAGGAAGCTACGCTGTATTCCGCCTTCCGGGAGTTCAACAGTTGAATAAAGGGAAAATCGCCACAGGCCGCATAAAGCCTGT
>CAMWUL010000033.1 GCA_947177445.1 uncultured Lachnospiraceae bacterium | reverse complement strand
ATGGCTTATAGCGGAGGCGAGAAAGCGCAGAACCAGGATTCCGGTCATGGAGAGCAGGATCACCATCATCATTTCCCGGAAGTCTTTTCGGGCGCTGACAGCGTCCAGAATGTAGGCGGAGAGCAGAAGCTCAATATAGGGAATGCTCACCTGAACGACCTGTACCAGGCACATGATGCGAAAACAATTTGGATCCATTTCTCTTATGAAACGCATTATTTTTTTGACATTCTGCAGATGCTCTTTAAGAGGCAGCTTATCTGTCAAATTGGATTCCATCCGGATCACCTCCTGTATAATAACTGCTTTGTATTTCGTACATTTTGGCATAAGAACCGCCTGCCTGCATCAGCTCCCGGTGGGTTCCTGACTCCGCAATCCGTCCGTTTTCCAAAAGCAGGATCCTGTCGGAAAAACGGGTGCTGGCAAGACGGTGGGAGATAAAGAGAGCAGTTTTTCCCTGGCTGTACTGATTGTAATGCTGGTAAACCTCGCGTTCAGCCAAAGGATCCAGAGCCGCCGTGGGTTCATCCAGCACCAGAACGGGGGCGTCCTTGTAAAGGGCTCTGGCCAACAGAAACCGTTGCTGCTGGCCGCCGGACAGCTCGACGCCGTCCTCCATCATGACTTTGGTCATGTAGGATCTGATTCCTATCCCCTTTTCCAGAAAGGTCTGCTTTAACCCGGCCTTGTCCAGGGCTTCCCAGGCTTTTTCTTCATTCACCTGATCCATCCTGTCCATGGCAAGATTTTCTCCTACGGTAAAGGGCAGAATCAGCTGTTCCTGAAACACTACGGAAAATAATCTGTAATATTCGGTCTTGGGAAATTCCCTCCGATTTATTCCATTGATCAGAATCTGGCCCTGATCCGGGTCATAAATTCCGCAGAGAAGCTTTACCAAAGTGGTTTTGCCGGCGCCATTGATCCCCACCAGCGCTATCTTTTCTCCCTGGCGGATTTTCAGATTCAGATCCCGGAAAATTTCTTTGGTGCAGGGTGCGGTGTCTCCTTCCGCCCCTTCAGATTCCTTGTAGGAAAAGCAAACGTCCCGGAACTCGATTTCAAGAGGAGGCCGCTGTGTATCGATATGCGTGTTTCCGCTGGTAAGATCTTCTTCGGGAAGGTCCAGGTAGGCCCTTATATAATCTGTGCTGTTAGCGGCTCCCCGGAGTGAAGCGAGGGCGCCCATAATGCCGGACATAAAGCCGGAAAAACCTGTGACAGCACCAAAATACAATACGAATTCTCCCGAACCGATGGTTCCGCAGGAGGCTCGGTACAGCAGATAAGCATATGCCCCCAGATCCCGCACTGCTGACAGAAGGATTCCGATCCACTCATAAAAGGCATTTTTTCGCTGCCGCCTTTCCTCCAGAGACCGCAATTCTCCCAATACATGATCCCGCAGCTGAAGCAGCCAGTGCTGCATGCCGAAAATGCGGATGTCTTTTGCGCCCTTCATATTTCCCATGGAGCTGTAGATGCATTGATAATGCTTTTGGGCTGTGGCATCCTCCTCCCGCAGAGATTCTTCAAAACGAATACGGCCCATGCTGATCAGATAGTTTAACGCCGAAAGAAGCAACAGCGCCAACAGCATTCCCGGACTCAGATAACCAATGACAGTGGAATAGAGGAGAAAGCTGAGAATATTGATCAGCAGAGATACGGATTCGCTGACCATCCTTGAACTGGCTGACCAGTCGCCGCTGTCCACTGATCGGCAGGCCTTCATATACATTTTTTTTACGGGGCCGGACTCAGTATATTCATATTTGATCCGCAGACTTTTCAGAAAAAGCATTCCCACCAGATTGGTCCGCTGAGTATTGTACAGATTATATTTTCCGCTGCCAAGTCCGCTTTTCAGACCCTCCAGAAGCATCAACAAAAGGGTAAAGCCACCCAGAAGAAACAGAAGTCTTCCCGGGGCGGTTTTTTGCGCCGCCAAATCGATGGTGATTTTTGGCAGATAAATGTAGAACAGCGGAAGCAGGGAGCCAAGCAGGATTTCTCCGGCACAGATCCACAGCACAGCCGGCTCGTACCTCTTATAATGGCGGATAAAAAAGAGGATATTGCCGGCAATGGAATGATGTTTTGGTTCAAATTCAGTATTGCTGGTGTTCATAGACAGTTTCCCCCTGGCTGTAAATGGCTTTGATATCATGGCCTGCACATGATATCACGGGTTTGTGACAAATATGAAAAAAGTGCACGAATGGTCGATTTCGTGCACGAGTGGTTTCTGATATGTTTATGCCGACTGCAGAGGGAGCATTATTTCCGTGACAAAGACGCCATCTTCATCCTGCCGGTCTAAATAGCCGTGATACCGTTCCACCACCTTGTCCACGCGCATGAGGCCGAAGCCGTGGCTTTTGCTGTCTTTGGTGGACAGATAACGCAGGCCCTGACGCTTTGGGCGTTCCTCCATGCCGTTCATAATGTAGATATAGAGCTGACTTTTCAAAATGTCGATGTAGATTCGGATGAAACGATTTTCCGAGGCCCTGGTTTTCATACAGGCTTCCATGGAATTGTCCATCAGGTTGCCTATGATCAGACACAGATCCACCTCCGAGACAAAGGGGGCAGGATTTTCGGGAACCATGGCTTTCGCTTCCACGGCGATTCCTCTGGCCTTAGCCAGGGAAATTTTGCTGTTCAGCACGGCATCAATCATCACATTTCCGGTTTTGATTACAGTGTCTACCGAAGTCAGATCTTTGTCCAGCTCATTGAGGTAAGCTTCCAGCGCCGTCAGATTTCCCATGGCCAGGTGCGCCTTCATAGTCTGGATATGACTGTGATAATCATGACGCCAGCCCCGGGTCTGCGTGTACATATTCTGTACCTCCTGGCAGTGCTTTTCCAGAAGGTCGCTTTGGTAATTCAGAGTACGTTTATCTACGGAAGCCTGAAAGGCACGGTAAAGAAAATAGGCTCCTGCAGCAAAAAGAAATGACACAACCGTCAGTATTAGGATTCCCATAGCTATATCCCCCGCGAAAAAAATCGGATAAAGGCCTGATTGACCTGTTCATACATACGTCTGCTTACGGGAATGGTGCTGCCGCTGTCTAAAAGGATATCTGTCCGGGTAATCCGGCGGATACTGCCGACCCTGCAGAGATAGGATCGGTGGCACCTGACAAAACCGCAGGAAGCCAGCTGCTCTTCCATATGTGTGATGCTGTCCGTGATTTCCAGCAGATCCACTTCTTCCGGCCGGGAACAGAGCTCCACGATGCACCCGTGTCCGCGGGCCTCGACGTAGGAGATGTGACGTTCGGAAACTTTTATGCTTTCATCCCTGCCATGCAGCAGGATAAAGGTTTCCTTCCGCTGCCGCTGGGCTGCCTTATCCATGCATTGAAATATTTTTTCCCGGTTCAGAGGCTTCAGCAGATAGTGCATGGCATCCACCTCATAGCCTGAGGCCAGATAGTCGTCTATGCCGGTGGTAAAAACTATGGCGGTCTCATGGTCTCTTTCCCGGATTTTTTTTACCATTTCCATGCCGTTCATGGTCTTCATTTGTATATCCACAAACAGAATGTCGAAGGTTCTGTCCTCCTCCCAGGCAAAGAGAAAGCTTTCCGCACTGATAAAAGTGAGGATATCCACGGGCTTTCCGCGTTGGAGACTCCATTCCTGCAGATATTCGGCCAGATAATCGGTGTGAATTTTTTCGTCTTCTATAATTGCGATCTTCATTTCCTTTTATCTTATATCAATATACCCGGAAAAACAACATTTTTCATGTTACCTTGAACGGCGAAGCCGTGAAAAGTAACAAAGGACATGGTAACCACCACGTCCTTTGTTAAAATTTGTATCTGTCAGCCGATTCTCTCAGTAAAGCCGCGGCAGATTAGTTGTAATTCTCGATCACGGGCTGGAACATGCTCTTGTCCACTCCGCATTTAGGGCAGCACCAGCCGTCGGGAATATCCTCAAAAGCTGTGCCGGGAGCGATGCCGTGTTCAGGATCGCCTACTTCGGGATCATAAGTATAACCGCAGGGGTTGCAAAAATATTTCTGCATGATAATCAGTCTCCTTTTTTGTTAATTTTGTTGTTTATCAGCTGCTGTGAACAGCAATGCTTCCGATTAGCCAAAGTATCTCTTCAGCAGACCTTCGAAAGCCTTGCCATGTCTGGCCTCATCGCGGGCCATCTCGTGCACGGTGTCATGGATCGCATCCAGGCCCAGCTCCTTGGCTCTCTTTGCCAGATCCACCTTGCCTGCGGTAGCGCCGTTCTCGGCGTCAACTCTCATCTGCAGGTTCTTCTTGGTGGAGTCGGTTACCACCTCGCCCAGCAGCTCCGCAAACTTGGCAGCGTGCTCGGCCTCCTCGTAAGCGGCCTTCTCATAATACATACCTACCTCAGGATAGCCTTCTCTGTGGGCAACTCTTGCCATAGCCAGATACATACCCACCTCGGAGCACTCGCCCTCAAAGTTTGCGCGCAGATCCGCGATGATATCCTCGCGCACACCCTGTGCAACGCCTACCACATGCTCGGCAGCCCAGGTCTTCTCGCCGGCCTGAACGGTAAATTTCTCGGCGGGAGCGTGGCATACGGGGCACTCGGCGGGAGCGGAATCACCCTCATGAACATAGCCGCATACTTGACATACATACTTCATAGATTTTGATCTCCTTTTCTTAATATATATTTGAAAGCTATGAAAGCTTTTCTGACTTCGCGCAATTTCCGCAGGAACCGTAAAAATAGGTTACATGCCCTGCGATCCGTCCATTGAAGCCTGCGCCTGCCAGCTCTGTGATTCCTTCGATGCTGTCCATTTCCAGATCGATCACAGCGCCGCATTCAGTACAGACAAAATGATAATGGGGGCTGGTATCGGCGTCAAAATGATCCACGCCGTCTCCCACGCGCAGCCGTCTGATCTCACCCATATCGGCCAGCAGCGTTAAATTCCGGTACACGGTGCCCAGGCTGATATTAGGGTTTTGCTGCCGTACATTCATATAGACAATGTCGGCAGTGGGATGATCCTTTCTGGACTTCAGGAAAGCCTTAATCATTTCCCGCTGTCTGCTGTGCTTGATGGCCGCCATTTCTCCTCCTTCAATATCAGTAATCGTTACTGATATCATTATACAGGACTTTGATAGTTTGTCAACTGTTTTTTAAAATGTGATGTTATCACAGATGAAGCTGTAAAAGCAGGGTATACTGTATTTAAAAATCCGGCAGTCCGGAAAAACCAGGACGGCGGAAATCCAGGAGGTACACATATGGGACTTTTAAGTTTTCTCAACAATCCAGATATTAATCAGGGCATTCAGGAATATAAAACGATTCCAGGCGCCGTATTGCTGGATGTACGCACACCTGAGGAATATGAGGAGGGCCATATTCCCGGCAGCCGCAATATTCCGGTTCAGTCCATGAAGACTGTGGAAAGTGTGGTGCGCAGGAAGGACATCCCTGTTTTTGTTTATTGCTACAGCGGCGCAAGAAGTCATCGGGCGGCAAGAATGCTTGGCAGGATGGGGTACACGGATGTAAGGGATCTGGGGGGTATTGCCGGTTATTCAGGAAAGGTGGAAAGGTAATGAAGGTGGTGATTGTAGGCGGTGTGGCCGGAGGCGCCACTGCCGCGGCCAGAATCCGCAGGCTGGATGAAAATGCGGAAATTATTGTTTTTGAGCGGTCAGGCTATATTTCCTACGCCAATTGCGGACTGCCCTATTATATCGGGGACGTGATCACGGATTCGGAGGCGTTGACCCTTCAGACGCCGGAGAGCTTTTGGAGAAGGTTTCGGGTGGAAATGAAGGTGCGGCACGAGGTGACTGCCATTCATCGGGATCGGAAGACCGTCTCCGTACAGGAGCTGGATACTGGCAGAGAATTTGAGGAAAGCTATGATAAGCTGATTCTTTCACCCGGAGCAAAGCCCGCGAAGCCCAGGCTGCCCGGCGCTGACAGTAAAAGACTTTTCACCCTGCGGACGGTGGAGGATACCTTCCGGATCAAGGAGTATATTGAGAAAAATCATCCCGGTTCCGCGGTGCTGGCCGGGGGCGGGTTCATCGGTCTGGAGCTGGCGGAAAACCTGCGGGAACTGGGGATGGAAGTCACCATTGTCCAGAGGCCCCGTCAGCTGATGAATCCTTTTGACCCGGATATGGCATCCTTTATCCACGCCCAGATGCGCAAAGCCGGGGTGAAGCTTATGCTGGGACATTCGGTGGAGGGCTTTGAGGAAAGAAACGGCGGTGTGGATGTGTTATTAAAGGACGCTGCGCCGCTTCATGGGGACATGGCAGTGGCCGCCATAGGTGTCACACCGGACACCCGGCTTGCCAGGGAGGCCGGCCTGAAGCTGGGAATCCGGGACAGTATTGTGGTGGATGATGGTATGAGAACCTCCGATCCGGATATTTATGCCGTGGGCGATGCGGTGCAGGTCAGACACGCAGTGACAGGGCAGGATGCTTTGATTTCGCTGGCGGGGCCAGCCAATAAGCAGGGGCGTATAGCCGCGGATAATATCTGCGGCGGCGCCAGCCGGTATCAGGGCAGCCAGGGAAGCTCCGTCATCAAGGTATTTGAAATGACAGCTGCCGTCACGGGCATTAATGAGACCAATGCCAGGAAAGCAGGGCTCCAGGTGGATAAGGTAATTCTTTCACCCATGAGCCATGCGGGTTATTATCCCGGCGGCAGGCTGATGACCATGAAGGTGGTTTTTGAAAGAGAAACCTTTCGTCTGCTGGGGGCTCAGATCATAGGCTTTGAGGGTGTGGACAAGCGCATCGATGTGCTGGCGGCAGCCATTCATGGGGGGATGACTGCCATTGAACTCAAGGACTTGGATTTGGCCTATGCGCCGCCTTATTCTTCCGCCAAGGATCCGGTAAATATGGCGGGCTTTATGGTGGAAAATATAGCAAAGGGATTGGTAAAGCAGTTCCATGTGGAGGATGTAGAGAAAATTCCACGGGACAAAAGTGTGACGCTGTTGGATGTGCGGACGGCGGAAGAGTATGCAAAGGGACATGTGGAGGGCTTTTACAACATACCGGTAGATGAGCTGAGAGACCGGCTGAAAGAAATTGAACCGGGTAAAATGGTGTATCTGATTTGCCAGAGCGGCCTGCGCAGCTACATTGCCGCCCGGATTCTGGAGGAAAATGGTTATGAGGCCTGTCATCTGGCCGGAGGCTTTCGGTTTTATGATGCGGTGATGAATGACCGCGGGTTGATTGATTCAGCGGCTCCCTGTGGTATGGACCAGGGATAGCAGCTTTTCTTTGTCTGTGATTTCCACGATTCCCCGGGACAGTCTGACCATGCTCTCACTTTGAAAATAGCGGAGCATGCGGGTGACTACCTCCCGGGGATTTCCCAGATGGTTTCCGATGGCTTCGTGGGTAAGCTTCAGGGTGTCTGTTTCCTCCAGGGAGCTTTCCTCCAGAAGAAACTGGGCCAGACGGCTGTCAAAGCTTTTCCACAGGATTTGCTCCATTAGCCACATAACCTCGGAGAAACGGGCGGCCATTACTTCGTTGGTGAAATTTGCCACAGGAGCCGACTGCGCCATGATCTCCTGATAAGCTTCCGATGGAATGATCCAAAGATCCGTATCCTTTTGGGCTTCAATGATAATATCAAACTGAATGGAGCGAATGATACAGGAGGCGGACAGCAGACACAAATCCAGGTCAAACAGACGGTAAAGGGTGATTTCGCGGCCCTGGTCGGACAGAATGTATGCCCGGAGCAGCCCCTTTTGTATCAGCAGAAGCCCTGTACAGTCCATGCTGCCATGATGGAGGATAGTGCTCTTTGCCACATGGCGCTGGTATAAGGTGTCTTTTATTCTCTTTTTCTGAGCATCCGTAAGCTTTTTCCAGACAGGAAAACAGTTTTCAAAATCCATGGTTCTCCTTTTGCTAAAGTGCGGTCAACGGCGTTTACCGGGGGAGCATAAACCTTTCCAGCCGTGCGCCCAGGCGGGTCAGAGTTTCATTGGCAATGGTGCCGCACTGTTGTGCCAGGGCATCCGCAGTGATTTCCTGGGTGCCTGATTTTCCGATAATCACGGCAATGTCTCCAGGACGGATATGTGGAATATGACTTACGTCCACAATGGTCTGATCCATGCAGATTCGTCCGATAATGGGGGCCCGGCAGCCGTCTATAAGAACGCCGCCCTTGCCGTTGGACAGCTCCCGGGGCAGCCCGTCGGCATAGCCGATGGCAATGGTGGCAATCCGCATATCCTGTTCGGCGGTAAAGGCCAGTCCGTAGCCTGCGGCCTCCCCGGCATAGAGCATTCGGATGGAGGTAATTCTGGCTTTAAGAGAGAGAACCGGACGGACAAATTCTCTCCAGGCATCACTGTCCGGTCTGGAGCTGAGCATGCCGTATAGAACGATCCCGGGACGGACATAGTCCCCTGCGATCTGTTCCGGTGCGGGAAAGCCGGGCTCAGGCTTCCTGTAAAGCAGATTCAGCATGCCGGAGCTTGCCACAATGTGAATTCCCTTACAGACAATTCCCTGTTCCTCCAGAAGAGATATCACGTAGAAAAAGGCCTCCAGCTGCCCGGCGGTGAAGTCCCTTTCCCGGGGGCGCAGAGAGTCTGACGCCGACAAGTGGGTAAAGATACCGTCCACGGACAGATTTTTCATTTTGTAAACAGCGGCGATCTCCCGGTGATGCTCACAGCGGATCCCCTGACGGTGCATGCCTGTGTCTACGGCAATGTGGACGTGAAGCGGAAGGCCGCAGCTCTCCAGCGCCAGGGCGTAGGGGTAATCCAGTACGGACTGGATCAGCTGGTATCGCTCCAGCAGGGGAAAGTCCTGGGGAGCAGTATAGCCCAGGATCAGAATTTCTCCGGTGATCCCTGCTTTCCGCAGGTCGATTCCCTCCTGAATGCCGGCTACGCAGAATGCGTCCACACCCAGACGGCTTAATTCTTTTGATATGAGAACTGCTCCGTGGCCATAGGCTTCGGCTTTCACTGCCGGCATCAGCCGGCAGCCTTTCGGTATAACAGAGCGGAGAAAGGCAACGTTGTGGGCGAGAGCGCCGGGATCCAGCTCGATCCAGGCGCGGCCTGCAGGATCCGGCGCCGCAGGCACGGCGGCATCCTGACTGGAAGGGCCGGCTGCAGGAGAAGGAATATCTTCTCCGACAGCGCTGTGTCCGGAAGCAAGGGTGTCCTTGTCCGGAGAGGCGGTGCTGCTTACATAAGCAGGACTGTTTTCGGAATCGGAGAGGCTCCGATCAGGCGTCGGGTCTTCTTCTCCGGCCAGATTTTCCCAAAAATCGGATGATGATTCAATGGTACACGGCTTTCGAAGGAGCCGAAGCTTTTCCTGGAAATATGCGGCGCCAAAGCCGAAACCGGAGGACAGTGCCGCCACTGTCAGATAATGGACCAGGCTGTTGTCCACCAGAAGCGAGGTCTGTCCTGATATTTTGCCCAGCCCTCTGACTGCCACGATCCAGGCGGGGTGGAGCAGATAAATCCAGGCAGCCGCAAAGCGGAAGAGCCGGGAGGGCACTGCTTTCCATTTTAACAGACACTGGTATAGAAAAATCATAACGGGAACCAGCGCCAGATACATGCTGTCGTGGCGCTGCAGCCGGAAATGGCGAAGCAGAAAGGCCTCCGCCGTCATGATTCCAAAGGAAAGAGCAAGGCCTGCCAGGCACGGGAAAAGGCGGGACGATGTGCTTTTGGCATCTTCTTTTTCCCCGTTGGCGGCCCATATTCCCAAAACCAGAAACAGGGGAGCCAGAAAAATTCCGTTCCGCGTATAGGAAAAGACCTGAAAACCAAAGCCATAGGCGGCCTCCAGCCCGGGAATTTTTTGCGCCAGTCCGTAATAGCTGTCGCCCATAAGCCCCAGGATATACAGGATGGCCGACAGTACGGTTACGGCCTTCAGGCTCATGAACCGGCTGAAAAGCCAGACCAGAATGGTTCCCAGGATACAGGCAGGAAAATACCATAAATGATAAAAGGTGCCGTCAAAGAACAGCATGCGCAGAAATGCGCCGACAGTTAATCCCTGAAAGTGTCCCGCATAAATCCCCAGAGGGAGGTAAAGCAGTATGGCCAGACCATAGAGCAGGGCCATTTTTTTCAGAAAGCGAAGCAAATTTCCCGAAGCATTGTTTTCGGATGAAGGAAAAAATAAATCTGCCAGCACAAATTGTCCGGTTACCATGAGAAAAAACGGAACGGCAATCCGGGCCAGAATCCGGGTGAGAAAAAAGTCGGCAGATCCGTTTATGGAAGCCAGGGGAGAGGTATGGATGGCTATGACCAGCAGAGCGGCTGCCGTCCGGAACCTGTCCAGGCCTCCGTATAAAGAGGTTTTTGATTTCAATGTATTCATTTTACACCCCTTTTGTCCGCAAACAGCGGACACTCATTTCAGAATTTCTATGTAGAATTCAATTCTTTTATCATACTGTCTGCGGCGGCAGCGCCATTCCTGACGGCTCAGCCAATTCGTGCAGCATATTCTTCCAGAGTCAGCCCCTCCTGCTCCATGATCCGGGCATGGGGCCGGCCCACATAACGAAAATGCCAGGGCTCATGGCTGATTCCTGTGATATGTTCCTTTCCCGGAGGGTATCGCAGGATAAATCCGTAGTCAGGCGCTTTTTCCCGGAAAATCCGGCAGATTCCCGTGTCGGGAAATTCCGGACAGATAAAGTCGATGTGCTCCTGACGAAGTCCCAGGTCGATGGCAAGCCCGGTCTGGTGCTCACTGTGCCCCGGGAGCGCCACGTACTTTTGAGTAAAGGTCAGTCCGTTTTCCCGAAGGGAGGTATCCCAGATGGCCTGCTGTTCCTCCCGGGAACGCCATCCGCTTACCGGAGCAATTCCTTTCCAGCCTTGTATGTCCTGCATCAGCCGGGAGAGCATGACGGCGGCGGAGCTTCGCATGAGAATGGAGGGTGCCTGGGGGTGGACCGGAACCAGGGGCTCCGGAATATCCTCCGTCAGAGCATGGCTTGCATTCACCAGGATCAGGAATTCCTGACAGGGTTCTTCTCCGGAATATAGTTGATTGCCGGATATCGGGCGCCCGCTCATAGGGCTTCCGCCTCCTGGGTCTGGCAGGAATATCCGGCGGCCTTTTCCATTCCCAGCTCCACGATACGAGTCAGAATTTCCCCGAAGGAATGGCCGGCGGCCTTCATCATGCCGGGATAGCGGCTGTGCTCCGTAAAGCCCGGGATGGTGTTGACCTCGTTAAAGTAAATCTGTCCTTCCGGTGTCAGGAACAGATCCACTCTGGCAAAGCCTGTGCAGCCCAGGGCCCTGTAAATGACTCTGGCGGCCTCCTTGATCTCTTCCGCCTTTTCGGAAGCGATTCTGGCGGGAACATGGATGGCGGAGGTCTTCAGAGTGTATTTTTCCGTAAAGTCAAAAAATCCGCCGGAGAGCTCGATTTCGTCCACCTCGCCCACCATAAGCTCCTGATTGCCCAGAACGGCGCAGCCGACCTCGAAGCCGGGAATGTTTTCTTCCAGAATCACCTGGTCGTCATGCCGGAAGGCCAGAGCTATGGCGTCTGTCAGCTCTCCTTCCCCTGCCACCTTGGAGACGCCGTAGGAGGAGCCTGCTTTTACAGGCTTCACATACAGGGGATAGCCTGTGGTACGTCCAAAGGCAAGGGCATCCTCGGGACAAAAATCCTTTTCCAAAACCATGGACCGGGGAACCAGAATGCCTTCCGGCTTTACCAGCCTGTGGGCCCGGTCTTTATCCATGCAGAGGGCGGAGGACAAGGTGCCGCAGCCTGCCAGAGGGATTCCGGCCAGCTCGATGAGACCCTGAATGGTTCCGTCTTCGCCGTTTTTTCCGTGGAGCACCGGAAAGGCCATATCCACCGGGAGCTTCAGAAGCTCGTTGCCCTTCTGTACCAGCAGGCAGCCCTCGCCCCGGCTGGGAGAGAGGACGGCGGGGGCGCAGAAGGAAGAGGTATGCCAGGTGTCGTCCAGAATCTTCTCTACCGGTCCGGTATAGCAGAGCCACCGGCCCTGCCGGGTGATGCCCAGCATGAGAGGATTGAATTTTTCCGGATCCAGATGACGGATCACCGCGGTACCGGAGGAGAGGGATACACTGTATTCCGAGGAGCAGCCTCCGAAAATGACAAGGATATTTTTCTTTTTCATAGATTGCATTCCTTTCTTGACCATATATTTTATTCTGTATCATTCCCATTTATTTTGCTGTATTGTATACCTTCTTATCCTACATTCAAAGTGGCAAATTGTAAATAGCAGGAATTTTATAATTTTTTTATGATAATATTTTCGGGGCTTTACACTTTTCACAATAGAATGTGCTATACTAATGAAAATGCGGCAGGAAGGAGCAGAGTGATGAAGTTTAAGACAAGACTGAGAGTGACGTTGATCATAATCATTGTGCTTCCGCTGGCATTGACGGCCATGGCTTTTTGCGGGATCGGGCTGTATCTGATCAACTCGCAGAAGGGACTGCCCATTGGTCCCATGGATTATACGGTTTTGTCGGAAAATCTCCAGGAGGTGGTGAGAGGAACCGACAGGGCCTACAATGAATTGCAGAAGCAGGTGAAAAAGGATCCCTCCCGGCTGGCGGACAAGGAATACCTGGAGATGGTCAATTCGGAAATCGCCAAAAAGACCACTTATATTTTGGTGAGAAAAGGCGACGAGCTGTATTATGCGGGAAACGAGGAGGCCGCCCGGGCTATTTTCCCGGAGCTTCCGGAATACAGGAACAGCGAGGCCGCGGAGGAGCCCGGATTTTACTATGAAGAATATGACAAATATGTCAGGCAGATCGATTTTGTGTTTCCCGACGGAAGTCCCGGCAGCGCCTTTGTGATCTCCAGAATGAATGCGCTGATCTCCAGACACCTGCTGGTCGATATGTTTGTGGCGATCCTGCTGATTCTGATTTTTACGGGTATCATGCTTACCAAATGGATTCACCGGGGGGTGTTTACTCCCATCAGTGAGCTGAATGTGGCCATGCGCAGGATCAAGGAAGGAAATTTTGAGTATGCCCTGGAGACGGATGTGCGGGGAGAGATCGGGGATCTCTACCGTAATTACGAGGACATGCGCCTGCGGCTGAAGGAGACTACAGAGGAAAACAAGGAGCAGGAGAAGCAGAACCGGGAGCTGGTCAGCAATATCTCCCACGACCTGAAGACGCCTATCACCGCCATCAAGGGCTACGTGGAGGGCATTATGGACGGGGTGGCGGACACGCCGGAAAAGATGGACAAATACATCAAGACCATCTACAGCAAGGCCAACGACATGGAGAAGCTGATTAATGAGCTGACCTTTTACTCGGGTATTGACAACAACCGGATTCCCTACAATTTTCACCGCATCAATGTGGCTGATTATTTCGGAGACTGTATCGAGGAGGTGGGACTGGACCTGGAGCAGAGGAATATTGAGCTGAACTATTCCAATCTGGCCCGTTCCGACACCATGGTCATCGCCGATCCGGAGCAGATGAAAAAGGTTATCAACAATATTATCAGCAACAGCATAAAATATATGGATAAGCCCCGGGGAGTCATCGATATCCGCATACTGGACGAGATGGACTCCATCCGCGTGGAGATCGAGGACAACGGAAAGGGCATCGCCCAGAAAAATGTGCCCAGAATATTCGAACGGTTTTACAGGACAGACGCCGCCCGGAACTCGGCTCAGGGAGGCAGCGGTATCGGCCTGTCCATCGTAAAAAAGATCATCGAGGATCACGGCGGGTATATCTGGGCCACCAGCAGGGAGGGCGAGGGAACCTGTATGCACTTTGTGCTGAGAAAATATATTGAGCTGCAGGACGAGAGGCAGGATTGAGCAGGAAAGCTCTGTAAAACGAATGTATGGGAAACGTATGGATGCTGAGAGCATAGTAAACTGTGGAAAGGCAGGTAACAATATGAGCAAGATTTTGATCATTGAGGACGAGGTGGCCATAGCGGATCTGGAGAAGGACTATCTGGAGCTGAGCGATTTTCAGGTATCCATCTGCAATACCGGGGACGAGGGGCTGGCGGAGGCTGTAAACGGAAGCTATGATTTGGTGATTCTGGATCTGATGCTGCCGGGAATGGACGGCTTTGAGGTATGCCGCAAGATCCGGGAGGAAAAAAATATTCCGATTCTGATGGTCTCTGCCAAGAAGGACGATATCGACAAGATCAGGGGCCTGGGCCTGGGGGCCGATGATTATATGACAAAGCCCTTCAGTCCCAGTGAGCTGGTGGCAAGGGTGAAGGCTCACATGGCGCGTTATGAAAGGCTGGTGGGTACCAATCAGAAGCCTCAGAACGATATTGTGGAGATCCGGGGCATTCGCATCGACAAGACGGCCCGGCGGGTCTATGTGGACGGAGTGGAGAGAACCTTTACCACCAAGGAGTTCGACCTGCTGACCTTTTTGGCGGAGAATCCCAACCACGTGTTTACCAAGGAGGAGCTGTTCCGGGAGATATGGGATATGGATTCCATCGGAGACATTGCCACCGTTACGGTGCATATTAAGAAGATCCGCGAAAAGATCGAGGCGGACACGGCCAAGCCTCAGTATATCGAGACCATCTGGGGAGTTGGATACCGCTTTAAGGTCTGATTTAAGGAAACGCTTTAATCGGCGCTGCCTTTACGAATCCATACGGAGATCTTTAGGAAGTATTTAGATTTTTCTGCGTCTGTTTTTAGGATAAAATGCTACACTAACTCCATTGAAACGCTTCCGCAGGCCTGCATTCCGTGTATGGCGCTGCGGGGCGTCGTGAAAGGAGAATGTAACATGAATATCCTGATCCTCACCGGCAAATTTGGCATGGGACATTGGGTGGCTTCCCAGTCCCTGCGTCAGCAGCTGCTGCACAGCTTTCCCGACGCGGAGGTGGAAGTGGTGGATTTCCCGGCCTATGCCATGCCGAATCTTTCCGAGGCTATATATAAATGCTTCAATCTGGTGGTATCTCACGGAAGCCATCTGTTTAATACTTATTATAAGCTGACTGCATTGGGGCATCCGGATGCCGTACCGCCCTTCGAGGGTGTGTTTCTGGATAAGCTGGTAGAGCTGCTCCACAAACGGCGGCCCAACGCGGTGATCGCCACCCATCCTCTTTGTGCCCAGCTGGTATCACGGCTTAAGGGGAAAGCCGGGCTTAAAGGAAAAGCAGGGCTGGACCTGCCCCTGATCACCTGTGTCACCGATGTGTCTTCACATCCGGAATGGATTAACCAGAATACGGACTGCTATATGGTGGCCAGCCAGGAGATCCGCCGCAGCCTGATAGAAAAGGGAGTGGATCCGGCGCTTGTCTGCGTCACCGGTATTCCCGTGCGGGAAGAGTTCCGCAGTCTGTCTCATCGGGAACCGGGGGAGAAGCGGGAGCTGCTGATTATGGGAGGCGGTCTGGGGCTTCTGCCGAAGACAGATGACTTTTATGATGCGCTTAATTCGATTCCCGATACACATACCACCATTATCACAGGACGAAACAGAAAGCTTTTGGAGCGCCTGCAGGGCAGGTGGGAAAATATTCAGGTCGAGGGCTATACCAACCGGGTCTGGGAGTATATGTCCCGGGCAGATCTGATCGTTTCCAAGCCGGGCGGGATCACTTTGTTTGAGACAATTTTTGCCCAGGTGCCGATTTTTACCTGGCCGCCTACGTTGCAGCAGGAGCGGGGCAATGCCGACTGGCTGGTTCAGGAAGGCATCGGCTGGGTGGCGGACCGGCAGGATTGTGCCGGAGAGATCAGGGAAATTTTGATGGACAGACAGCGGCTCACAGGCGCTGCGGCACGGATGGGGAGGCTTAAGGAGAGGCTGGAGCTGGAAAGTCTGGATCGTTTGATGGCGGAGATTGCCAGAACAGAGGAGGTGGCAGTATGATGCAGGGAAAGAAAAGCTGGCTGGGCCTGCTTATGATGGCGGCGTTGATGTGCGTTACCGGGGTCGTTTTGTTCCGGGGGCAGCCCGTGGGTCTTCTATGGGCATGTATGAAGCATTTAAATCTCTGGTTCCTGCTGCTGGGGCTTGCTTTGATGTTTGGGTATGTGGGGTGTGAAGCCCTGTGCAGCAGACTGATTCTGGGACGGCTGGGGCACAGGATTTCCTATGGCCATTGTCTGGGATATTCCTTCGTGGGTTTTTACGTGAGCTCCATCACGCCTTCCGCCACGGGAGGACAGCCGGCACAGATCTATTATATGAGTAAGGACGGTGTTCCCGCCGCCCACGGAGCGCTGAATATGATGCTTATAGCAGCCTGCTATCAGGTATCCACCCTGATCTGGGGCGGAGCGGTATGGATGCTTTTCCCCGATGTGCGCGCCGTCATGGGAAGCGGTCTGGGGGTGTTTCTGCTTTATGGAGCGGGAATGATGATAGCGCTTACGCTGGGTATGGCCATGGTCATGTTTCTGCCGGGACCTTCCAGACGTATTTGCGGAAAGGTGCTGACTCTGCTTCAGGCGATGCGAATTCTTCGGAACCCTGAGGCGGCCAGGGAAAAGCTGAACCGGCAGCTGGCCGAGTACGGGCGGGGTGCCGCATGTATCCGAAAGAATCCGGGATTGGTGCTGAGAGTGCTGCTTTTGTGTCTGGTACAGTTGGGAATGCTGTTTTCTGTTCCCTGGGCGGTGTATCTGGCCTTTGGGCTTCAGGGGCAGAGCTGGATCCAGGTGGCGGGCCTTCAGGCACTGCTAACCCTGGCGGTATGTAATCTGCCGCTGCCCGGTGCTGTGGGACCTGCCGAAGTGGGCTTTGTCACTGCCTTTACCGCCGTATTTGGAGCCGAGCTGGTCACACCGGCCATGCTGGTATCCCGGGGTATCAGCTTCTATGCATTTTTGCTGATCAGCTGTGCAGTGGCCGCCGTGGTTCACATCCGTACCAGCCGTGAAGCCCGTAACAGGGCGCTGCGGGAGATGACCTCGGGGCAGACGGGAGCCAGGGTGAGAGCCGTGAGAAGGTATCTGAACGCCCGAATGGAGGGAACGGAGCTGCCTATGGCGTGAACGGTATTGACATATTCCCATAGGACTTGTTACAATAGCCACAGGGTTGTGATTCCTATAATAATAAGGAAATGCGCCCACAACTATTAGACAAGTGCAGAGAGGATATGTATTATGTATCACTGTCATCTTCATTTTTATTTGTCAGGCCGTCAAAGCCGGGTATTTGAAATTATTAAGGAAATGCCTCCGCTGGAGAATTTTACCCATGAATTCACAGAAAGCCTTATGCCGGATCAGACTCTGGCTGCGCAGGCCGATGTGATTCTGGCGGATCTGGACGGCATGGACGCGGGAGAAGCATTGAGGATTCTCGCGCCGGAGGGAGACGGGAAAAAGCAGATTATACTGATCGCACAGAAGGATCAGATTTTTGCACTGGAGGAATATCCGCCGCAGGTCAGGGATATCTGGACTGCTCCCATGTCCGATGGAGAGATTCGGTTTCGGTTTTTGAGATGGCAGCAGGTCTGCAAAGCCGAGAAGGATTCCTGGGAGATCAGTCAATATCTGGAAGCAACTATTAATCATAGTCCCAATTTGGTCTGGTATAAAGATAAAGAAGGGATTCACAGAAAGGTTAACGACAGCTTCTGCAGTACGGTGAACAAGACCAGGCAGCAGGTGGAAGGACGGGGGCATGCCTACATCTGGGATGTGGAGGAGGATGATCCGGCCTGCATCGAATCGGAGAATGAGGTTATGAGCAGGAAGACCACCTGCATATCCGATGAGATGATCAGAACAGGAGAAGGGATGAGAACCCTTACCACATACAAGTCTCCGCTCTACGATCTGGACGGAAGCGTAATGGGAACGGTAGGCGTCGCTATCGATGTGACCCAGGAGCGGGCCTATGAGCAGGAGATTATAAAGAAGAACCACACGCTGGAAACGATTTTTACTTCCATAGATTGCGGCGTAATACTCCATACGCTGGACGGAAAGAAAATACTGAGTATTAACCGGGCGGCTCTGAAAATTTTAGGCTACGAATCTCAGGAGGAGCTGGCGGCAGGAGGCTTCGACCTGGTGGCGGCCTCCATTGTGGAGGAGGACAAGGAAAAGCTTCGGGAGGATATCCGGGAGCTGAAAAATGTAGGAGACAGCGCCAGCGTAAGCTATCGGGTGCAGCATAAAAACGGTGAAATTCTGCATATTATGGGAAACGTGAAGCTTTTAGAGGAGAACGGGGAGCTGGTATATCAGCGTTTTCTCTTAGACTGCACGGCTCAGAAGCTGCAGGAGAAAAAGAAGGAGCAATACCTGAACGCCCTGCTTCAGGCGCTGAGCACGGATTATAATTTTGTCTGTGCTGTTGATCTGGATACGGAAACAGGGTCTGTTCTCCGGAATGACGAGGATACCGGGTGTGTCTTTGAGACTGCCTTCAGAAGTGAAAAAACGTTCCGTGAAAACATGGAGACATACATACAGGAATATGTATATGAAGAGGATCGGGAAATGCTGCGGGAGGCCGCCCTTGGGCTGAAGGAGGAGCTGGCGGAAAAGAAGCAGTATTATGTGGATCATCGTATTTTGATTGACGGTGAAATGAAATATTTCCAGATGAAGGCAGTGCGTTCGGGAAGCTGGGAGGCGGATCACGGGATTGTTCTGGGCTTTCGGAGCGTGGATGCGGAGATCCGCAACGAAATGGAGAAGAAGAGCCTGCTTGAGGATGCGCTGATGCAGGCAAATCAGGCCAACAAGGCTAAAAGCATATTCCTTTCCAATATGTCCCACGATATTCGGACACCCATGAATGCCATTGTGGGCTTTACGGCACTGGCGATTGCCCATATTGACCGCAGGGAGCAGGTGGAGGAATACTTAAAGAAAATCATGACATCAGGCAACCATCTGCTGAGTCTGATCAATGACGTACTGGATATGAGCCGCATTGAAAGCGGGAAGATGCATCTGGATGAGAAGCCCTGCAGTCTGCCGGATATTCTGCATGGGCTGCGCAGCATTCTGCAGGCTGATATCCGTTCCAAGCAGCTGGAGCTGTACATTGATGCAGTGGATGTGATGGATGAGGAAATTTATTGTGATAAGCTTCGGCTGAATCAGGTATTATTGAATCTGCTCAGCAACGCGGTGAAGTATACCTGCGCCGGGGGGATCATTACCATGCGGATCACGGAAAAGCCGGGAGCGCCGGAGGACTGCGCAAGATATGAATTTTATATCAAGGATACCGGCATCGGTATGAGCAAGGAGTTTGTGGAACGTATTTTTGAGCCCTTTGAGCGGGAAACCACCTCCACCATCAGCAAAATCCAGGGAACCGGCCTGGGAATGGCGATCACAAAAAATATTGTGGACATGATGAACGGCACAATACAGGTAAAGAGCGAGCCGGGGGTGGGAACGGAGATCACGGTATCCTTTGTCTTCCGTATTCACTCGGGCACCCAGGAGCCCAAGGTGATTCCGAAGCTGAAGGGCTGTCGGGCGCTTGTGGTGGACGACGATTTCAATACCTGCGACAGTGTGTCCTATATGCTGGGACAGCTGGGGATGCGGGCGGAGTGGACGCTTTCGGGAAAGGAAGCGGTGCTTCGTACCAAGCAGGCGATCATGCGGGAGGACAATTATTGTGTCTATATTATTGACTGGCTGCTGCCGGATATGAATGGTGTGGAGGTGACCCGGCGGATCCGAAAGGAGACCGGCGGAAATGTACCGGTGATTGTTCTGACTGCCTATGATTGGTCCGATATAGAAGAGGAGGCACGGGAAGCGGGAGTTACGGCCTTCTGCAGTAAGCCGTTATTTTTGTCGGAGCTTCGCAGCTGTCTGCATTCCGTGATCGGTGCAGAGGAGAAGGAAGAGAAGAAAACCAGCGAAAGGAAGGAGAACTTCCAGGCGGGACGGATCCTTCTGGCCGAGGATAATGAGCTGAATCAGGAGATTGCCACGGCGATTCTGGGAGATGCGGGCTTTACCACGGAGGTGGCGGAGAATGGACAGATTGCGGTGGAGATGCTGAAAAGATCCGAGCCGGGCTATTATCAGCTGGTTCTTATGGATGTGCAGATGCCGGTGATGAACGGATATGAGGCCACCCATGAGATACGTGCGCTGGAGAACCGCGAGCTGGCTTCCATACCCATTCTGGCCATGACGGCCAATGCCTTTGAGGAGGATAAGCAGCAGGCGATTCAGTGCGGTATGAACGGCCATATCGCAAAACCCATCGATGTGGAAAAGCTGTTTGAAACGCTGGAGTACATATTGAACTGATTGCAGATAATGAAGATCCATAAAGCGTCAGGAAATTTTGTGGCTGCAGAATACGGCTGCGGCGGCTGACAAAATTTTCGGCGCTTTTTTGCTGCCGGGGCAAAGTGCGGCGCAGGAGATGAGGGAGGCGGATCAATGTTTCCGGAGCAGTTTCTGGAGAGAATGGGGCGGATGCTGGGAGAGGAATACGATGCTTTTTTGAAAAGTCTTCAGGGGGAGCCCTGTCAGGCTCTGCGGCTGAATTCTCTGAAAATGGGAGCCGACGGCAGGAGCGCGGCGGAGGTTTTTGGCATAGGGGGTGATCCCCGGGAGGCAGGGGAAGCGGGCGGCCCGAAAGAGGGGGCAGAGCTTGGCTTTGCCCGGCTGGAAAGGGTGCCCTGGGCGGAAAACGGATATTACTATAATGAGGAGGCCCACCCCGGGCGCCATCCGTATCATCAGGCAGGGCTGTATTATATCCAGGAGCCCAGCGCCATGGCTGTGGCGGAGCTTCTGGAGGCACAGCCGGGAGAGAGGATTCTGGACCTGTGCTCGGCGCCGGGGGGAAAGGCCACCCGGATCGCCGCGGGAATGAAGGGACAGGGCTTCCTTCTGTGCAATGAAATTCATCCTGCCAGAGCGCGGATCCTGTCGGAAAATATAGAGCGGATGGGGATTGTAAACGCCTGTGTTACCAATGAGCAGCCCGGGCGGCTGGCGGAGATTTTTCCGGAATATTTTGACAGGATCCTGGTGGATGCTCCCTGCTCCGGGGAGGGGATGTTTCGCAAGAATCCGGAGGCCTGCGGGGAGTGGAGCCTGGAAAATGTGGCCATGTGCGCGAAGCGGCAGATAGAGATTCTGGATTGTGCCGCAAGGATGCTGCGGCCCGGGGGAAGACTTGTCTATTCTACCTGCACCTTTGCATCGGAGGAGAACGAGGAAACCATCAGCCGCTTTATGGAAAGCCGGAGGGACTACGGGATCATTTCCATTGACAGAAACAGATTCGGCCTTCCGGATGGCGGCGAGGAGCCATATCTGCGCCTGTGGCCTCATCGAGTCCGGGGCGAGGGTCATTTTGCGGCGGTGCTGAAGAAAGCAGGAGATTTGGATGCGGGACACCGCCATGTCAGCGGAAACGGCGTGCTCAAGGGGCTCTGCGAGAGAGAACTGGGGGAGTTTCCCAACTTTTGCAGAGAGGCTTTTTTGCAGATGCCGGTCCCGGGCGGCGAAGAGAATTCCCGGCCTCTTTTCTTGCGATTTGGGGATAATCTGTATCTTGCGCCGCCGGAGATGCCCGGCCTGAAGGGCTTGAAGGTAGTACGTCCGGGGCTGCACCTGGGAGAGCTGAAAAAAAACCGTTTCCAGCCTTCTCATGCGCTTGCGCTGGCTGTGTCTCCCCGGGAAGCCATGCATGTATGGAATCTGAGGGCGGACGACGCGGAGACAGCGGTTTACCTGAACGGCCAGACTTTCCCGGCGCAGGGAGAAAAGGGATGGTATCTGATCTGCGTGGACGGCTTTACCCTGGGCTGGGGAAAGCTTTCGGCAGGCATTATGAAAAACCATTATCCCAGGGGACTGAGAACTGTATGCTGAACTGTTAGCCGACAAATTTTCTGCTTTTCTTGCTTTCATGGGATTGTAAATTGTACGGGCTTTGAGTATAATGAAAGAAAAATTCAAATCAAAGGAGGATTTGCAAAATGGGGAAGAAACGCAACATCATTGTAGGACAATCGGGAGGCCCCACTTCCGTAATCAACTCCAGCCTGGCAGGTGTTTACAAGACCGCCAGAGAGCGCGGCTTTCATAAGGTATACGGAATGCTGCACGGAGTCCAGGGTTTCCTGGATGAGCAGTATGTGGACCTTTCCACTCAGATCCATTCAGATATGGACATTGAGCTGCTGAAGAGGACGCCCTCCGCATTCCTGGGCTCCTGCCGTTATAAGCTGCCGGAGATTCATGAGAACCCGGAGATCTATGAGAAGATATTCACCATTTTGGATAAGCTGGAGATCGAGGCTTTTATCTATATCGGCGGAAATGATTCCATGGATACCATCAAGAAGCTGTCCGACTATGCGATTATCAAGGGACATTCTCAGAAGTTCCTGGGAGTGCCCAAGACCATAGACAACGATCTGGCACTGACCGACCACACACCCGGCTTCGGAAGCGCCGCCAAGTATATTGCCGCTTCCACCAAGGAGGTGATCCGCGATGCCCTTGGCCTGACCTACAACAAGGAATCCATTACCGTGATCGAGATCATGGGGCGTAATGCAGGCTGGCTCACCGGCGCTACGGCTCTGGCAAAGACCGAGGAATGCGACGGACCGGATCTGATTTATCTGCCGGAGGTGGAATTTGATATTGATAAATTCCTGAAGAAGGTTCAGGAGCTGCTGAAAAAGAAGCATTCTCTTGTGATCGCTGTTTCAGAGGGTATCAAGCTGGCTGACGGCAGGTATGTCTGCGAACTGTCCGGAGGAGCGGAGTACGTGGATGCCTTCGGCCACAAGCAGCTGCAGGGCACAGCCACTTATCTGGCAGGCTTCCTGGGAGCTGAAATCGGCTGTAAGACCCGCGGCATTGAGTTTTCCACTTTGCAGCGCAGTGCTTCCCATATGGCCTCCCGTGTGGATGTGGATGAAGCCTTCATGGTGGGCGGCGCTGCCGTAAAGGCTGCGGACGAGGGTGATACCGGCAAGATGGTAGTTATAGACCGTGTATCCGACGATCCTTATATGAGCGCTGCCGGTATTTACGATGTTCATCGGATCGCCAACAATGAGAGACTGGTTCCCCGCAACTGGGTTAACAAAGAGGGCAACTATGTGACCGATGAGTTTATCAATTACATTGAGCCTCTGATCCAGGGCGACTATCAGCCGTTCATGGTAAATGGCCTGCCTCAGCATCTTGTGCTTCACAAAAAATAAGAAAGCAAAAACGGCGGCAGCAGATCATAAAAGCGGCTGTATAAGGATCTGCAGCCGCCGGGAGACGGTATGAGGACAGAGATTGTATACGAAGACAGAGATTTGCTGGTGGTACGCAAGCCGGCGGGACTGGCGGCTCAGACATCGGAGATTTGTCGGCAGGATGTGGTGAGCGAGCTGAAGAATTATCTGTCAAAACATTGCTCCGGGGATCAGCTCCCGGGGGAAAGTGCGGATTCCAGGATCCGCCGCCAGGAGCCCTTTCTTGGGGTGGTCCATCGTCTGGACCAGCCTGTGGAAGGGCTTCTTGTGTTTGCCAAAAATAAAAAGGCCGCGGCAGAATTATCGGCACAGCTTCAGAGCCGGGAGAGTGGTGAGGCCTTGAACAAGCAGTATTATGCGGTGCTTTGCGGAGAGCCGGCGCAGGACGCGGAGGAGCTTGTTAATTATATGTATAAGGACAATGCCCACAGAGCGGTTGTCCTGGATCGGGGGGACCGCGGGCGGTTTCCTCAGGCCGGAAAAGCGGTTCTTTCCTTTTCGGTTCTGAGAAAAACGCAGGTGCCGGATACAGGACTGCAGGGCAGTGCAGGCCTTCCGGAAATGCTGACTTTGGCGGACATCCGGATTGATACCGGACGCTTCCATCAGATTCGGGCGCAGATGGCACACAGAGGACTGCCTCTTTTGGGGGACTTGAAGTATGGAAATGAGGCTTCCATCGCCCTGTCCCGTCAGCTGGGAATCAAAAATGTGGCTCTCTGTGCGTATAGCCTGGAGTTTACGCATCCGGCCACAAAGGAGAGACTGCGCTTTCACACGGAAGCCGAGGGGAAGGCGTTTCATCTGTTTTTCTGACTTTGCGCAGGCGTCTGCCCACGGCGTTGGAGCCTGGAAATAGACTTTTTAAGGATCAACAGTTATATTTTCACTTAAGATAAGCATACTAAGAGCAACCCAGTATTCTGTATTCCCGGAGGCTCTTTGGTATGGTAGAGAAAATCAGAAACAATCGAATTGCGATGCTGCTCCTTCTGACAGGGGCAGTTTATTTTTTCCTGAAGGTGATTGTGCCGGTGGCGGCGCCTATTTTGCTGGCCATGCTTTTTGTAACGATTTTCGGTCCCCTGCTTCAGCGGATGCAGAAAAGGCTGAGGCTGCATCGGCAGGCCGGGGCGGTGCTTTTGCTGCTGATTGCCTGTCTGTTTCTTGGGGCGCTGGTGTGGGTGCTGTTTTCCTGGATCGTGGGAAGTCTTCCGGACTGGATCGACGGATTGGAAACGCTGGAGAAAAACATGGGTGTTATCGTACATCGGATCTGTGAGACTGTGGGAAGAGCCATAAGAATTGACAGTGAGTACCTGGAAAATACCATTTTTTCAGGAATCCAGCAGGGAATTGATTATTTTCAGCTGCAGTTTCTTCCGGGAATGTTTTCCCAGTCTCTGGAGTTTGTAAAGGGACTGGGGGCCTTTGGGGGCTTTCTGGTAACCTTTCTCATCGCCACGGTGCTTTTGGCAAAGGACTATGACAATATTATGAATCGGCTGCTGGAGAGGGAGGAGTGCTATCTGTTCCTGGAGGTGGTATGCGGCGTCATTCGGTACATTGCCACCTACGTGAAGGCCCAGGTTATCATTATGACGATCATAGGCATCGCTGCGGCAGCCACGCTGGGACTTGGAGGGATTCAGCAGGGTGTATTGTGGGGATTGCTGGCCGGTGTGCTGGATGCACTTCCCTTTATCGGTACGGGCATCGTGCTGGTACCTCTGGGGATCCAGCAGGTGTTTCTGGGAAGCTATGGGCGTGCAGTGTGCTGTCTGCTGCTTTACGTGGCCTGCATTTTTATCCGTGAATTTCTGGAGCCCAAGCTGATCGGGAAAAAGGTGGGGGTATCGCCCGTTGCCATTTTGCTGTCGATCTATGCCGGGATTCGGCTTTTCGGGCTATGGGGAATCGTGGGAGGCCCGCTGGGCTTTATCATGATCAGCCAGGCGTATAGCTGCATTTTTCGTAATAAAGAAGCATCAAATAACGTAAATGATGTATGATTATTTTTATGGTTGTTTTGTTGAATATAGCAGGATCCCTCTATCATTTACAAGAGGAGTATCCAGGTTCAGAAGGGCGGTCACATTCTCCAGATATGGTGAGTTTTCCTTCACCAATACGTAATCCGGGAATCTTTCCGGATACATTTCCCAATATGACAAGAGACGTTCATCATAGGTGGGCGTGCTGATGGTGGAAGGAGTACTTATAGTGCATTTTGACAATAGATACCATAAGCTGTTTTCACCCACACAGAGCAAGGCATCCTGCTCCGAAATGTACTGCGGAACCAGTTCGGCGGCGATATTATAGGAATAGCCATCAATGTACCAGCAATATATATCCTTTGACGGACCATAAAGAGCTTTTTGTCTTACAAAGAAAATATCTTCCTTATATCCTGTAGGCCCTATTACCATATATCCTTTGGAAAACAGGATTAATCCGGACAGAGCCAGAAGCGTGAGATTGTATATCCATTTATTTTTTTGCATATATTCATATAATACAAGGAAGGTCGTAATGATGCCGGAGAACAGGAAAATACTCGTATTCTGCAGGTTCGTGTTTGTCAAAATCAGGGCGGCCAGGTACGTAGTTAACGCAGGAAAAAAACCTAAAAGAGTAAGCGCCCGGTTTTTTTTGAGCAGAAAAAAACCCATACAGTACAGAATGCAATAAACATAGTGAGGCCTGAAGAAATAAACAGTGTTTCCCCAAAGCCATAAATATATTTGCTGAAAAATTGATAACAGCGATAACAGCAGTAAAAAACTGCATACAGTATATTGGCCCTTTTGAAAAATATGCAGCTTATACAACAGAAAATATAGTACGGCACAGACAACGAGGATGAAGAGAAAATAGGGGAATGCTTCTATCAGCTCATCCATGTAGGACGTAAAGCGCATAGCCATGGAAACATTGTGGGAACCGTCGTTGGTCATTTGGCGAATACCATTTAAAAATCCGCCGAAGGTTAATTGCATGGAAAAATAGAGTACATATCCAATTCCCAGGCATGTACAAGTGCCAAGATAATAAAAAAGGCAGCGCTTGGCCAGTTTACCGTAAAGAAGCCAGAGGACAGTCGCATAAAGCAGGACAGTCAGGATATATGTGGGATAGGCCAGTACGGCGGTACAGGTAAACAATGCGGCAGATATTGACAGCAGGCGGACATGCCGGGAGCCATAATGGATTCTGAGAAAGCATATCATAGTGCATAGATTGCCCCATAAAAGCATTTTGGAAAATTCAGGTACCAGAAACCATTTGGGAAGCAGATTTAAACAAAGGATACTGCAAAAAAAGGCCAAAGGCTGAGGATAATGCTTTTTCAGAGTATCATACAAAAAAAGGCTGACAGCGCATTGCAGAATAATGCCTACAAGGCGCAGGTATAATATCATATGATCTAATCCGGGAATGTCAAGGAGCAGGAACAATTTAATAAAAAAAGCACATAGAAAGCCGGATGTCTGGTGGGGCTCCCACATTTCTGAAAACATGCGATCACCGACAGCAATACGGTAAGACATGGCAACAGCGTACTCCTCATCAATTTCCATTCCAAAAAAAAGCAGCTTTATAAATGCCAGGGCGGATAAAACCAGAAGAGATATTTCGATAATGTATATGAATATTTTCCTTTTTTTTTGTAGATTCAATGCTTAAGCCTCCTGTCCTTATTATAACGGGCCTGCTCTTTTCTGTCATTGGGCGAATTGACGGTTTGCTATTTTAACCCCAGCCGGGACAGGAGCGAATCCAGCGCTTCTTTTGCCTTCTGAAGAGTGTCTGCCGCCGCGTTCAGATTGGCCAGGGTCCGGGACAGCTCCCGGGTATCCAGATTCTCTATGGCGTGGTTCAGGGCATCTACGTCCAGCTTTCCCAGTGTGTCAGACACCTGCCCCCAGTCCACCTGCTCCAGCGTGGAATCAATCTGTCTGACGGCGGTGTTCAGGGCCTCGATATCCACATGGGCTGCCTGCTCTGCCACAGGAATCAGACTTGTGGAAATCAATTCCTTTGTCTGAATATAGAGAAAAAAGCCTCCTGCCATTAAAAATGCCGTCATAAGGGAAGTGATGAGACAGAATATTCTGGTAACCTTCAGTTCTCTGCTCAGCCTCTCCAGAGTATTTGACCGGGACTCATCCCATTTATTTTGACTCATAGGTTTACCTCACTTTCTGCGCTGCCTGCGGGCAGTATGATTGACTTTCTTATGAAGCAGTATGCCGTTCAAAGGCTCTCCCCATTCCCAGTATTACAAAAATTGTGGAAGCGCTCATAGCCTGCTGGAAGCTGAATATATTGTTTATGGTATAGGCCAGCAGACAAAGTCCACAGGCACAGACAAAGGGATTTTTCCCGGCCTTACGTATAAAGCACCGGATGGATGCAAGCATCAGTCCCGCAAATCCCGCCAGTCCCAGAATTCCTGTGTCCACCAGCACGGTGAGCCATTCATTGTGGGTGTTGGCCAGTGAAATATTTTCCCCAAAATTCTCTACAACCATGGAATACAGCTCCTGACTGCCGTCCAGGACGATAAAGGGCCACATGGCGTCGGGGCCGGCGCCCGTCAGCTTGTGAAGCAGGTCCAGCTCCGTAAAACACATCCAGCCCGCCCGCCAGGTGGCGCCTCTTCTGCTTCCCCAACGATCCGAAAAGCTAAGCATGGGATGTTCCGACAAGGGGCCGAGACTGCCGGGATGCAGAGTATTCACCGCTGCCAGGATCAGCAGGAGCGCTATTCCCAAAAGGACTCCTCCCGTGAGAATGATCGCGATGATACGGTACAGCTTTTGACGGAAGACTCCTCGCCGCTGATCGAATTTTCCCCATAAAAAGAAGAAGGCCGATACAACAGTCATTGGGAAAAGAAACCATTCCTGCAACAGAAGCAGCATGGGTTCGCTCTGATAATTCAGTTCGGCCAGGCCGGTTTTACGAATGACATAGGTGAACAGGCAGCTTCCGCAGAAGGTCAACATGATTTTCCAAAAACCGGACATTCTCCCGGGGGATGAAACGGACAGCCAAAAAAGCGTGATCAGTACCACGGCCAAAGCCGCCACACCGCTGTCGCTTCCCTGGGTGACCAGGGTTCCCAGCCCGAGGGCTGCGTAGGCGGTCAGCAGAACCCTCTGCCATGGCTTTTTTGCGTTTTCCAGCCACAGGAGAGCTATACCGGCAAAGAGAACGGACACCACATATCCGCAATACCAGTTGAGATTGCCGATGGTGGAAATGAAGGATGGACTTGCATACTCCATTTTAATGGGATAAATCCCAAAGCGATTCAAATATCCCAAAAGAAATACTGCCGCCGATACAGGAAACATCAGGTAAAACATAAGCTTACGCGGTTTCCAGGCTCTGGATATGAGGAAATAGGAGGCAGTCAGTGCAAGCTGGGTAAAAAGCCCCATATACCAGTGCTCCGCTCCCCACAGGGCATAGCTTTTGTAGGGGGAGCACAGATAGGAAAGAATTACCGCAAGACCGTAAGCGGCGGCAAAAATATCTGTGGCGGATACAGAAGACTTGAACTGCTTCCAAGGGCGGCGGTTTCCCCGAAAATACCTGATCAGGGCCAGGCATCCGTATACAGCCAGCAGTATAATCAGCGGTACGCACATGTCCCGTGCGACCCTGGTGAAAAAAGCGGCCTTATCTGTGCCGATATATCCGTAGCCATCGCTGAAATAAAAGGGCATGACAGCCAGAATCAATAAAATATATGCACATACCATATAATCCAGAAGACATCGAAAAAACAGGAACAGAGTGTCCTCAGGGCTTCTTGGCTGCTTTATGTTTTTTTTCTTCGGTGTGTTGAACATGGAGGCCTCCTATCCTTTTCCATCATAAGGCAGATGGCCTTATTCGTCAAATGCTTTAAGATATTTGTAATAGATAATCATAGAAATAGAATTTATACTGTGATAATATTTAATCGTTAATATAATGATGGATGGAGGAGCATGCGGATGAAATTTTTTAATGTTGTTTCTATGGTTTTTGTTATTTTGATTTCTGTCATTGGATGTGGGAATGTGTCTAAAGATGATGAGCAGCTGAAGCTTACTTTTTTCGATCCAAGTGCAGCTGGAGTTACAGATAATCATAATTTTGATATATCTGCAGCCTTTACAGAAAACGGTATTGTCCTTTCACAAAACTCTGATGGAGATATAATAAATACGATTCCAATCGAGTATGATGTGTATCAGCTCTTCATAGATATGTTAGACCCGGAAAATGGTTATTTGCTGTATTGCAGTTCACCTGCATGTGGCCAAATGATGAAATTCCTTTATACAACAAATGACAGGTGGCGTACCTGCAGCCAGAAGAATATAAGTGATAAAATCGACGGTTATCCCACGAGCTTTTCCGTGCGGTCCTCTGAGCATTTTTATATTGGTACACAGCTGCGGAGCAATGGTTATTTGTTCGAAACCACAGACAGTGGTGAACAGTGGACAAGCGTAGCTGTTGATACTGGCATTGACACGTGCAGCTATGGTTATGTTCCGGTCTTTGAGGAAGATGACGGCATCATATATGCTCTTTTAAAATCTGACGGAAGCTATTTGCTGTATCAATCAAATGATAGACAAGCAGCATGGGAGAAAGTCGGAACGTTTGTACTGGACGCATCAATTGATCAATTTTTTGTTGATAAAGGTTCACTATATATTATCGATATGGATGGCGGGAAATATCTGATTGAGCCAAAGGCTTAAGAAGGGCAGCAGCTCGGGATTCTGATTATATTCTAAAACAAAAAGCCCGCTTTTCCAGCGGGCTTTTGGCAGTCGATGCGACAGGATTTGAACCTGCGACCTCTGCGTCCCGAACGCAGCGCTCTACCAAGCTGAGCCACGCATCGATTTCAACATTAAAATCATATTAAAAAAAGAGCCGCTTGTCAAGTGAAAAATAGATATTATTTATGGCGAAGCCATGAATGGTAATGTTGTTAGTCGTTGATTCATTCGGCGTTTTGTGGTAACTTTATTTTAGAAAAAACGGCAGTAAGCCTGTGAGGAGGAAACGACATGAAAGTGAAAGCGATTATTTTGACATTGGTGACTCTGGCCAGCCTTGGTGTAACAGTGGCTTTGTGGTTTGCCATGAATTCTGCCCAGGTGGAGTATGAGGAGGTGGAGGCTATTGTGAACAGCTCCGAGACCATAACCCATCGGGGGAGGAATGGATCCGGTACATATTATACCTATGAGGTTACAGTAAACTATCAGGACAAAATATATGAGCTGCAAAATTGTCATGACAGCTATTCTTATGTGCCGGAGAGAGCGGTGAAGGTTTATCTGTACAACGGAAAGCTGTATGCCAATATTGAGGGCGTTAAAACTTCTTCTCCAGTTGCTACACTGTACTTTGTTTTCCTGTTTGCTACCTTCGGGATGGTTCTGGGCTTCCCTATTTACCTGTCCAAGCAGAAGGAAAAAGGCAAGGCGTAAGAACATAAAGGATATAACGGCATAGAACAGGGAAATAGTGCCTTGGATTACGGGAAAGCGGGACAGCCCGGTGAGGTGGAAAAATGAATGCGGTGGAAATAAACAGGGCTCGGGCGGCGGTAACTTTGAAAAAAGGGGAAGGCCGGGCGCTGAAGGCCGGTGGTATGTGGATATATGACAACGAGATTGCCTCTGTGGAAGGTTGTTTTGCAGACGGGGATGTGGTTGAGGTTCGGGACTTTGACGGTTACATTATGGGCAGTGGGTTTATTAATTCCAGGTCAAAGATCCGGGTGCGGATGCTTTTCAGGAAAAAGGATGCGGTAATTGATGCCGGTTTCATGGAACAGCGAGTCCGGGATGCCTGGGAATACAGGAAGCAGACCGTGGATACTGCCAGCTGTCGTCTGATCTTTGGGGAGGCGGATTTTCTGCCGGGCATTGTGGTGGACAAGTTTGCCGATGTATTGGTAGTGGAGTCCCTGGCTTTGGGGATTGACCGGTGGAAGCTGACAATTTTGGAAGCGCTGAAGAAAATATTGGCGCAGGACGGCATCCTGATCCGCGGTATATATGAGCGGAGCGATGCCAAGGTGCGGCTTCAGGAGGGAATGGAGTGCAGCAAAGGCTATATCGGGGATCCCTTTGACACCCGGGTGGAGATTCTGGAAAACGGCGTCAGGTATATAGTGGATGTAAAGGACGGACAAAAGACGGGCTTTTTCCTGGATCAAAAATATAATCGGGCGGCCATTCACCGAATCTGCAGAGGCGCAAGGGTGCTGGATTGCTTTACTCACACCGGTTCCTTTGCTCTGAACGCAGGGATTGCCGGAGCCGACAGCGTGCTGGGAGTGGATGCCTCCCGGCTGGCGGTGGAACAGGCTATGGAAAACGCCAGGCTCAACGGCCTGGAGGAGAAGGTCATTTTTAAGTGTGCGGATGTATTTGAACTACTGCCTGCTTTGGAAGCGGCAGGGGAAAAATTTGATGTGGTGATTCTGGATCCGCCCGCGTTCACGAAGTCCAGGAGCTCTGTGAAAAATGCGGTGAAGGGCTATCGGGAGATCAATCTGCGGGGGATGAAACTGATTCGTGACGGAGGCTATCTTGCCACCTGCTCCTGTTCTCATTTTATGGAGCCGGAGCTGTTTTCCAAGACTATCAGAGAGGCGGCGGCAGGGGCTCATAAGCGTCTCCGCCAGGTGGAATTTCGTACTCAAAGCGCGGATCATCCCATTCTCTGGGCGGCGGATCAGTCCTATTATCTGAAATTTTACATCTTCCAAGTGGTGAGCGAGAGGTAAAGACAATGGCAGAGGACTACATTGGAGAGAAGGTGATGGCACAGACCGGTATGTGTAAAAAAATGTAGAAAAAATGATAAGATAGAAAATTAGTCCTATTGATTATATTGCCAAAAAGGTGTACGATATGCATAGAGATGGAGGATAAGCATATGCGTATCAGACAGGCGGCATTTGCCGGAAGGCAAAGGATGCTTAAAGGGGGGCTTCATTGTCATACCACGCGCTCGGATGGAATCGCTGCGCCGGAGGAAATCATTGCCCTGTATGCGGAAAGCGGGTATGATTTTCTGGCATTGACAGACATACGGTTTTATAACCGGAAAAACTATGTGCCGGAAGGCAGGATTACGATTATTCCCGGTATGGAGTTTGACGCTACCTTTGAGGGAGGATGGGAAAAGGAGGACTATGGTTTTCGCTGTTTTCACACGGTGTCCATTGGGCCGGACGACGGAACCAATGGTATCCGTCAGGATCAGCGGTTTGCGTCGGGGGAGGTAACAGGGCAGGAGGGTTACCAGCCGTATTTGGACTGGTTTCATGAAAACAATAACCTGACGATCTATTGTCATCCCCAGTGGAGTGGGACTCCCGTGCGCTATTTTGAGAAAATGAACGGGAATTTTGCCATAGAAGTATGGAATTCCGCCAGCGCCAGAGAGTATGGCATGGATACAAACGCTGCATACTGGGATGAGCTTCTGGAGCAGGGACACAGGATCTTCGGGGTGGCTGTGGATGATGCCCGCAGCCTGGAAGACTGCTGTAAGGGCTGGGTGATGGTGAGAAGCGGCAATACGGTGACAGAGATTCTGGCGGCGCTGAAGGAGGGGCGTTTTTACTCATCCTGCGGCCCGGTGATCAAGGATTTCTATGTGGAGGAAGGGACGGTATGTCTGGACTGCAGTCCCTGCAGCAGTATTCAATTTCTATCCGGCTGTCAGCCCACGAAAGTTTTCCGTGGGAAGAGGATGACTCATGCAGAGCTGGAGCTGCCCTGGAAATATCATTATATCCGGGCTTCGGTGGTGGACGGCCAGGGGAGGAGAGCCTGGACGAACCCGATTTTTCTGAATTGATATTATAGCAATTTTTGGTATAATGAATTCTGCTGAAGAAGGATTTTGGAACTTTAAAAGAGGACTTGGCCATGAAGAGAAAAGCAGGAATTGTTTTATCGGCGTTAATTCTGTTGTCGGGGCTGCTGGCAGGCTGCGGGGATGCACAGAGAGAGACAGCGGGGGGAGGCTCTGCAGGCAAAGCGGGAAAGACCGCAGAGACGGATGTATCGGCGCAGGGGGCAGGAAATGTGATAGAACTGACGCTGTGGGGCGCGGAAGAGGATGAGGCGCTGCTGAACCAGATGATAGAAGGGTTCCGGCAGGAATATGCAGAGGAAGCTGAATTTGACATAACGCTGGAATTTGTGGGAGAATCACAGTGTAAGGACCGGCTGCTGGAAGACCCCGAGGGCGGTGCGGATGTGTTTGCCTTTGCGGATGATCAGCTGAGGGTGCTGGTTGCGGCGGGATTGCTGGTCAGAGCGGAGGACGAGGACGGAATCCGGGCGTCCAATGTGGAAGGAGCCTGGCAGGCGGCATCTGTAAATGACAGAATATATGCGTATCCCATGACGGCGGACAACGGCTATTTTCTTTATTACAATAAAGCTTATTTCAGCGAAGAGGATGTAAAGACGCTGGATGCAATTCTGGAAAAAGCTGCGGCGGCAGAGCGAAAAGTGACGATGGATTGGACTTCAGGCTGGTACCTTTACTCGTTTTTCGGACAGACAGGCATGGAACTGGGTATGAATGATGACGGAGTATCCAACTATTGCAATTGGAATGCCACAGACACGGCTGTCAGGGGAATTGATGTGGCGAGGGCATTGCTGGATATTTCGTCCAGTCCTGCATTTATGAGCGTTACGGATACAGAGTTTGTGGAGGGCGTGAAAAACGGCGATGTGATAGCCGGCATTTCCGGGGTGTGGAACGCCAATACAGTGGAGAAGGCCTGGGGGAGAAACTACGGCGCGGTCAAGCTGCCCTCCTATACCTGTGCGGGCCGCCAGGTTCAGATGGCGTCGTTCGCAGGATATAAGATGGTGGGAGTCAATGCCTATTCGGAGCATACGGAGTGGGCAGGGAAGCTTGCCGCATGGATTACAAACGAGGAAAATCAAACCCTTCGGTTTATAGAGCGGGGCCAGGGACCTTCTAACATCAATGCGGCCAATTCACCTCAGGTAGCCGCATCGCCGGCCATACAGGCCGTCATAAGCCAGTCGGAAT
>CAMWUL010000032.1 GCA_947177445.1 uncultured Lachnospiraceae bacterium | reverse complement strand
GACTGCGGGCTTTGTATGAGGCCCATCTGAAGGAGGTCAGGGACCGGTGGGCCAGAGAGGACTATGTGCGGATGGAGGGGGAGGAAAAGGGAAGAGCAGAAGGAAGAGCGGAAGGAAGAGCAGAAGGGGAGGCATTAGGAGACTTAAGGCGGAGCAGACAGGTGATATTTGACCTGCTGGAGGAATTGGGAGATGTTCCGGAGGACATTTGCTGCCGCATTAACAACGAAACTGATTTGAAGGTTCTGCAAAAATGGCTTAAAGCGGCGGCCCGGGCGGGAAGTTTTAGTAATTTTCGTTCATCGTTCACGGAGTAGGAGTGTTACTTTTCACGGCTTCGCCGTTCAAAGCAACATGATGCCCAGCGCGTGCTGTCTCGGGTTTTTGTGCAAACAGCGCACAAAAACACCTCGCGGCCCCTACCCATGAAGAGTAACGTAGGAGTTACTATTTGCGAAGAAAAACAAACGTTCTTTCTTGAAATAGCGTCCAAAAACCTGTACAATAAAAAACTGAACGCCGAAGTCCGGCCTGAAATCTGTTCGGGTGAAAAACGGTGGGAGAGAGGATGCTGAAATGGCGATACCGGTAAAGCTGGAGGTGTTTGAAGGCCCCCTGGACCTTCTGCTCCACCTGATCGACAAAAACAAGGTTGATATTTATGACATTCCTATCGTGGAAATTACGGAACAATATCTGGAGTACATCAAACAGATGGAAACCAGCGATATGAACGTGATGAGCGAGTTCCTTGTGATGGCAGCCACGCTGATTGATATCAAATGCCGGATGCTGCTGCCCAAGGAAGTAAACGAAGAGGGGGAAGAGGAGGATCCCAGGGCGGAGCTGGTGCAGAAGCTGTTGGAATATAAAATGTACAAATATATGTCTCTGGAGCTGAGGGACCGTCAGGTGGACGCGGCCCGGACGCTGTATCGGGAACAGCGGCTGCCTCCGGAGGTGGCCGCCTACCGCCAGCCTGTGAATTACGAAGAGCTGGTGGGGGATATGACGCTGACAAAGCTCCATGAGATATTTAAGTCCATCGTCCGCAGACAGGAGGATAAAATCGATCCCATCCGGAGCCGCTACGGAAATATTGAAAAGGATGAGATCGATATGGATGCCAAGACACTGTATGTGGAGGCTTACGCCAGGGAGCATAAGAGCTTCAGTTTCCGGAGGCTTCTGGAAAAGCAGTCCAGCAGGATGGAGATCATCGTCACCTTTTTGATTATTCTGGAGCTGATGAAGACAGGAAAAATCAGTATCTGCCAGGAAAGTATTTTTGACGATATTATCATTACTTCAAACCTGTGAAACAAAGCTCTCTAAAAAACGGGTGCGGAGAGACTTTACGAGACAGGCATATGACTGGAGAGGGAAGGATATTATGGAGAGACAAAAGGCCATGGCGGTGATCGAAGCGGTGCTTTTCACGATGGGTGAGTCTGTGGAGATCAGCAGACTGGCGGATGTGATCGAGGAGGATGTTAAGACCACGAAGGAGATTCTTAAGGAAATGGAGGAGACCTTTCAGAGCGAAGAGCGCGGTATCGGTCTTACATATTTTGAAAATGCGGTGCAGCTTTGCACCAAAGCGCAGATGTATGAGTATTTGATCCGGATTGCAAAGGCGCCCCGAAAGATGACGCTGACGGAAACCGTGCTGGAAACCCTTTCCATCATTGCCTACAGGCAGCCTATCACCAGAGTAGAGATCGAGCGGATCAGGGGGGTGAGCTGCGACCATGCCATTAATAAGCTTCTGGAATACGATCTGATATCAGAGCTGGGCAGGCTGGATGCGCCCGGAAGGCCCCTTCTTTTCGGTACTACGGAGCAGTTTCTGCGATGCTTCGGCGTGGGCAGCCTGGAGGAGCTGCCGGAGCTGAATCCGGTTCAGCTGGAGGAATTCAAGCAGCAGGCGGAGGCGGAGGTACAGCTTCAGCTGGACATTTAAATCTGCAGGCAGCTCCGCTTGTAAGGAAAGTCATCCGGGGGAAAGGGACATAAATCACAGAGACGACCTCATATACTGGTAGAAAGCCGATTTTCAAGGTTGGAAAATGCGGATGAAAAAATGGATATGGGGTCTTTTTTGCGCTCTTTTTTTGGCTGCAGCAGGAGCAGTACTGCCGACGCTGACCGGCGATGCTCAGGGCGGAGCGGCCTGGAAGGAGGAGGATTACTTTCCGCCGGCGCCGGAGGCGGACATTTCTCTTTATGCCACGGCGGCGGTGCTGATGGATGCGGACTCCGGCAGGATTCTTTTTGAAAAAAATGCCGAGGAGCCTATGGCCATGGCCAGCACCACAAAGATCATGACCTGCATCATTGTTCTGGAAAACGCGGATCTGGATGAAACGCTGGAGGTGTCCGCCTATGCGGCCAGTATGCCCAAGGTGAAGCTGTACATTCAAAAGGGAGAACAGTACACCGTGCGGGATCTGCTGTATTCTCTGATGCTGGAGTCTCATAACGATTCCGCGGTGGCCCTGGCGGAGCATGTGGGACGGAAATATCTGACAGGTGAGCCGGCGGACAAATCCGTGGCGGAATATACCGCCCAGGACAGCGGTCAGGCGGTGGCGGCTTTTGCCATGCTGATGAACGAGAAAGCCCGGGGACTGGGCTGTCAAAACACATGGTTTATCACTCCCAACGGTCTGGACGCCACCCAGGAGTATACGCTGGAGGACGGCACCGTGGTGCAGAAGGAGCACTGCACTACGGCGGCGGAGCTGGCCAGGATCATGTCCTACTGTATCCTGGAATCCCCCAGGAAGGAGGACTTTTTAAAAATAACAAGGACGGAAAGCTACGGCTTCGGGGCGAACGGAAGGAGCTTTTCCTGCGTCAACCACAACGCCTTTTTGAATATGATGGACGGAGCTCTGTCGGGGAAGACGGGATTTACCAATAAGGCGGGGTATTGCTATGTGGGATCACTGGTCCGGGATAACAGAACCTTTGTGGTAGCCCTGCTTGCCTGCGGCTGGCCCAACAACAAAAATTATAAATGGAGCGACACCAGGGAGCTGATGCAGTACGGCATCGAGCATTTCTTTTACAGAAGCTTTTCGGAGGAGGGGATCGCCTTCGACGAAGAGCTTTTGGGGGAGATTCCCGTGGGAGAGGGACAGACACAGCAGCTTGGACAGAAGGCCTATACAGGGCTGCACATTATTGAAAAGGCGAGAGAGGACGGCGGGCCGGAGTGGGAAGAGGGCCTTTTGCTGAGGGACGATGAGGAAATCCGGGTGAGATACAGCGTAAAAAAGGAACTGACGGCTCCTGTGGAGAGGGGGACGCAGGTGGGAACCATCGACTATATGGTGGGTGATACGGTGTATAAGCAGGATGCCATTGTGACTGCGGACACCGTGGAGCGGATCGACCTGGAATGGTGCATGCGTCAGATCCTGAACTGCTTTTTTTTACCAAAAACCCCTTGAATCCACAGCGCAGTTGTTGTATACTGTACTTACATATCCATCCGGAAATTATGCGGATGTCCGCGAGAAGGGGGCAGAGGTTATGAGTATGAATATATCGGCAATAGGCCAGATGAATTCCATTTATGGAAAGATAGCCAGCGGAAAGAGGATCCAGTCGGCGGCAGATGACGCGGCGGGGCTTTCCATCGTAAACAGATTACAGCAGCAAAGCAACGGTCTGGAGGTGGGCGCTTCCAATGTGAAGGACGGTATTGGCGTGGCCAATATCAAGGACGGTGCCCTGGGAACCATGACGGATTCCCTTCAGAGAGTCCGGGAGCTGAGCATCCGGTCCATGAACGGGCTGTACAGCGATTCCGACAGGAAGATGATGCAGAATGAGGTGGATCAGCTTCTGGAGGGAATCGGACATACGGCAGTTGCCACCCAGTACAACCAGATGAGGCTTTTGGACGGCAGTATGGCGGATATGCACATTGCATCCAATCCGGACGGCACAGGCATGAAGCTTCAGATGGAAAATGTGACGCTGAAATCGCTGGGACTCAGCAATTACAGCATCATGGGCGACATTGACCTTAGCGCCATTGATGCCGCTATCGAGAAGATCAGCGCTTCCAGAAGCCGCACCGGGGCTATGACCAACAGCCTGGAGCACGCCTACAATTACAATAAGAGAGCCTCCCAGGAGCTGATCGGCTCCCAGAGCCGCATTGAGGATCTGGATATTCCCAAGGCCGTTTCGGAGAAGCAGAAGAAAAAGCTGCTGGAGGATTATCAGATGGGAATGATGCGGAAGAAAATGAATGACGATTCCATGATGCTTAAGCTGTTTACAATGTAAACTGCAGGAAGGAACGATGTTGCGGACGGCACCATGCAGGTTACAATTGAAATGTAAAAAATAATCATAAAAAATGCAATTCGTTCTATGCGGATTGCATTTTTTGTGGTATACTACTACAGAAATTGATGATGGGGGCATTTGTCTTTGGGCACCTTTGAAAAAGACGGATGCGGCGCCGTTGTCGATCCACGTAACTGCCGGCGTTTTCCGGGCAGATACTGATATGTTTGTATTTATATCATATAAATGGAGGACTGAAAGCATGAGTACTACTTCAAAAGCGAGTCAAAGAATCAACGCTTTACTCGATGACAACAGTTTCGTTGAAATTGGCGCTCTTGTGACGGCAAGAGCCACTGATTTCAATATGAAACCAGATGAAACTCCTTCGGACGGGTGTATTACCGGTTATGGAGTTATTCACGGCAAGCCTGTGTATGTATACAGCCAGGATGCGTCCGTGATGAACGGAAGCGTGGGCGAGATGCATGCAAGGAAGATTGCCGGGCTCTACGATCTGGCGATGAAGACGGGTTCTCCCGTTATCGGGCTGATCGATTCCGCGGGCTTAAGGCTTCAGGAGGCCACGGATGCGCTGAATGCCTTTGGGACGATCTACGGCAAGCAGGCCTGTGCTTCGGGCGTTATTCCCCAGATCACGGCTGTTCTGGGCAGCTGCGGCGGCGGTCTGGCTCTTTTCCCTGCCATGACGGATTTTACCTTTATGGAGGAAAAAAACGGTAAGCTGTTTGTGAACGCGCCCAACGCGCTGGATGGCAATGTGATTACGAAATGTGATTCTTCCTCCGCTGCATTTCAGTCCCAGGAGAGCGGCCTTGTGGATGTGGCCGCGGATGAAGCCCAGATTCTGGAAAAGATCCGGGCGCTGATCGCCTTCCTTCCCTCCAACAGCAGCGAGGGCAGCGACATTGTGGAGTGTGCCGACGATCTGAATCGTGTGAATCCGGAGCTGGCAGGATGTGTGGGAGATACGGCTATCGCCCTTTCCATTCTGGCGGACAACAATGATTTCTTTGAGGTGAAGGCAGATTACGGCAGGGATATGACGGTGGGCTTTTTGAAGCTGGACGGCGTCACTGTGGGGGCGGTGGCCAACCGCAGCGAGATCTGTGACGAGGAGGGCAAAACCGTGGAGAAGCTGGATGCGGTGCTGTCCTGCCAGGGCTGCGAGAAGGCGGCGGATTTCGTGAATTTCTGCGATGCCTTTGAGATTCCGGTACTGACGCTGACCAACGTAAAGGGCTACAAGGCTGATATGTGCTCCGAAAAGGGAATTGCCAGGGCTGCTGCAAGGCTTACATACGCCTTTGCAAACGCCACCGTTCCCAAGGTTAACGTAGTGATCGGCAAGGCGCTGGGAACCGCCGGAATCGCCATGAATTCAAAGGCTATCGGCGCGGATATTACCATGGCCTGGCCGGATGCCCAGATCGGCACCATGGACGGAAAGCTGGCGGCCAAGATCATGTATGAGGGTCAGGGAGCCGATGTGATCAATGAGAAGGCGGCGGAATATGAGGCGCTGAAGCTGAGTACTGCCGGCGCTGCCAGGAGAGGATATGTGGATCAGATCGTGGAGGCCGCCGACACCAGAAAGTATGTGATAGGAGCCTTTGAGATGCTCTTTACCAAGAGTGAGGATCGTCCCGCAAAAAAGCACGGAACAGTATAGAAAGGGTGATTATAGTAAGATGAAGAAGAAACTTTTAGCTTTGGTGTGCATGATTGCCTGCATCTTCGGACTGACCGCCTGCGGAGAGGGGGAGACCCTGACAGCCTTTCAGCAGCAGAAGGTGGATCTTGCAAAGAACCTGGCTTCGTCTCAGATGGTGCCGTTTCTAGCTCAGTTTATGGATGATGAGGTGGCGGAGATATTCTCGGAAAGAACACTGGAAGAGATCGAGTATGTGATGGGGGATCAGTATGGATTCAATGTTGACGGTTATGCGTTCACCACAGCCATTGAATCTTTCCATTCCGCGGCCAAGTCCATGGGAGACTTTACCGGAACCGGCGAAGTGTCTGCCAAGATCGACGGAGATCAGATCATCGTGGAGGTAGAGGTTTTCGGCGAGAAGAAAAATGCCGTTGCAGAGGTCATTTTTTCCAACGATTTGTTTATGAAGCTGGAATCGGCGGCATTAAACCCTGTGTCCTCCATGGGAGAGCTGATGGGCAGGGCGGCGTTGAATACATTGATCGGCATGGGAACGGTTTTTGTAGTTCTGATCCTGATCAGCCTGATTATTTCCTGCTTCGGCGTGATTCCCAAGCTTCAGGCAAAATCGGAAGCCCGGAAGGCGGCAAAGACGGCGCAGGATACAGGCACAGGCGTTGACAAGGCGCTGAATCAGATTGCCGCGCAGGAGAGCAGTGCGGACGAGACGGACGACCTGGAGCTGGCAGCAGTGATTGCGGCAGCTATAGCGGCAAGCGAGGGAGCTGCGTCCGCCGATGGATTTGTAGTACGTTCTATCAGAAGAAGATATTCATAAAATGGAGGAATGAAGAAATGAAAAATTATACCATCACCGTAAACGGAAATGTATATGACGTAGTAGTGGAAGAGGGAGCATCCACAGGCGCTCCTGCGGCTCCCAGAGCTCCCAAGGCTCCCGCAGCGCCCAAGGCTGCAGCTCCTGTGGCGGCTCCCAAGGCGGCAGGCGCGGCAGGCGGCGTGAGAATCGAAGCAGGTGCGGCAGGCAAGGTGTTCAAGGTGGAGGCAAGTGTGGGCCAGGCAGTGAAGGCAGGAGATGCCGTGGTGATCCTGGAGGCCATGAAGATGGAAATCCCCGTGGTGGCGCCCCAGGATGGAACCGTGGCCAGCATCGATGTCTCCGTGGGCGACGCTGTTGAGGCAGGGGCTTTACTTGCAACCATGAACTGACCGGATGCGGTAAAACCATTTTGCTATAGAGACAACAGGAGGTCAACCAATGGAATATGTAGCTTCAACGCTAAGCAATCTGCTTCATCAGACAGCGTTCTTCAATCTGACCTGGGGAAACTACCTGATGATAGGAGTTGCGTGCTTTTTCCTTTATCTGGCTATCCGTCATGAGTTTGAGCCTCTGCTTTTAACTCCGATAGCCTTTGGCATGCTGTTAGTGAATATTTATCCTGACATTATGCTTCATGCAGAGGACGCTGCCAACGGGGTGGGCGGTCTGCTGTATTATTTCTATAAATTGGACGAACTGGCGATTCTGCCCTCCCTGATCTTTATGGGTGTGGGCGCCATGACGGACTTCGGACCGCTGATCGCCAATCCCAGGAGCTTTTTGCTGGGTGCCGCTGCGCAGTTCGGTATTTTTGCCGCTTACTTCGGCGCAATCTTTCTGGGCTTTAACGATATGGCTGCCGCGGCCATTTCCATCATCGGCGGCGCCGACGGCCCTACATCCATTTTCCTGGCGGGCAAGCTGGGACAGACGGCTATTCTGGGACCCATTGCGGTGGCAGCCTATTCCTATATGTCGCTGGTGCCTATTATCCAGCCGCCTATTATGAAGCTTTTTACCACCGAGAAGGAGAGAAAGATCAAGATGGGACAGCTTCGGCCTGTGAGCAAGCTGGAGAAGATTCTGTTCCCCATCATCGTAACCATCGTGGTATGTCTGATTCTTCCTACCACTGCTCCCCTGGTGGGTATGCTGATGCTGGGCAACCTGTTCAGGGAATCCGGCGTGGTGAGACAGCTGACAGAAACGGCATCCAATGCCCTGATGTACATTGTGGTAATTCTGCTGGGTACATCTGTAGGCGCTACTACCAGCGCAGAGGCATTTCTGAACTGGGATACCCTGAAGATTGTAGGTTTGGGGCTGATTGCCTTTATGTTCGGCACTGCGGCCGGTGTGCTCTTTGGTAAGCTGATGTGCGTGCTGACCAAGGGAAAGGTGAATCCTTTGATCGGTTCGGCGGGTGTGTCTGCCGTTCCCATGGCCGCAAGAGTGTCTCAGAAGGTGGGCGCCGAGGCGGATCCCACCAACTTCCTGCTGATGCATGCCATGGGTCCCAATGTGGCGGGCGTTATCGGAACGGCTGTGGCGGCCGGTACCTTTATGGCTATTTTCGGGGTCTTCTAAGCCAGGGAAGCGCCGGTTAGATCAGCGTTTTCCTGATTTGGACTTATACAGTGAGACTTGCAGATTAATAAAATTGGAGGAAATTCGTAAATGTCAGAACAAGCAAAGAAACCGATCAAAATTACGGAAACCATACTGCGTGACGCCCACCAGTCTCTGATTGCCACAAGAATGCCAACGGATTTTATGCTTCCCATTGTGGAAAAGATGGATCAGGTCGGCTATCATTCCGTGGAGTGCTGGGGCGGTGCCACCTTTGACGCATCCCTTCGCTTCCTGAAGGAGGATCCCTGGGACAGACTCCGCAAGCTGCGCGACGGCTTCAAAAAGACCAAGCTGCAGATGCTGTTCCGCGGTCAGAATATTCTGGGCTACAGACCTTACGCAGATGACGTTGTAGATGCCTTTGTGCAGAAGTCCATTGCAAACGGTATCGATATTATCCGTATTTTTGACTGTCTGAATGACCTGCGCAACCTGCAGGAGGCCGTAAACGCCACCAACAGAATGAAACAGCAGGAAGGCAGAGGCCATGCTCAGATTGCACTGTCCTATACCCTGGGTGATGCCTATACGCTGGAATATTGGGCAAGTACTGCCAAAAAAATTGAGGAGATGGGTGCAGATTCCATCTGTATCAAGGATATGGCAGGTCTGCTGGTGCCTTATAAGGCTTCCGAGCTGATCAAGGCCATGAAAGAAAATACAAAGCTTCCTATCCAGCTGCACACCCACTATACCTCCGGTGTGGCCAGCATGACATATCTGAAGGCAGTAGAGGCCGGCGTGGACGTGATCGATACAGCCATGAGTCCCTTCGCGCTGGGAACCTCCCAGCCTGCTACGGAGGTTATGGTGGAGACCTTCCGGGGTACGCCTTATGATACCGGCTTTGACCAGAATCTGCTGGCGGAGATTGCAGATTACTTCCGTCCTTACAGGGATGAGTGCTTAAAGAGCGGCCTGCTGAATCCCAAGGTGATGGGTGTGGATATCAAGACACTGCTGTATCAGGTGCCCGGCGGAATGCTTTCCAACATGGTAAGCCAGCTGAAGGAGCAGAATGCCGAGGACAGATATTATGATGTGCTGAAGGAGATTCCCGAGGTGCGTAAGGATCTGGGTGAGCCGCCTCTGGTAACACCTTCCTCCCAGATCGTGGGAACACAGGCAGTGTTCAACGTGCTGATGGGCGAAAGGTACAAGATGGCTACCAAGGAGACCAAAGCGGTGCTTCGCGGCGAGTACGGACAGACCATCAAGCCTATGAACCAGGAAATCATCGACAAGGTTATTCCCGGCGAGGAGAGAATCACCTGCCGCTATGCGGATATGCTGGAAAATGAGATGAGCAAGCTGGAGGGCGAGATGAAGGAGTGGAAACAGCAGGACGAGGATGTTTTGTCCTATGCATTGTTCCCTCAGGTGGCAACCGACTTCTTCAAATATCGCCAGGCACAGCAGGAGAAGGTGGATATGACCCAGGCCGACACAAAAAATGGAGCATATCCTGTATAACATATCCTGTATAAAAACAAAAGTATGAATAGAAGGCGGGTGATGTTGGCGAGGCATTACCCGCCTTCCGCATTCAATGGGGAAACGAAATGAATTTCGACAATCTGATGAGAGATGCCAGGAAAGATTTAAGAATATATTTATGGAGCAGCTATTTCATAGAGATGCTGCACGCCATTGCATTCAGTGTGATAATTGCTGAGGTGCTGAGCAGAATTCTGTCAACGATTATTTACCAGCAAAGCTATGAAATCATGATACATGAGTTGATTGTTTTTGTTGGTGTATCTCTGGGATTGATATTGTTGTCCCTTGTAAACAGGATAAACGCCTTTTTCAGAACAAAGAAAACCGCTTATTATGTTGAGGACAAAGTCTATAGCTACTTCTTTCGGATCAGGTACAAGAACAGGATCAAGAAAGACGAAATGCAGGCAGTGCTGACAAAGACATTGCCGGAATACAATTCATTGTATTTTTCCACTGTCAGTGAGACACTGAGGGTGGGGGTGATGATAGGGGCCTCCGTGCTTTATGCAGCAACGATCACGCCGTATTCCCTTATCGTTGTGGCATTCATCGCAGTTCTTTTGGCGGTGATACTTAAGGGCAGGATGTCTGCACTGCCCCAATTACGGGAAGACATTACGAAATACGGAAACGAGCTGTACCGGAATCTCTGGGAGGGAATTGAAAACCTGGAAATCGAAAGATTTCTGGAATCTGATGCTGTGCTTGAAAGATATCGCAGCAATGCTGATGAGTTAGTAAACAATCGTGTAAAATACAATAAGATCGCTGTTTTGGCTGAGTTCATATCCCAGTTTGGGAATATCTTCAGTATAGTGCTCATGGTGGTGACAGGAATTCTTGTATATGGTGTTGATGCTCAGGGCATCAGTAAAATACTGCCGTTAGTCATAGTGGTTCCCAGTATTTCAACAGGGTTTTTCAAGATTCCTGGTCTTATTACGAACTACAGGAACATCAAGGGAATTAAGGGCTTCCTGAACTCCTATTTTGTTTTTGACAGTTTCCAGGATTCGGATGAGGATGAAGGTCGTGAAATACTGGCAGACGCAATCAGGGTGGAGCATGTGAGCTTTTCCTATAATGGAGAAGAGAATGTGCTGGATAAAGTCTCCCTGGAATTCAGGGAAGGGCAGATCGCGACAATTACGGGCGAAAACGGTTCGGGAAAAAGTACCCTGCTTAGGATCTGCGCGTTGCTGATTCCAATTGAAGAAGGGGCGATAGGAATCGTGGATGGGAAAGGCAATGAACTATGCCTGACAAATGGTTGCAGCGACACGGACAGAAAGAGCTATTGGAGACAAATTTATTATATGGACTCCGAACCGCAGATCATTCCGGGAAGCTTTGAAAAGAATATAATCCTGAATGATGAGTTTGACGCGGCAAGATTCGCCGATGCGCTGAGGAGAGCCGGGTTGATGGATTTTTCAAGGCATCAGGTGATTGACAGAAACAGTATTTCGGACGGCGAGGCGCAGAAGATAGCTTTTGCCCGTGTTTTTTACCATAAATATAAGGTCATACTGCTGGACGAGAGTACATCTCATATGACCCCCACGTCCGAGGAAAGGGTGATGGAGGAACTAAGGGCCATAGCAAAGGAAGATAGTATCATTGTGATAGCAGTCAGCCACAGAGAATCATTCAATCGGTATGCGGACAGGATATACGAGCTGAAAAGCTGCAGGATACAGGTGATTAACTAGCTGAAAACGAAAGGACTGCAGAAAGAAATGAAGAAAACATTACATAGAGTGATTGATTTATGGAAGCTTGCATTCAAGGATTCCGCAGGGATTTTGTTCGCAAGCCTCATCATATTTTTTCTGATACGCTTTCTGACGCCTGTTACCCAAGCCGTGACAATGACCTGGATATTTGATTCTCTGGAAAAAGGCGACTTAAGGGAGGTGTACCTCTCGCTGGCAGGTGTCATTGGAATAACCGTTTTGAATGCGGTTTTGTTATATTTGCTGCAGGTGTACCTTGATCCATGGGCAGACTTGATCAGGGAGAAGAGTAATATGAAGCTGATTGGACAGCTGGTTCCGTTGCCTCAGGGCAGCCTCAAGGCAAGATATGAAAACGGAGAACTGGTAAATAGAGTGGGCGAATGCTCCAGAATGAGTTTTTCCTTGTCCTTGTCTCCCTGCAGCTTGCTTGCAAAGATCATAACATGTATCTGCTTTTCGTTTCTGCTCAGCAGAATGAGCTGGGAAAGCTGGCTTGTCATTCTGGCGGTATTTTGTATCATCGTATTTCTCACAAAGCTTCAGCTGAAGACGGAGACAAAGCTGAACAAAGAGATGCAGGAGGCATATGGCAGGAAAGAGGTGGTCACGAGGGAACTGGTTACAAAGATAGAGTTTTATGATATGAATTCCCTGAATGAATATATTTGGAAGGAGTACCAGGGGCAGCGTGACGAGATGTTTAAAGTCGGCTTCAGGCAGGCCCTGTATGCAGGTCTGTATCAGGCTGTTCACGATATGACTGCTCTGCTGGGAAAGGCAGGACTGCTGTTATTTGGAGGGGCCATGAGGGCGGCAGGGCTTGTGACGGCGGGTGTGATAAGCGCACTTCCGACTATCTATGACAACCTGATACGGCAGATGGAGGGAGTCAGGACAGTTATCATCGGGCTGCCTGGTCAGACTGTTCCAATTAATAGATACTATGATGTGACGGAGAGTGTGAGCAGAAAGGCTTCTGCGGAGGGCTCTTGCAGGCCAATCCAGTTGGCGGATGTGAAAGTCAGAATAAATGGAAAGACAATCCTGAACAATATAGATCTGACAATTAACACAGGAGAGAAAGTTGCGATAATCGGCAGTAACGGAAGTGGGAAGACTACATTACTAAAGACGATGCTGGGCATGTACGAAGGGGACTTTGAGGGAGAGATGCGTTATTTGCCGGACAGTCTGGCCGACATAAGTGCATACATACCATCATCCCATCAACTGTTCAACGGGACTGCCCTTGAGAACGTCAGAAGCTCCTGTAGGAAAAAAGACTGTATAGACATAGAAAATCATTTTCTGTATCCGGCATTTAGAGAAATCGGGAGCAAAATGAAAGATGAGCTTTCGGACGGGCAGAAGCAGATTGTCAGCATCCTGCGCGGATATTGTAAGAAGGCAGATTTCTTGTTTGGAGACGAGGTGACGAGTTTCATTGACCCTGTGAAACAGGAATCGGTAATACAAAATATAATAAAGGATTTCAACACGGTAATCCTAATCACACATGATCCGGGGAGTCTGAAATTTTTTGACCGGATTATTATGATGAAAGAAGGCGGGATCGTGGCGGATGATTCCTATGAGAACTTAAAGGAGACTGAGGAGTATCAGGATTGGCTGCGTGGAGACCGGCTATGAAAAACACCTCGCGGCCCCTACCCGTGAAAAGCAACGGCCTTTTTCGGAATGATTCCGGAAAAGGCTGTTTTTCTTGACAAACATGGAGTTCCCCATTAAAATTACAAGCAATGAATTTTCGTGGATCATCAAAAAGCCATTCCGGCGGGCATAGAGGTGCAAGGGTATATATGGAAGAACAGCGTGATGTGGCGGATCGGATTTCCGGGCAGTATGCGGGTATGAGTAAAAATCAGAAGGCTATTGCGGAATTTATTCTGGAGCATATGGATCAGGCCGTATTTATGACGGCTGCAAAGCTGGGAGAAGCCCTGGGAATCAGTGAATCCACGGTGGTGAGGTTTGCCGCCCGGATCGGCTATGCCGGCTATCCGGAGTTTCAGAAGGCTTTGGAGGAACGGGTCCGCGGCAGGCTGAACAGTATTCGCGAAATAGACGCTAAATATGGAAACAGCTCCCAGTCGGAGCTGTTGACCTCCGTGATGACGGCTGATATGGAGAAGCTTCATTATACTATGGAGCATCTGGATGCGGCGGCCTTTGAGGCGGCGGTGGAAATTCTGATGAAGGCAGACAACGTATATATCATGGGACTGCGCAGCAATGAGCCCCTGGCAGGCTTCCTGCATTTTTACCTGAATATGATCCGGGGCGGCGTACATTTGCTGAAAACCACCAGCATCAGCGAGACCTTTGAACAGATGATCCGCATCGGCTGCAGAGATTGCTTCGTGGGAATCAGCTTTCCCCGGTATTCCATGAGAACCTTAAAGGCCATGGAATTTGCCAGCGACAGAAACGCCCGGGTGATTGCGGTAACAGATTCCGTAAATTCGCCCATGAATCTGTATTCCTCCTGCCACCTGCTGGCCAGAAGCGATATGGTGTCTATTGTGGATTCCCTGGTGGCGCCCTTAAGCGTGATTAACGCTCTGGTGGTGGCGCTGTGTCTGAGGTGTCCCCGGGAGGTGCAGAAAAACCTTGAAATGCTGGAGGAAACCTGGAATAATTATCAGGTCTATTTGAATGATGAGATCAATTTTATTGATGATGAACCGATCCTGAATTATTCTTTGAGAAGGGAACCGGAATGAAGAGAGTGATTGTTATCGGGGGCGGCGCCGCGGGAATGATGGCCGCTGTGTCTGCGGCGGAGAGCGGAGCCCGTGTTTTGCTGTTGGAAAAGAACGAAAAGATTGGGAAAAAGCTGTTTATTACCGGAAAAGGCCGCTGTAATGTGACCAATGCCGCAGGGCCGGAAACCTTTTTTGCCAACGTCTGTACCAACGGCAAATTTTTATACAGCGCATATCATAGCTTTGACAATCAAGCCGTTATGGAATGGCTGGTCCGGGCGGGATGCCCTTTGAAGACGGAAAGGGGAGACCGGGTTTTTCCCGTGTCGGATCATTCTTCGGATGTGATCGCCGCCTTTGGAAGGGAGCTGAAAAAACGCGGAGTGGAAATTCTGCTGGGAACAGAGGCAAAGGGGCTGATCACGGAAGCTCTGGTCACGGAAGCTCTGGAGACAGAAACGCTGGAGGCAGAAGCGCCGAAGACGCAGGACAGGCCATCCAAAGTCCGGGAGCGGGGCGGAAAAAAGGAGAAGCAAAAGGCCGCTGCCCGGATCCGGGGAGTGAAGCTTTCGGACGGGCGGGAGCTTTCGGCGGATCGGGTGATTGTCTGTACGGGAGGCCTGTCCTATCCCTCCACCGGCTCCACCGGAGACGGATACAGGTTTGCCCGTGGCTGCGGGCATCTGGTGACAGAATGCACTCCCGCGCTGGTGCCCTTCCGGATCAGGGAAGCCTGGTGCGGGCGGCTTGCGGGGCTTTCCCTGAAAAATGTGTCTCTGGAGCTTAACTGCGGCGGCAAAAGGGTCTATGAGGGCTTTGGGGAAATGCTGTTTACCCACACGGGAGTCAGCGGTCCTCTGATTCTGTCCGCCAGCAGCTTTTACAAACCTGCAAAGGAGAAGAATGTTCTCTTGCGCCTGGATCTGAAACCGGCCTTGGACCGGGAGACGCTGGATCGGCGTCTGCTCAGGGATTTTGAGGAAAATCAGAATAAGCAGTTTAAGAATGCTCTGTCAGGCCTTTTTCCTGCGAAGCTGATCCCTGTGATGGTGGAGCTGTCAGGTATTTTGCCGGAGAAGAAGGTAAACGAGATCACCCGGGAGGAACGCAGGTCTTTCGTGGAGCTGATAAAAGGACTTTCCCTTACGGTGGAAGGACCGGGGGGCTTCGAGGAGGCAGTGATCACAAAGGGCGGGGTATCCGTGAAGGAGGTGGATCCCTCCACCATGGAGTCAAAAAAAGTAGAAGGTCTGTATTTTGCCGGGGAGGTTCTGGATCTGGATGCGCTGACAGGAGGCTTTAACCTGCAGATCGCCTGGTCCACAGGACATCTGGCGGGGACTATGGATGAAAGGAAAGGAATATGAGCTATAATATTGCGGTAGACGGGCCCGCCGGTGCGGGAAAGAGCACCATTGCGAAGGCGGTGGCAAAAAAAGAAAAACTGATCTATGTGGACACGGGAGCCATGTACCGGGCCATGGCGCTTTTTATGCTTCGTCAGGCAGTGGATCTGCAGAACCGGGAGGAGATCATTGAAAAGTGCCGGGAGGCTCATATCACCATCGGTTATGAAGGTGATATACAGGTGGTTTATCTGAATGGAGAGAATGTAAACGGGCTTCTGCGCACGGAGGAGACGGGCAACGCGGCTTCAGTGGTCAGCTCCATTCCCGAAGTGCGGGAGAAGCTTCTGGAGCTTCAGCGGAGTCTTGCGGCCGGGAATGACTGCATTATGGACGGCAGGGACATCGGAACCTGTGTGCTGCCGGAGGCGCAGCTGAAAATATATCTTACCGCTGACAGCCTGGTTCGGGCCAGACGCAGATTTGACGAGCTGGCGGCCAGGGGGGAGGTCTGCGATCTGGAAAAGATCCGGGCCGATATCGAGGAGAGAGACTATCGGGATATGCACAGGGAAGTTTCTCCGCTGAAGCGGGCGGAGGACGCCGTGACGGTGGATACCTCAAAGATGACGGCAGATGAAGTTATTGCCGAAGTGGTCAGGCTGTGCCGGGAAAGGCATCCCGGGGCGGAATGAATGATCTGGAGGGAACAGGCTGATGGAGACGAGGCTGGCAGAATACGCAGGTTTCTGCTTCGGAGTCAGGCGTGCGGTGGATACCGTGTATGAACAGGTGAAAACTGGAAAAACTATATATACCTATGGTCCCATCGTTCATAATGAAGAAGTGGTGAAGGAGCTGGCCGATCAGGGCGTCCGTGTGCTGGAGACGAAGGAGGAGCTGGAGACTTTATCGGAGGGAACCGTGGTTATCCGTGCCCACGGTGTGCCGAAGGAGATATGCCGTATTGCCGCCGAAGGGGGAATGGAGTGTATCGACGCCACGTGTCCGTTTGTGAAGCGCATCCACAGGATTGTGGAGGAGGAGAGCCTCCGGGGCAGCCATATTCTGGTGGCAGGCAACCCGGGACACCCTGAGGTGGAGGGGATCGTAGGCTGGTGCAAAGGGCCTGTGACGGTGCTGGAGACCCCCGGGGATGCTGAAAAATTTGTTCCCTCCGAAGACCGGAAATTGTGCCTGGTTGCGCAAACGACATTTAACTACAATAAATTTCATTCTATAGTTGAAATTTTTGAAAAAAAAGGTTACAATGTTTATGTTGTGAATACTATCTGTAGCGCAACGGAAGAACGACAGCGCTCTGCAAGGGCTCTTGCGGCGGAAGCTGACGTTATGATCGTAATAGGAGGAAAGCACAGCTCAAACACAAAAAAGCTGTATGAGATCTGCAGGGAGGAGTGTGCCGAATCCTATTTTATACAGACACTGGATGACTTGCATTTAGACTTACCTAAAGCTGTTCGACTGGTGGGTATTACAGCGGGGGCTTCCACCCCAAATAAATTAATCGAGGAGGTTCAAAATTATGTCAGAATTAACTTTTGAACAAATGTTGGAAGATTCTATCAAAACAATACATTCAGGAGAGGTAGTCGAAGGTACAGTCATCGATGTCAAGTCAGACGAGATCGTATTGAACATCGGATATAAGTCAGACGGTATCCTCACGAAAAATGAGTATACCAATGATTCCAGCGTTGACCTGACGCAGGTGGTAAAGCCCGGCGATACCATGGAGGTGAAGGTCCTGAAGGTAAACGACGGCGAGGGACAGGTTGTGCTTACCTATAAGCGTCTTGCCGCCGACAGAGGCAACAAGAGAATCGAGGAAGCATATAACAGCAGAGAGGTGCTCAAGGGAGTGGTAACCCAGGTGCTGGAGGGCGGTCTGAGCGTCGTTCTGGACGAGGTGAGGATCTTTATTCCCGCAAGCCTGGTGTCCGATACCTATGAAAGAGACCTGAACAAGTATGCAGGTCAGGAGATTGAGTTTGTGATCAGCGAGTACAATCCCAAGAGGAGAAGATACATCGGTGACCGCAGACAGCTGATCACCGAGAGAAAGGCTGAGCTTCAGAGGCAGCTTTTTGAGAGGATCCATGAGGGGGATGTGGTGGACGGCGTTGTGAAGAACGTCACCGACTTCGGAGCCTTTGTAGACCTTGGCGGAGCAGACGGACTGCTTCATATCTCCGAGATGTCCTGGGGACGCGTGGAGCATCCCAAAAAGGTGTTCCGGGTGGGCGACCAGCTGAAGGTGCTGATCAAGGAGATCAACGGAAGCAAGATTGCCCTGTCCCTGAAGTTTGAGGATGCCAATCCCTGGAAGGACGCCGCCAGCAAGTATGCGGTGGGCAATGTGGTAACGGGCAGAGTGGCGAGAATGACTGATTTCGGCGCCTTTGTTGAGCTGGAGCCGGGAGTGGATGCGTTGCTTCATGTTTCCCAGATTTCCAGAGAGCATGTGGAGAAGCCTGCGGATGCGCTCAGCGTGGGCGAAGAAGTGACCGCAAAGATCGTGGACTTTAACGAGGAAGACAAAAAGATATCTCTGAGCATCAAGGCAATGTTTGCTTCGGAAGCCTCCGCAGAGCCGGAGGGAGATGAGGTTTCAGTGGATATTGACGCTGTGATCGCCGCTCAGGAAGAGGACGAAGAGCAGTAAGGCGGCCTGTGCTTTCTGCAAGCCGGAAATATGGCAACGGATTTGACGCGCAGCGCATGGGGTGTGTATTGCGTTTCAACGGACAGAGAAAACAGTGAGAAATCGTGCCCGCATGGTTTTTCATTGTTTTCTTGGTCTGATTGGACTGTTATGATACATAAAATATTAGGGGCAGGAGGGTATGGTGTCATGGCATTTGATTACGAGTACTTTAAAAAAGAGATTTTGTCGCTGACGGCGATTGATCTGAATTCCTATAAGGAAAAACAGATGAAGCGCCGGATCGATACGCTGATCACCAAGCATAAGATTGTCGGTTATGATAAATACGTGCAGGGGCTGAAGACCGATAAGGCGCTGTTTGACGAGTTTGTCAATTACATAACCATCAATGTGTCGGAGTTTTATCGGAATCCGGATCAGTGGAAGCTGATGGATGAACAGGTAATTCCGGAACTGATCAAAAAGTTCGGAAAGAATCTGAAGGTTTGGAGTGCTGCCTGCTCTACGGGGGATGAGCCCTATTCTCTTGTGATGGCGCTGTCCCGGCATGTGCCGCTGAGCAATATAAAAATATTTGCCACAGATCTGGATAAGACTGTAATTGCCAAGGCAAAGGTGGGCCTGTATACCGCTAAGAGCGTAGAGGCGGTTCCTGATGATCTGAAGAAAAAGTACTTTACCCAGGTGGGGCCTTCCTACAAGATCTCCGATGAGATCAAGGCCAGAGTGGAATTTAAGGAGCATAACCTTCTGAAGGATCAGTATCCCACAGATTATCATTTTATTGTCTGCCGTAATGTGCTGATCTATTTTACAGAGGAAGCCAAGGATGAGGTATTCCGCAAGTATTTCCGTTCCCTGGCCAAAGGCGGTATCCTTTTCATCGGCAGCACGGAACAGATTATCAATTACAAGGAAATTGGGTTTGACCGTAAGAATTCATTCTTTTACCAGAAACCATAGGACTGCATATCAGAAGAGGAACCCGGTCAGGGTTCCTCTTTTTTGGAAGCGTGTCTTTTTAAATTTAATAGGTTGAGGCCATCATGGCCAGTACATGGGCAGCATAAGAGGAAAATGCCTGCCGGTCTCTTTTTAATTCATCCGTGAGCTCAAAAAAGAGTTCCCTGCTCTTATAATCCCTCTTAAAAAAGGGCTCAAAAAGAATGTCCCACTGGGGGAGATAGCTTGCGGCCTTTCGGGTATAGCAGTTGGCGGCAGAGGCAGGAAGGCGGTAGGCCTTGTCCACAAAACCGGCCACGGATTTGTGAAGCGCGATATCCTCGTCGGGCAGATAATAATAATCCCGATAATTGGAATAAAAATATTTCAGCTCTTCCTCGTAAATGGGAATCTTCAGCGAGGCTTCGGCGCCTTCTCCCCGGAAATAGCAGCCCTGTGCCGAAAAGGACACAGCCTTGGGAAGAGGGGTGTCCAGGGACAGTGTGAGAATCAATTCCCGCCGCCGGTTCCCATTCATATCACGGAAGTAGTTGGCCTGGGCTTTTTTGGCCTTTACCGGTTGATTAAACAGGTCATAATATGCCAGTATGGGCAGGATCTCCAGCATGCCCTTCAGATCGTCGGCATTGTGCAGAATCAGAGCATTTTCCGAGAATTCGGAAGGGTTTTTTACATAATTATGATATATGCCGATCAGCTCCACGCCGGAAAAGACATCCTTGCGATTCAGTCCCAGAAACTGCTCCAGGGTTTTCTGCTTACAGTTGGGCAGCCGGAGAAAGAACTTGTAGGGGGAGACCCGTTTATACAGGTCGATTCCCTGCAGATGCTCAAAGGTATAGGGAAGAGAGAGCTGCCGGCACTTTTGAGTGATAAAGGGAAGGTCAAAATTGTTTCCGTTAAAATGGATCAGGCACCGGTACATTCTTGCGAATTCAAAAAAAGCCTTCAGAATATCGGCTTCCTGGCTGTAATTTTCGGCCATCCACTGTATGGTCTGCCATTTGCCGGCCCGGTAATAGGCGCAGCCAATCAGATAGAGATAGGAGGACCGGGCCGTAAAGCCGGTGGTCTCGATATCAAAAAAGAGGATGCGCTCCAGCGGCGCAAGTCTGTCCAGGGGGTAGGAAATCGAAAAGTTATCCAGTGTTTCCTCTGATATTCTCATAGGGGCCTCCGTTGACGTGTGAACTGTAACAACATAATTTTACCACATGTCAAAAAAATACTGTAGTATTTTTTGCAAAAAAATAGTATATTTATCTGAGAGAGTTCTGCGGCATTCGACAGAATACCGCAGTGCCAAGCAATCGGAATAGGAAAGGACGTTAGAAGTATGGCAAAGCTGACATTTACAGGCGGAATACATCCTTATGACGGCAAGGACATGTCCAAGGACAAACCGATCCAGGACTTTCTTCCCAGGGGGGAAATGGTGTATCCGCTGTCCCAGCACATAGGCGCTCCTGCCAAGGCCATCGTGGCAAAGGGAGACAGGGTGCTGGCCGGACAAAAAATTGCCGAGGCAGGCGGCTTTGTATCGGCTCCCGTTTATGCCTCCGTGTCGGGAACGGTAAAGACCATTGAGCCCAGGAGAGTGGCCGCAGGCGACTTTATCATGAGTATCGTGGTGGAAAATGATGGGCTGTATGAAGAGACCGGCTTTTACCCCCAGGCTCCTTGGGAAAAAATGACCCGGGAGGAGATCATCGATGTGATCCGGGAGGCCGGAATCGTGGGAATGGGAGGCGCGGGCTTTCCCACTCATGTGAAGCTGTCGCCCAAGGACCCGAAAAAGATCGATTATGTCATTGCCAACTGTGCGGAGTGTGAGCCTTATCTGACTTCGGACTACCGCAGAATGTTGGAGGAGCCGGAAAAGCTCATCGGAGGCCTGCGGATCATACTGGGGCTCTTTGAAAATGCCCAGGGGATTCTGGCGGTGGAGGACAACAAGCCGGACTGCATTGCCCTGCTGAAGCAGCTGACCAGAGAGGAAGCCAGAATCAGCGTCAAGGCCCTGAAGACGAAATATCCCCAGGGCGGCGAGCGTCAGCTGATCTATGCCACCACCGGAAGAAGGATTAACTCTACGATGCTGCCTGCCGATGTGGGCTGCATCGTCAATAACGTGGATACTATGGTGGCGGTATACAGAGCCGTCATGGAGGGGCGGCCTCTGATCGAGAGAATTGTGACCGTGACCGGGGATGCCGTGGCCAAGCCCAGAAATTACAGGGTGCGGATCGGATCCAGCTATCAGGAGCTGTTGGACGCCGCCGGGGGATTCCGAACCAAACCGGAGAAGATCGTCTGCGGCGGACCCATGATGGGTGTGGCCATGTTCGATCTGAATGTGCCGGTCACAAAAACCTCCACGGCGCTTTTGGGCCTGTCCCGGGATGATGTCTTCGCCATGGAGCCGGGGCCCTGCATCAACTGCGGGCGGTGCGTGGAGGTCTGCCCGGGGCGGGTGATCCCCAGCAGGCTGGCAGATTATGCGGAGCATTTTGACGAGGAAGCTTTTCTGGAAAATCACGGGATGGAGTGCTGCGAGTGCGGGTGCTGCAGCTTCATCTGTCCGGCAAGACGTCCGCTGACCCAGGAGATCAAGTCCATGCGGAAGCTCCAGCTGGCCAAGAGAAAGAAGTAGCAGGGAGGTAGAAAAGTGAGCGAATTATTTAAGGTTTCATCCAATCCCCATATCCGGTCCAAGGTTACCACCAACGGCATCATGCTGGCAGTGGTGATCGCCCTGATGCCTGCCGCCGGATTCGGGATTTACAATTTTGGCCCCCGGGCCCTGGCAGTACTGCTGGTGACCATGGCAAGCACCGTGCTGACGGAGTTTCTCTATGGTCTGTATCGGAAGAAAATGACGATTACGGATCTTTCGGCAGTGGTGACGGGACTGCTTTTGGCCCTGAACCTTCCTGTGTCCATTCCTCTGTGGATGGCGGCATTGGGAGGAGTGTTTGCCATACTTGTAGTGAAAATGCTTTTCGGAGGACTGGGGCAGAATTTCTGCAATCCGGCGCTGGCCGCCAGATGCTTTCTGCTGATCTCCTTTCCCAAGGCCATGACAGCCTTTGCCTGTGACGCTTACACCGGGGCTACGCCGTTGGCGGCGCTGAAGGCGGGAGAGCAGGTTAACGTGCTGGATATGGTGATCGGACGCACGGCGGGTACTATTGGAGAGACCTCCGTCATAGCATTGGTCATAGGGGCATGCTTTCTGATTCTGCTGGGAGTCATCGATCTGAGGATTCCCGGAAGCTATCTGGTCACCTTCGCATTGTTTACGGGAATATTCGGGGGAAGGGGCTTTGATCCGGCGTATCTTTCGGCCCAGCTGGCAGGAGGCGGTCTCATGCTGGGAGCCTTCTTTATGGCTACGGATTATGTCACCAGACCCATCACCATACGTGGACAATACATATTCGGCATTATTCTGGGACTGCTCACGGGAATATTCCGGTGCTTCGGACCCGGTGCGGAAGGCGTTTCCTACGCCATCCTTCTGGGGAACCTGCTGGTGCCGCTGATCGAAAAATTTACAAGGCCTGTGGCTTTTGGATGGCAGAGGGGAGGTAAGGGCCGTGAAAAATGAACATAATGTGAAAACCATGCTGAAGGAGGCAGGGATTCTGTTTGCCATCACGCTGCTTGCCGGCCTGCTTCTGGGGCTGATTTATGAGCTTACGAAGGAGCCCAGAAGGATTCAGCAGGAAAAAGCCATTCAGGAGGCCTGCATGGCGGCTTTTCCGGGGCAGGGGGAGGCGGAGCTTGCGTTTGAGGCCCTGGAATATACACCGGGAAGCGAACTGACGGCCCGGCTGGCGGAAAATAATGTGGAGATCGGAACTGTCTTTCAGGCTTCCTCTCAGGATGGTGTATTTCTGGGATACGTGGTGGAATCCGCTTCCAAAAAGGGCTATGGCGGCAAAATCGTGCTGTATGTGGGAGTGGATGTGGACGGAACAGTGAAGGGAGTGTCCATTCTGGATATTTCTGAGACGCCGGGACTGGGAATGGAAGCGCCCAATGTGCTGGTTCCTCAGTTCGCAGGCAGGAATGTAGATCAATTTGTCTTTACCAAGACAGGTGCGGCGGAGGGCAGCAACGAAGTGGATGCCATCACCAGCGCCACCATTACCACCCGTGCCGTGGTCAACGCGGTCAACGGGGGATTAAGCGCGGCCCGGGAGCTGCTGGAGGGAGGTGTCGTCAATGAATAAAGCGGGTGAGAGAATCTATAACGGCCTGGTAAAAGAAAATCCTACCTTTGTGCTGATGCTGGGCATGTGTCCCACACTGGCGGTGACCACCTCGGCCATGAACGGTCTGGGGATGGGGCTGACCACTATGGCGGTTCTGGCCCTAAGCAATCTGTTTATCTCCTTGCTGAGAAAGATCATTCCCAACAGAGTGCGTATCCCGGCCTTTATTGTGATTATTGCGTCCTTTGTGACGGCGGTGCAGCTGCTGCTGGAGGGATACCTGCCTTCTCTGAATAAGTCTCTGGGGGTATATATCCCTTTGATCGTGGTGAACTGTATTATTCTGGGCCGGGCGGAGAGCTATGCCTATTCCAATCCTCCCCTCCCTTCTTTGTTTGACGGAATCGGCATGGGGCTGGGCTTTTCCTTTGCCCTGACCTGTATCGGGGCCTTCCGGGAGCTGTTGGGAGCAGGTAAGCTTTTCGGGCTGGCGGTGATGCCGGATTCCTTTGAGCCGGTGCGGATCTTTGCCCAGGCGCCGGGCGCCTTCTTTGTGCTGGCGGCGCTGGTGGCCCTGCAGAACTATGTGAAAAACCGAAGAAAGAAAGCGGGAAAACCCTATGAAAAAATCGGATCGGGCTGCAGCGAGGACTGCATGAACTGTTCCGAAAAAGGATGTACCAAACGGTTCTACGATGGGCAGGCGGCAAAGCAGGAGGCTTCCGATGAGGAAGAGCTTACGATAGGTTCCTCCAGGCGGGCCAGAGCCAAAGCGGATGAGCTTGAGGTGGTAGATTTGGATAAGGGGGGAATATAAATGGAAGGTGTAAAAGAACTGCTTGTCATTTTGATCAGCTCCTCTCTGGTGAGCAATGTGGTCTTGAGTCAGTTTTTGGGTCTCTGTCCCTTTCTGGGTGTTTCCCGGAAGGTTAAAACGGCGGCGGGCATGGGGACGGCGGTTATCTTTGTCATTACCCTGGCCAGCGCGGTGGCAGGCGTCATAAATCAATATGTGCTGATCCGGTTTCAGGTACAGTATCTGGATACGATCGTGTTCATCCTGGTTATCGCGGCGCTGGTTCAGTTTGTGGAAATGTTTCTGCGCAAGGCAATGCCTTCTCTGTATAAGGCGCTGGGAGTGTATCTGCCGCTGATCACCACCAACTGTGCGGTGCTGGGGGTGGCCATCAACAACGAGCAGGCCGAATACGGGATCCTGACCGGAACCGTCAACGGTTTTGCCACAGCGGTGGGATTTACCATCGCCATCGTGATCCTGGCAGGGCTCAGGGAAAAGATGGAACATAATGACATTCCCGAATCCTTTCGGGGGATGCCCACAGTGCTGCTGACAGCAGGACTGATGGCCATTGCCTTCTGCGGATTCGCCGGACTGCTGTAGGAGGGAGACGGACAATGAGTGTAACAGGAATATTTACGGCTGCGGCTGTAGTGGGTGTGGTTGGCATTTTTGTGGGTCTGTTCCTGGGAGCAGCCGGACTCCGGTTCCAGGTGAAGACGGATGAAAAGGAGGAAGCCGTGCTGGCGGCCCTGCCCGGCAATAACTGCGGCGGCTGCGGCTACGCGGGATGCTCGGGTCTTGCGGCGGCCATTGCCAGGGGGGAGGCGCAGGTGAACGCCTGTCCCGTGGGCGGAGAGACGGTGGGCAAAAAAATTGCCGCCATCATGGGAGTGGAAGCGAAAGAGCAGGAGAGAATGACCGCCTTTGTGGCCTGTCAGGGAGATTGCGACAAGGCGAATACCGACTATGAATACAGCGGCGCCAGGGACTGCCGGATCATGGGCTTTGTGCCCGGCGGCGGGCCGAAATCCTGCAGCAGCGGCTGCCTGGGCTACGGAAGCTGTGTGGAGGCCTGCCCCTTTGACGCTATCCATGTGGAGAACGGTGTTGCCGTGGTGGATCGGGAGGCATGCAAGGCCTGCGGAAAATGCGTGGCAGCCTGTCCCAGGCATCTGATTTCCCTGATTCCTTACAGCGCAAGGCTGGCGGTAGCCTGCAGCTCTGCGGATAAGGGGCCTGTGACAATGAAAGCCTGCAAGACGGGCTGTATCGGCTGCGGCATCTGTGTAAAAAACTGTCCCAGCCAGGCCGTGTCCGTGGCGGACTTCCACGCAGTGATCGATCAGGAAAAGTGCGTGGGCTGCGGAGCCTGTGCTGAAAAATGCCCCAAGAAGGCCATTGTAGAGGTCGGCGGGGCCGCCGGCGGGACACGGCGTCAGGGATAAGGAGTATAAGCATGAGATTACCGGAAGACTATGATGATCATTCCAGCATGACGCCCACCGTAGTCATGACTATTGTGGCTGTGACTGCATTTGTGGGAGCCATACTGATCATGGTTTTGTTGATGAATAATGATACTAAAAGCGGAAACCGCCGGGAACAGCTTGCCAGCGAAGAGGTGCAGGGTTCATCTCCTGTAGTCATGGCGCCGGATATAGATGAACTGCTGACGGGAAGCACTCTTTTGCCGGAGGATCTGGATTTTTGGGATAAATACCCGCCCAAGGAGCCGGAGGAGCCCCCGGCGGAGACTCCGCCGCCCCAGGAGGCGGTGGAGAACGATCCGGCCACCGACGGAAAGCACACGCTGGTGCAGTATTCCAACGGCAAGGAGGAATGGGTGCTGATCAGTCCTTATCTGCCCAAGCACGAGTATGATTTTACCAGGCTGGTCTGCCAGTCGGATCTGATGAAATATTATGTGGACGGCAAGCAGACCTCCTATGTGGGTGTGGATATCTCCAAAACACAGGATTATGTGGATTTTGTGAAGGTGAAAAAGGCGGGAATCAATTTTGTGATGCTGCGGGCGGGAGCCAGAGGCTACGGCACGGGCCAGCTGATTGTGGACGATTATTTTAATGATAATTTAAAGCGGGCCACCGATGCGGGTCTGGAGGTGGGAGTATATTTCTTCTCCCAGGCAATCACCAAGGAGGAGGCTGTGGAGGAAGCCAATATGGTTCTGCAGAATCTGGGAGATTATCAGATTTCCTACCCCATAGCCTTTGATATGGAGTTTATCGAAAATGATACGGCCCGGATCGATTCCTTGAGCAAGACGGAAAAGACCGCCATTGCAAAGGCTTTTCTGGACACTATCGCCGCGGCGGGCTACAAGACTATGCTGTATGGCAACAAGGAATGGCTGATCAAGGAGATAGATATGTCCAAGCTGACGGCTTTTGATGTGTGGCTTTCTCAGCAGACGGATGTTCCCGACTATCCCTATCAGTTTACCATGTGGCAGTACAGTACCCAGGGCTCTGTGGATGGAATCGCGGGACCGGTAAATATGAATATCAGCTTTATTGATTATTCGGAGAAGTGAGTCGGCAGACTGCGGAAGGAATCGCAGACTGCGGAAGGATTACGGCAGAAGCGGCGGTAAAGCCTAAGGCCTGTAGGCGGTAAGCTTGGGAGAAATTTGCAGGCCGGTGTATATTTCGGCGTATTTGCTGGGCGAAAGTCCTTCAATGTAATTGGGAGTAAATCGTTTTGTGACGCCGTTTTTTTTCAGAATGTCAATGGCCTTATTGTAGGCAATGGCAGCTTCCAGCTGGCTGGTATAGCGGCCAACCAGATAATTTCCTTTTATATGAATGCGGACAGCGTAAACAGGCTGTCCGTTTTTCTGTTCTATGGTCACGCCGTGGTAGGCGTTCAGAATCAGAAGATTTTCCCGTCGGAAATCCGTCGGATCCCCATTGATAAAGCGAAAGTCCCGTTCTTCCCTGGCGAAGGGCTTTATGCCATAGCGGGAAGCAATACTGACCTGAAGCCCGTAGTCCGCCACAAAATAGTGATTTCCCCGGCACATGATTTTGTGTGAGGAGTAGTAGAAAAGGTCGTCCAGATCAAATTTCAGCACACGGGCAGGAGTAAGATAATAGAAGAACATTTTCTGGCCCATATAAATGGGGGTGCCGAAATAGATGCCGTTGTCCCGGAAATTGGCCAGGCCGACCCATTTTTCAAAGGGAAGAGGGGAGGAATCGGGATAGCTCTCCGGAAGGCAGGAGGGGTCGGAAAGCACGCGGCGTCCCTCCCTGTAGGCGGCGTGGGCGTCTTCCGGCGTGGAAAATCCGCCAAGGCTGATGTGCTTTCCCCTTTCGGTGAGAGAAGAGCGGAAATATACATCTCCGTTTTTGCGGAGGGCGGGGAACACTCCTTTGAGGGAAGGAGAATTTTTGCCGGCCATTTTTTGGGGGCTTTGATTTGTGTGCTCTTCCAAGTGAATGACATCCTTTCTGTGTCGGTGCGGCAGCGCCGCAGCCTCATTGCTTACGCGGACATTGTACATCATTTTTCCCTGCGGCACAATGTTTTGGAAATATTTTTCAAGCCAGGTTCATATACTGTTACTATTCACGGGGTTGTACTGCCAGGAGTTTTTATGTGTTTTCGGCATAAAAATCCCAGGCTGTATACCGGTATAGTGGACAGGCATTGAAATATTTTGTGCTGCGGAAAGGAAAAATCATGTATAAAAAAGCGATAGGTCTGCTGTTGCTGGGAAATTTGATTCTGATTTCAGTCTTTGTCTGCGTGAGGGGCGTGGAGGCCGCAAGGCTGACTACCCAGCCCCTGGGACAGCTGCGTCTGGATCTGGAGGATCTGACGGACGAGGAGCTTTCTATGGAAGAGGGGCATTCCATGGAATGGGAGAACTCCATGGCTTCCGGTATCATACAGGCTGCCGGGAAGGGGGCACTGGAGACGGCTGATATATATAAATCGCTGGGAATCGGGGAGGCACAGGTATCCGTTTCGGGGCAGCGGGTGGTGAATTACCAGGTGATGGAGTCTGCAGAGGTCTGGAATCTGTCTGATGAAGACGTAGAAGTATTGCTGCGGATCGTGGAAGCGGAGGCGGGAAGCGAGGACGAGGACGGAAGGCTGCTGGTGGCCAATGTGGTGCTGAACCGGGTAGCCAGCGACATGTTTCCCGATACGGTGCCGGATGTGGTATTTCAGCAGGGAAAGGGTGTGACCCAGTTTTCACCGGTGGCCAGCGGGAGCTATTACAGGGTGAAGGTCAGTGAAAAGACTGTCTCGGCGGTGGAACGCGCCCTGAAGGGGGAGGATATTTCCCAGGGAGCGCTGTATTTTGCCTCCAGGAGATATGCCTCCGGCAGCAAGATGAGATGGTTTGACGAGAAGCTGACTTTCCTGTTTCAGCATGGAGGACATGAATTCTTCAAGTGACTTGCACCGTGAAAAAAAGTGTGCTATACTGAAAAACCACAGATGAAAAGCAGAAAATTACAGAGGGAGTTACTATGGAAGTATTGTATAAAAGCACGCGGAGCGGTGAAAAGCCTGTACGGGCATCGGAAGCTATTCTAAAGGGGCTGGCCGATGACGGCGGACTGTTTGTGCCGGATCATATTCCTGTAATGGACAAAAGCCTGAGAGAGCTGTCGCAGATGACATATCAGGAGACCGCTTATGAGGTGATGAAGCTCTTTTTCACGGATTTTTCGGAGGAAGAGTTAAAGAGCTGTATTGAAAAGGCTTATGATTCCAAGTTTGACACGGAGGCAGTGGTTCCGCTGGCAGAGGCCGGGGGCGCTTACTATCTGGAGCTGTTCCATGGCCCTACCATTGCTTTTAAGGATATGGCCTTGTCCATTCTGCCGCATCTGATGATCACTTCCGCCAGAAAGAATAATGTCAAAAACGAGATTGTCATCCTGACGGCTACCTCCGGCGATACCGGAAAGGCGGCGCTGGCAGGCTTTGCCGGAGTGGAAGGCACCAGGATCATGGTCTTTTATCCCAAGGGCGGCGTCAGCCCGATCCAGGAAAAACAGATGGTAACCCAGACCGGAGCCAATACCTGTGTGGTGGGCATTCACGGCAATTTTGACGATGCCCAGACCGGCGTGAAAAGAATATTCTCCGACAGGGAGCTGGCGGAGGAGCTGGCAGAACAGGGATTTCAGTTTTCCTCGGCCAATTCCATTAATATCGGGCGGCTGATTCCTCAGATCTGTTATTATGTTTATGCCTGTGCCCGGCTGTTGGCGGAAGGGCGCGTCGAAGAGGGCGAGACAGTGAACGCTGCCGTGCCCACCGGCAACTTCGGCAATATTCTTGCGGCTTATTATGCGAAGCGGATGGGGCTTCCCATCGGAAAGCTGATCTGTGCATCCAATGAAAATAAGGTGCTGTATGATTTTTTCCGCACCGGCACATACGACAGGAATCGGGAATTTATACTGACCAGCTCTCCTTCCATGGATATTCTGGTTTCCAGCAATCTGGAGAGGCTGATTTATCATATTGCAGGAGATGATTTTGGGAAAAACAGAGAGCTGATGGAGGCGCTGACCAGCCGGGGAAGCTATGAAATCACGGAGGAAATGAGTGCGGCGCTGAAGGATTTTTACGGAAATTTTGCGGACGAAGCAGAGACGGCGGAAGAGATTCGGCGGCTTTATGAATCCTGCGGTTATGTTGTGGATACCCATACGGCGGTGGCGTCGGCTGTTTACCGAAAATATGCGGTGCAGACCGGGGATAAGGGAAAAACGATAATCGCATCCACGGCCAGTCCGTTTAAGTTTACACGGAGCGTGATGAAGGCCATTGACGGAAAATGCCAGGATACGGACGACTTTGCCCTGGTGGACCGGCTGTCGGTTCTGGCAAATGTGGAGGTTCCCCGGGCTGTGGAGGAGATCCGCAGCGCGCCTGTAATTCATCGGGGAGAGTGCGATGCCCGGGATATGAAGGATGCCGTAAGAAAATTTCTGTTGGAGGGGAGAATCTAATGACCAGGGAAGAAATGTTGAGCAGAGTGGATCATACCCAGCTGAAGGCTTATGCCACATGGGAGGATATTGTGTGTCTGTGCGACGAGGCGGTGGAGTTTCATACCGCCAGCGTCTGTGTGCCGCCCTGCTATGTAAAGCGGATCCATGATACATATGGGGACAAGGTTAATATCTGCACGGTGGTCGGGTTCCCCTTGGGCTACAGTGTGACGGAGGCCAAGGCCGCGGAGGTAAGAAAAGCGCTGGCGGAGGGCTGCAGCGAGATTGATATGGTGGTCAACATCAGCGATGTGAAGAACGGGGATTTTGACAAGGTGGAGCAGGAGATCCGCACTCTGAAAGACATCTGCGGGGATCATATTTTGAAGGTGATCATCGAGACCTGTTACCTTACACAGGAGGAAAAAATTGCCATGTGCGAGGCCGTGACAAATGCGGGAGCGGACTATATCAAGACCTCTACAGGCTTTGGTACCGGCGGCGCCGTCAGGGAAGATGTGGAGCTGTTCCGCAGACATATAGGCCCTCGGGTCAAGATCAAGGCTGCGGGAGGAATTTCCACTCTGGAGGATCTGGAGATGTTCATTTCCCTGGGCTGTGACCGTATTGGCACCTCCAGGGCGGTGGGACTGTGCAGAGGGCAGAGTGTAAAAGGAGATTATTGACCGGCGCAGCAGGAGCTGTGTGTGCAGGCGGGAGTTGACATGTCTGACCATAAAATGAGAAGGAGCCGGACGGGAGAAACGTCTTGGGAAGGAAGGGTACAGGATATGGAAAATGCAGTGATCTGCGGCAGACTTACAAAACTGAGAGAGCGGATGCAGGCGGAGGGAATCGACTATTATATGATTCCCACCGCTGATTTTCATAATTCGGAATATGTGAATGATTATTTTAAGGTGAGAGAATTTTTCTCTCATTTTACCGGTTCCAACGGAACGCTGCTGGTATGGCAGGAGGGCGCCGGTCTTTGGACGGACGGACGCTATTTTATCCAGGCAGAGAAGGAGCTTCAGGGCACGGGAATCACCCTGTTCCGTATGCAGGATGAGGGAGTCCCGGACATGGATGAATTTCTGAGCCGGAACATGAAGCAGGGACAGACCCTGGGGTTTGACGGAAGAGTCGTGCCGGCTTCGGAGGGGAAAAAGCTTGAGAAAAAGCTGGCCAGGAAGGAAGTAAAGCTTTTGTTCGAGAAAGATCTGGCGGAAACCATATGGACGGACAGACCGGCTTTTCCCGCAGGGAAGGTATGGATACTGGACGAGGCGCTGACCGGTAAAAGCGTGGAGGAAAAGCTGGGAGAGACGCTGGAGAGAGTGGAGAAGGAAGGAGCGGACAGCCTGCTTCTCACAAAGCTGGATGATTTGATGTGGCTTTTTAATATCAGGGGCTGTGACGTGGAATGCAACCCGGTAGCCATGTCCTATGCATATCTTTCCCGGGAAGAGACGGTGCTGTTTATTCAGAAGGCTGTTCTGGAGGATGCCGCCGCAGCTTCTCTTGCCGCCAGGGGCGTTAAGGTGGAAGAGTATGATACCGTGACGGATTATCTGAAGGCATTGCCGGAGGGGCGCAGGGTTCTGGCGGATCAGCGCCAGTGCAGCTATGCCCTTTACCGGATTCTGTCCGAAAGGCAGACCGTGGTGGAGAAAAAGAATCCCACAGAGCTTCTGAAGGCAGTGAAGAATCCTGTGGAGCTGGCCCATATGGAAGATATTTATCTGAAGGACAGCGTGGCTCTCACAAAGTTTATTTATTGGTTAAAAACAAACATCGGCAAAATAGAGATTACGGAGGTGACGGCGGCGGATCATCTGGAGATGCTGCGCCGTCAGATTCCGGAGTTTCTGGACTTGTCCTTTCCCACTATCGCCGGATATGGGGAAAATGCGGCCATGATGCATTATGAAGCCACACCTGACAGCTTTGCGGTGCTGAAGCCGGAGGGAATGCTGTTGGTGGATTCCGGCGGGCAGTACCTGGGGGGCACCACGGATGTGACCAGGACAATTGTGCTGGGGCCTGTATCCGATGAGATCCGCCGGCACTATACGGCGGTGGCGGCGGGAATGCTTCAGATGACCAACGCCCGCTGGATCCATGGCTGTACCGGAAGAAACCTGGATATTCTGGCCCGTCAGCCCGTATGGGAGCTCGGCCTGGATTATAAATGCGGCACCGGTCATGGAGTGGGCTATATTCTGAATGTGCACGAAGGTCCCCAGGGGCTGAGATGGCGTTATGCGGAAGGAGTGCCGGAAGCCGTTATTGAGGCCGGCATGGACATTACCAATGAACCCGGCGTATATGTGGAGGGAAGCCACGGCATCCGCATTGAAAACGTGATGGTGGCGGAGAACGACGTGAAGAATGAATATGGTCAGTTCATGCATTTTAAGACGCTGACCTGGGTTCCCATCGACATGGAGGGCATAGACGAGAAGTATCTGACCCAGACTCAGAAAGAGTATTTGTATGCCTATCAGAGGCAGGTCTATGAAAGAATTGCGCCCTTCCTGGAGGAGGAAGAGAGGGAGTGGCTGAAGAAGGAGACCAGGGCGGAGTAGGGAGTGACTGCGTTCGTTCAGCCGCGCCAGATGCCGCCGCTGTATCCGTTCAGCCGCGCCAGATGCCGCTGCTGTGTTCGTTCAGCCGCGCCAGATGCCGCTGCTGTGTTCGTTCAGCCGCGCCAGGTGCCGCCGCTGTATCCGTTCAGCCGCGCCATTCGCAAAAATCGCGCCGTTGGCGCTTGTCGTTGCTTCGCAACTATTTTTGCTCATAGTATGGCGCTCCCTCAGTCACTGCATATGACGGAAAATTTGTGCGAGCACAATTTTCCGTCATCCACAGTGACTGGCTGAACTGGTAATCTAAAATCTGTATAAATTCCGTGCGGGCTTTCTTGACTTTTTGAAGAGGCTTTGAGATAATAGTTAAGAATATGGTGATCCTTTCAAGTGCGGGGGATTATCGTAAAATTAAGGCTGACTCGCCGGGCCTGGGACCCGGAGAGTGAGAATACATTTTTAAGGAGGACGTTAAGAATGTCAACAAAAGCGTATTACCCCATTTCTGAAATTGGCGCTGGCAAGCCCGGTTTCAGCAAGACGCGTTCCATCATCGAGGCGGCTTTCTACGGAAACAACGTAGTAAAGGTCAATACCTTGAGGGAAGCTTATGAGCTGGCCAAGAATTCTCCCGGAACTGTGGTTACGGATATGCCGGTATACAGAGCGGAAGAGCAGGGACTGGACAAGGATGCCAAGGTGCTGCTGTTCAACGACGGTGCCGTTACAGGTCGTTACGCCGCCGCCCGCCGTATCAAGGGCGAGCCCGGTGTGGATGCCGTGAAGCTTGACAAGGTGGTTATGGATGCCGTTTACAGGACCCGCTGGGAGACCATGTACCACGCAGAGTGCTTTATCGGTCTGGATCCCGAGTTTATGGTGAAGGCTCACCTTCTGATTCCGGAAGGGGAAGAGAACATCCTTTACAACTGGATGCTGAATTTCCAGTATATGTCTGACGAGTATGTGAGAATGTACAGAAATTCCCAGCCGGTGGGAGAGGGCAAGGAGCCGGATATCTATATCTTCTCCAATCCTCAGTGGACGCCCGTTGAGGCTCCCGATGTTGACTACAGCTGCCTGAGCGATCCTCTGACCCTGTGCTATTTTGATACGGATCAGAACTGTGCCGCTATCCTGGGCATGAAGTATTTCGGAGAGCACAAGAAGGGCACTCTGACCATGGCCTGGGCTATGGCCAACAGAAATGGCTATGCATCCTGCCATGGCGGACAGAAGGAATACACTCTGGCCGACGGCAGCAAGTATGTGGCTTCCGTATACGGTCTGTCAGGCTCCGGAAAGTCCACCCTGACCCATGCAAAACATAACGGCAAGTACGAGATCAAGGTTCTGCATGATGATGCATTCATCATCAATACCGACACCTGTGCCTCCATTGCTCTGGAGCCCTCCTACTTTGACAAAACAGCCGATTATCCTACCGGCTGCGCCGACAACAAGTTCCTGCTCACCGCTCAGAACTGCTCCGCTACTCTGGATGAGGACGGAAAGGTACAGCTGGTGACCGAGGATATCAGAAACGGCAACGGACGTGCTATCAAGTCCAAGCTGTGGTCCCCCAATCGTGTGGATAAGATTGATGCTCCCGTAAATGCTATTTTCTGGATCATGAAGGATCCTACCATTCCGCCTGTGGTGAAGCTCAAAGGCGCCGCTCTCGCTTCCGTAATGGGCGCGACCCTGGCTACCAAGACCTCTACTGCAGAGCGCGTGGCGGCAGGCACCGATATGAATGCTCTTCGTATCGTTCCCTACGCTAATCCGTTCAGAACCTATCCTCTGGTTCATGACTATGATAAGTTCAAGAAGCTGGTGGAAGAGAAGAATGTGGACTGCTACATCGTAAACACCGGTGACTTTATGGGCACCAAGGTGAAGCCTGCGGATACTCTGGGAATTCTGGAGAGCATTGTGGAAGGCAAGGCCACCTTTGAGAAGTGGGGCAACTTTGAGGATATCGAAATCATGTACGACTGGGATGGCAAGACTGCCGATTTCCGTCCTGACCTGAAGGATGCCGATTATGTTGCCGCGCTGAAGAAGGCAATGCAGGACCGCGTAAAGGCTGTGGAAGATTTCGCTACCAAGAAGGAAGGCTACGACAAGCTTCCCGACGAGGCTTTGAACGCTCTGAAGAAGCTTGTGGACGAGGCTTCCGCTCTGTAAAATCTGTTCAAAAAAGCGCACAGGAAAGAACTTTTCTGTGTATGCAATCAACGCCGCAGGAGGCTTCTGCTTTCCGCGGCGTTGCTGCTTGCAATTCTCAAAATAGGAATTTGATGTTAGCTAATTATATTTTCAATCTCGATCTTATCGCCCCATCATCCTCATCCTTTCCAACAGCTTCAAATCCACTGCCCAGGCATAACCGCTCCGATGCTTTATTTTCCGGATGCCAGGACGCATATATATACTCAACAGTTCCATAAGGAAATGTCTTTATGTATTCAATGATTTTTTTCATTGATTCTTTTCCAATACCTTTTCCCTGATAATCCTTTGCAATCATTAATCTGTAAATCTCATATCCGGGAGTATCGTCAAAATCACATTCTTTTTCATATGTTATAAGAGTAAATCCTATCATTTTGTCATTACAGTATATTCCAAATGGGATACATCTGTAATATTTTTCTGCATCCTCTTTATTTGCATCTGAATGCGCATATGCCTCTGCCAAGCTAAAAATGTTTGGATTAACAAACTGTTTTTGCCAATCATGTACGTCAAGTTCAATGCACTCCATCCAATTATCGTGATTTATTTTTTTCAAATTAACCATAGTTATTCTTCCGCAATTCCCGATTGTGATTTGATGATTTTAAGGGAAACATTAGCTGTTATATTTTATTAATAAATTCTCCGCTAACCCTTGAAAATACTAAATTTATTGCAGGTGAGCTTTCCCTTATTGTTTCCCTTGTATTTTGTGTTCATTACATATAATAATTATGCCAAGAAAAGGACGCTCATCTTTCCCTATCTGTGGCGATACAGAAAAGATTCTATCGTCAATATTATGCAAATTCCGGATGTACTTCATATCTATCCGATAAACT
>CAMWUL010000031.1 GCA_947177445.1 uncultured Lachnospiraceae bacterium | reverse complement strand
TATCCTCTTCGTCGTCAGCGTCAGATGTTTATAAGAGACATGATATAGATAATATATATTATATTGATTATGATTATTGGAACGAGCTGTCGAATGGAACATCTAAACCAATTGAAGCTGTAAAAATGATTCAAAGTGGAATAGAAATATATGAAGTTTCAAATCAATCGTTTTTAGATGGCGTTGAATATTCCAAAAATAATATATTTCCACCGGTCATATTAATAACTTGCAATGATGAAAAGTATTTAATTATTGAAGGACATTCCAGAATGACAGTGTATGGATTTGATCCAAGTAAATTGAATGGAACATTTGCTTATATAGGATATACAACGGAGGAAGAAATGAAAAAATATGATCAAAGGATGTTATCAGGTGAAGAAGTAAAAAGCAGAAAGCGAAATCCGGCTTTTGGCTAATGATTCAAGACTTCACTAAACATGAAAACAGCGGAGGGAAATGGGAAAGAAAGACAGAGGCCGAAAATCAGAAAGACAGAAGCCGAAAAATCAGATTGAGGAAAATGTCTTTTTGTTATATAATGATTTATATACTGTATACAAAGGGCAATATTTTTGATAAACGTAAGAATTGGATCAAAGGGTTTTGAGGCGTATTTTGAGGTGCGAACATGGAACAGAGGCAATATACCACAGGGGAGCTGTTAAAAAGGTTTGTTCCCTATTTTAAGAAATACAGGTGGACGCTGGTCATGGACTTGTTCTGCGCGGCTTTGACCACCGTATGCGAGCTGGTGCTGCCGCTGATCATGAGATATATTACCAACGAAGGTATCCGGGATCTGGCTTCTTTGTCGGTGCGGACAGTGGGGATTCTGGGGCTTTTGTATCTGGGGCTGCGCATATTGGACTGTTTTGCCAGTTACTATATGGCCGATATGGGGCATGTGATGGGGGCGAAAATTGAGACGGATATGCGGCGGGATGCCTATGCCCATCTGCAGAAGCTTTCCGACACCTATTACAACAACACAAAGGTGGGGCAGATCATGGGGCGGATTACCAATGATCTGTTTGACGTGACGGAATTTGCCCATCATTGTCCGGAGGAATTTTTTATCGCCGGTATTAAGGCGGTTATCGCATTTTTGGTGCTGGCCGGTATTAATCTGCCGTTGACGCTGATTATCTTTTTGTGTATTCCGCTGATGCTTATTGTGTGCATGACGCTGAATTTCAGGGTGAGGGCAATTTTTCGCAGGCAGAGAAACCAGATTGGTGAGCTGAATGCGCGGATCGAGGACAGCCTTCTGGGCCACAGGGTGGTGAAGGCCTTTACCAACGAAGAGATCGAAACGGGAAAGTTTGAGCGGGATAACGGCGTTTTTCTGGACATCAAGAAGCTGTCCTACCGGTATATGGCGGCCTTCCAGACGGCGGTGAAGGTGTTTGACGGGCTGATGTATCTGCTGGTGCTGGTGGCAGGCGGAATTTTTATGATAAAGGGACTGATTGCGCCGGGAGATCTGGTGGCTTATATGCTGTATGTGACTACCCTGATTGCCACCATACGCAGGATCATTGAGTTTGCGGAGCAGTTTCAGAGGGGGATGACGGGCATTGAAAGGTTTCTGCAGATTGTGGATGCGGACATTGAGATCTTTGACGAGCCAGGCGCCGTGGAGCTGACCGGGACCCGGGGAAACATTGCGTTCCAGAATGTAAGCTTTGAGTATCCGGACGACCATAACCGGGTGTTTTCCAACCTGAATCTGGAGATTCATTCCGGGGAGAAGGTGGCCATTGTAGGGCCTTCAGGAGGGGGAAAGACTACACTATGCAATCTGATTCCCAGATTCTATGATGTTTCTTCGGGACATATCACCCTGGACGGAGAGGACATTAAGCATTTTACCTTGAAGAGTCTGCGGGGCAATATCGGTATTGTACAGCAGGATGTGTATCTGTTTTCGGGGACGATCTATGAAAATATTGCCTATGGCAGGCCGGGAGCGGACAGGGAAGAGGTGATGGAGGCGGCAAGGCGTGCCGGAGCCCACGAGTTTATAATGGAGTTAAAAAACGGCTATGAGACTTATGTGGGAGAGCGTGGGGTGAAGCTTTCGGGCGGCCAGAAGCAGCGGATCAGCATCGCCAGGGTCTTTTTGAAAAATCCGCCCATAATTATTTTGGACGAGGCAACGTCGGCGTTGGATAACGAAAGCGAGTTTGCGGTAGCCCAGTCTCTGGCAAAGCTGTCCGAGGGAAGGACTACGCTGACCATTGCTCACAGACTGTCAAGCATCCGGAATTCCGACAGGATCCTGGTATTGACGGAGGATGGGATCGTGGAGGAGGGGAACCATGATTCTCTGATCGAGCGAAAGGGGATATATTATCATTTTTATGAGACGGCCAACGCGCTGAAATGACAGACGCAGAAGCTGAAGAAACCAATTACGGCGTGAAAAGTGCACAAAGGGAAAGGCTGCACTGGATCATAGAAGGAGGAACCGAGGTGGAACTGTGCGCGTCCGGGAGGGAACCCGGGCAGGGAAGGTGAGGGTATTACAGAATGAAACTGATCTTTGTAGGCGCCGACCATGAGGTGACAGGCAGCTGTCATTATCTGGAGGCAGGGGGAAAGCACATGCTGGTGGATTACGGCATGGAGCAGGGGGTCAACGTATTTGAGAATGTGCCGCTTCCGGTCAGTGAATCTCTGATCGATTATGTGTTTTTGACCCATGCCCATATCGATCACTCGGGACTGCTTCCTCTTTTGTATGCCAAAGGCTTTCGGGGGCAGGTGTTCGCCACGGAGGCTACGGCAGATCTGTGCAGCATTATGCTTCGGGACTGTGCCCACATTCAGATGATGGAGGCAGAGTGGAAGAACAGAAAGGCAAAGAGAAGCGAAACCGTGTCGGCCATGGAACCGCTCTATACTATGGAGGATGCGGAGGGCGTGATCAAGAGGATCGTTCCCTGCCATTATGGAAGAGAGGTTCAGGTAAGCCCGGAGGTAAAGATCCGGTTCACTGATGTGGGGCATCTTCTGGGCTCCGCCAGCATCGAGGTGTGGCTGACGGAGGACGGTAATACCAAAAAGATTGTGTTTTCCGGAGACATTGGAAATAAAAATCTGCCGCTGATGAAAAATCCTGCCTTTACAAAGCAGGCCGACTATGTGGTTATGGAGTCAACCTACGGCACCAGACTGCACAGTACGGATCGTCCTGACTTTGTAAAGGAGCTGGCGGCGATACTGAAGGATACCTTTGACAAGGGCGGCAATGTGGTGATTCCTTCCTTCGCGGTGGGGCGCACTCAGGAGCTGCTGTATTTCCTGCGGAAGATCAAGGTGGACCGGATGGTGGAGGGTCACGAGGATTTTCCGGTGTATGTGGACAGTCCACTGGCAGTGGAAGCCACGGGTATTTTCCAGGATAACCGCTGGGAGTGCTTTAACGATGCGGCCATGGAGCTGGTTCGGGAGGGGATCAATCCCATTGCCTTTGCCGGGCTGAAGCTGGCCATCACCAGCGATGAGTCCAGGGAGATCAACTTTATTGAGAGGCCGGTGGTGATCATATCCGCTTCGGGCATGTGTGAGGCGGGGCGTATCAGGCATCATTTGAAGCACAATCTCTGGAGGCCGGAGTGTACCATACTGTTCGTGGGATATCAGGCCATGGGAACCTTGGGACGCAGTCTGGTGGAAGGAGCCCGGGAGGTGCGTCTGTTTGGAGAGCCCATTCAGGTCAGGGCCAGAATCGGTCAGCTGGCAGGCATGAGCGGCCACGCAGATAAGGACGGACTGCTGGAGTGGATATCCGGCTTTGAGGAGAAGCCGAAGAAGGTGTTTGTGGTCCATGGAGAGGACAGCACGTGTATTTCCTTTGCGGAATGTCTGAAGATGGAGTATGGGCACAGAGCGTATGCGCCCTACAGCGGCACGGTGTTTGACCTGGTTTCAGGCAGGCTGGAATACGAGGCGGCGCCTGTGCCGGTGAAAAAGAAGGCAAAATCTGTTATCAGCGGCGTTTATGCAAGACTGCTGGCGGCGGCCCAAAGGCTTTTGGCGCTGGTGCAGAAGAGCGAGGGTATGCCGCATAAGGATATGGCGAAATTTGCGGATCAGGTAAATTCGCTTTGCGATAAATGGCAATAATTCCATGGCGGACGTTTCGGGAGACCCGAAGCGGGCCGGGAGAAACGGAAGGCAGACATAGGAGTACAGTTATGAGTTATGCGGACAAGGTTTTTATCGATATGTGCAGGGACATTCTGGAGAACGGAACCAGTACCGAGGGGGAGAAGGTGCGGCCCCATTGGCCGGACGGGGAGCCTGCGTATACCATCAAAAAATTTGGTGTGGTGAACAGGTATGATTTGTCAAAGGAATTTCCGATTCTGACGCTGCGGAAGACGGCGCTGAAATCGGCCACGGACGAAATACTGTGGATCTGGCAGAAAAAGTCCAACAATATTCATGATCTCCACAGCCATATCTGGGACGAGTGGGCGGATGAGGACGGGTCCATCGGTAAAGCTTACGGCTACCAGCTGGGAGTGAAGCATCAATATAAGGAAGGAATGATGGATCAGGTGGACAGGGTGATTTACGACCTGAAAAATAATCCCTTCAGCCGCAGGATTATGACCAATATTTATGTCCATCAGGATCTGCACCAGATGAATCTGTACCCCTGTGCCCATAGCATGACCTTCAATGTGACCCAGAGGAAGGGAGACGACAGGCTGACGCTGAATGCCGTTTTGAATCAGCGTTCCCAGGATGTGCTGGCGGCCAATAACTGGAATGTGGTCCAGTATGCGGTGCTGATGCATATGCTGGCTCAGGTCTGCAACATGAAAGCGGGAGAGCTGGTGCATGTGATTGCCGATGCCCATATTTATGACCGTCATATTCCCATCATCCGGGAGCTGATCAGCCGGGAGCCCAGGCATGCGCCCACCTTTTGGCTGAATCCGGAGGTTCGGGATTTTTATCAGTTTACTCGTAATGACGTAAGGGTGGAGGGATATGAAGCCGGAGAACAGATCCGGGATATACCCATCGCTGTCTGAGGCGGAAAGGCCGCTCCTGCGTAAATTTTTGCTTCGCAGGCGGAAAAAATATGCCGGGACATGAGCCGGGACGTGAAAAAGCAGGAAGGAAGAGGAAGCTTTTATATGAATTTGATCGCAGCAGTGGACAGAAACTGGGCTATTGGAAACAATGAGAGGCTTTTGGTGAGTATTCCCAATGACCATAAGCATTTTCGGGAGGAGACTACGGGCAAGGTGGTGGTGCTGGGCAGGAAGACTCTGCAGACCTTTCCCCAGGGACTTCCCCTGAAAAACCGAACCAATATTATTCTGTCCCGGGACAGGAATTATAAGGTGAAGGACGCGCTGGTGGTTCATTCGGTGGAGGAGCTTTTGGAGGAGCTGAAAAAGTACAATGCGGAGGACGTGTATGTGATCGGCGGGGAGAGTGTTTACCGCCAGCTGCTTCCCTATTGCCGGACGGCCCATATAACCAAAATCGATCATTCCTACGAGGCTGATGCATTTTTTCCTGATCTGGACAGTGACCCGGAATGGGAAATTACGGCGGACAGCGATGAGATGACTTATTTTGATATTGCCTATACATTTTTAAAATATGAGAGGAAGGCATATTGACTTTTGGCCGCAAAAGTATAATAATGTTTACCAATCAACAGGAGGCGTTTCGGCGGAGCCTTTGCCTGAAACAGCGCGGAAATGAGGGAGATTATGGAAAAGAAAAATATCGATTGGAGCAATTTGGGCTTTGGATACATTCAGACGGATAAAAGGTATGTGTCCTGCTATAAAGACGGTGCGTGGGACGGGGGCGTGCTCACGGAGGATGCAAATATTGTGCTGAACGAGTGCGCAGGCGTTCTGCAGTATGCCCAGACTATATTTGAGGGACTAAAGGCATACACCACCGACGATGGGAAAATCGTCACCTTCCGTCCGGATCTGAATGCCGAGCGGATGGAGGCCTCCGCCAGGAGATTGGAGATGCCCTCTTTTCCCAAGGAGCGTTTCCTGGATGCAGTCACCAGGACAGTGGCGGCCAACGAAGCCTTCGTGCCTCCCTATGGCAGCGGAGCCACATTATATCTGCGGCCTTATATGTTCGGCAGCAACCCGGTTATCGGCGTGAAGCCGGCGGACGAATACCAGTTTCGTCTGTTCTGCACTCCGGTGGGACCGTATTTCAAGGGCGGAGCCAAGCCCCTGACCATCTGTGTCAGTGATTTTGACCGTGCGGCCCCTCACGGAACGGGCAATATCAAAGCGGGGCTGAATTATGCCATGAGTCTTCATGCCATTGTGACGGCCCATAAAAACGGCTATGATGAAAACATGTATTTGGATCCCGGTACCCGGACCAGGGTGGAAGAGACAGGGGGAGCCAACTTTCTGTTTGTGACCAGGGACAACAAGGTGGTAACGCCCAAATCCGACAGCATTCTGCCCTCCATCACCCGCAGATCCCTGGTGCATGTGGCCAGGGAATACCTGGGGCTTGAAGCGGAGGAGAGAGAGGTATTTGTAGACGAGCTTCCGGAGTTTGCAGAGTGCGGACTGTGCGGAACGGCAGCAGTGATTTCTCCTGTGGGCAGGATCGTGGATCATGGCAGGGAAATCTGCCTTCCCAGCGGAATGGATGAGATGGGACCTGTCACTAAGAAGATGTATGACACGCTCACCGGCATCCAGATGGGCAGAATCCAGGCGCCCGAAGGGTGGATTCATGTGATCAAAGGGTGAAGGGTTGGAATGCCCGCCCCTGGCGGACAAGGAGTATAGGAATGAGGTTGTTCGGGAAAAGGGCTGTGCTGCTTGCCTGTCTTGTGCTGTGGACGGCTCTGGCAACGGGCTGCAGTGTGGATGTAAGCCGGACCAGGGTGATCTTTACCACCGGCTTTGGTCAGGATGAGGTCTTTCGGATCGGCAGTGCGAGCTGTTCCCGGGCGGAGATTCTGGTGTATCTGGTGAATGCCCAAAACCGCTACGAGAGCGTATATGGCTCTCAGGTGTGGGAGATTGCCCGGGATGGTGTGACTCTGGAGGAGAACGTAAAGGATATGGTTTTGGCCAGAGTGTCGCAGATCAAGGCAATGTGTCTGCTGGCAGAAAGTAAGGGCCTGTCTCTGGAGGAAGAGGAAAAGACAAGGGTCAGCCAGGCGGCTGCGGAATATTTTCATTCTCTGAGCGATGTGGAGCGGCAGCTTCTGGGTGTGGATGAGACCGTGATCGAGAGCATGTATTCGGAGTATGCTTTGGCGGATAAGGTTTACCGCTATATTATCCGGGACGTTAATCCGGAGATCAGTGACGACGAGGCGAGAACCATCACCATACAGCATATTTTGCTGCAGACCTGGACAGTGGACGGAAAAGGGAGCAGGGTGCCGTACAACGAGGATCTGCGGCGTGAGGTTTATGAGAGAGCCTGCGAGATCCGCAGGCAGGCCGTGGAGGATGAGGCGGATTTTGTGGATCTGGCCTCCAGATACAGCGACGACAGCGTGATCACCTATTCCTTTGGCAAAGGAGAGATGGAGGCTGTTTTTGAAGAAGCTGCCTTTGGACTGGAGACCAATGAAGTCAGTCAGGTCATTGAGAACGAGGAAGGCTATCATATCATTAAATGTATCACTACCTTTGACAGGGAACAGACAGACTTAAATAAGCTGGAGATCGTGGAGGAGCGCCGGCGGGAGGTGTTCGGACAGGAATATGATGCCTTTATAGAAAAGCAGGCCCAGCTTTTGAATACGGAGCTTTGGAAGAAGATCGGGCTGATTCACGATGTGGAGACCCACACGGCGGATTTTATGGATGTGTATCGGAAATATATGGAGACGGACTCGTTTTAGAAAAATTTTAGAATTGAAGAAATGCCCGATTTTACAGGGTTTTCAGGAGATTATTAGCACTCATGCGAAATGAGTGCTAATTTTGTCTTGACTTTTTTTCTGGCCGGTTTTAAACTACTATTTAGTAAAACACAGACGGATTTTTCGTACAAATTTCCGTCCGGAAATGACAGACTATATGATAATAAGAAAGGGATGTTGTAAAATGGCAGTAAAGAGCGGCAGTTTATCCATCAACAGCGAAAACATTTTTCCGATCATCAAAAAATGGCTGTATTCCGACCATGATATTTTTTACAGAGAGATGATCTCCAATGGCTGTGACGCAGTTACAAAGCTGAAAAAGCTTGACATGATGGGAGAGTATACCCTTCCTGAGGGCTATAAGGCCCGGGTGAGCGTCGTGGTAAATCCGGAGAAGAAGACGCTCAGCTTTACGGACAACGGCCTGGGAATGACGGCAGACGAGGTGGAGGAGTACATTAACCAGATCGCCTTTTCCGGCGCCACGGATTTTATTGAGAAATACAAGGATAAGAGCAATGCGGATCAGATTATAGGGCATTTCGGACTGGGCTTTTACTCTGCCTTTATGGTGGCGGACGAGGTGCATATCGATACCCTGTCCTATAAGGCGGGGGCGAAGGCCGTTCACTGGGAGTGCGACGGCGGCACGGAATTTTCCATGGATGAGGGAGATAAGGCAGAGGTAGGCACTACCATCACTCTGTTCCTGAATGAGGACTGCCTGGAGTTCTGCAATGAGTACAAGGCCCGGGAAGTGATCAAAAAATATTGTTCGTTTATGCCTACCGAGATTTATCTGTCCAAGGCGGATACCCAGGAGACACAGATCATCAGGGAGGACGAGAAGCAGGAAGACGATGTGGTGCTGGAGGTGATCCAGCCGGAGAAGAAGGAAGAAGCCAAAAAGGATGCAGAGGATAAGACTGAGAAGACTTCTGGGGACGATGCCGGAGAGGAAATGAAGGAGGGCGCCGAAGCAGGGGCGGAGGCTGAAGAAGACGGGAAGGAAGCCGAAGATGAATCCGAGGCCGGCGAAGAGGAAGAAAGCGAGCCTGTAAAACTTAAGATCCGCAAGCGCCCGGAGCTTTTGAATGAGACCGCGCCGTTGTGGACCAAACACCCCAACGACTGTACTAGGGAGGAGTATCTGGAATTTTACCGCAAGGTATTCCACGACTATAAGGAGCCTTTGTTCTGGATTCACCTGAATATGGATTATCCCTTTAATCTGAAGGGCATTCTGTACTTCCCTAAGATCAACATGGAGTACGAATCCATAGAGGGCGTGATCAAGCTGTATAACAATCAGGTATTTATCGCCGACAATATTAAGGAAGTGATCCCGGAGTTCCTGCTTTTGCTCAAGGGTGTTATCGATTGTCCTGATCTGCCCCTGAACGTGTCCAGAAGCGCTCTGCAGAACGACGGCTTTGTGAAAAAGATATCGGAATACATTTCCAAAAAGGTTGCGGACAAGCTTTCGGGCATGTGCAAGACGGAGAAGGAAGAGTACGATAAGTACTGGGATGATATCAGTCCCTTTATCAAGTTCGGCTGCCTGAAGGATGACAAGTTCTGTGAGAAAATGAATGACTATATTCTGTTCAAGAATCTGGAGGGCAAATATCTGACCCTGCCGGAGTGCCTGGAGATCAAGCCCCAGGACGAGGACACAGACGATAAGGCACAGAATGCCGGGGATGAGGATGACGCTCAGGAAGGGACAGAAGGCGGAAGCGCCGTGGATGAGAACGGCAATCAGGTGGAGGCCGAGGTGGTTTCCGAAAACGGGGAGGAGGCCTCGGAGCAGGAAGAGGACGACACCGGGGAGAAGAAGGAAAAGACGATCTATTATGTCACCGACGAACAGCAGCAGAGCCAGTATATCAATATGTTCAAGGCGGCAAAGATGGACGCGGTGATACTGACCCATAACATTGATCAGCCCTTTATTTCTCAGCTGGAATCCAAGAACGAAGGCATTAAGTTTCTTCGCATCGATGCGGATGTGACAGACGCAATGAAATCAAAGACCTCCAAGAAGGCTCAGGAGGAGCTGGATCAGCTGGCGGAAAGTCTGGGCAAGGTGCTGAAGAAGGCGCTGAAAAATGATAAGCTCACCGTGAAGGTGGAGAAGCTGAAGAACAAGAAGGTATCCTCCATGATCACTCTCTCTGAGGAGAGCAGGCGGATGCAGGATATGATGAAGATGTACTCCATGCCCGGTATGGATATGGGCGGCTTTGGCGGAGAAGGTGAGACACTGATTCTGAATGCCAGTCATCCGCTGGTGCAGTATGTGAATGAGCACCAGGAGGGTGAAAATGTAGAGATGATCTGTGAGCAGCTCTATGATCTGGCAAAGCTTCAGCAGGCGCCTCTTGCGCCGGAGGCCATGACCCGGTTTATTGCAAGGAGCAACGATATTATGATGCTGCTGGCAAAATAACGTGAGACTGTTTATGGAGAGTCTGTTCGTGGACGAAAAAGTGGCTGTCGGGAAATAGATGGTCCAGCAAAATCGGAGGAGAGGCAGTGACGCATGCAAGCCGCTGCCCCTCCTCTGAAATTTTTGCCGAAAGTTGTGGCCAATAAGGAGATGAACTGCATCCAGGGGAACGGCGACATGAAACTACAGAAAAAAGTCAGGTTCTAAGAATACTTTTTTCATAAATGCACAAAATATTCCCAACTTTATTCCCAATGTATTATAATATTAATGTTGGGAATAAAAGTTGGGAAAAGGATAATAATTTATGAATATCGAAAAATTGGTTTTAGACTTATGTGCATATGATGATGAACAGGAATGGTTTGAATTTAAAGAAAACTGGTTTCAGCCAGAAGTATTAGGTGAATATATATCAGCATTGTCAAATGCTGCGGCATTTCATTACAAGGCCCAGGCGTATTTTGTGTGGGGTGTCAATAATGAAACTCATGAGGTTGTAGGTACGACATTTAATCAGTATTGCGACCATAATAAAGAACCTTATCAAAATTTTTTGGCGAGAAATCTGTCTCCAAGTATCAATTTTTCGTTTGAGGAAACAACCGTAAAGGATAAGAGGGTTGTCGTTTTGGTGATTCCTGCTGCAGAAGAAATACCGACAGCTTTTAAGGAAAAGCGATATATCCGTATTGGTTCATCCAAAGCAAATTTGAAAGATTATCCAAAAAGGGAAATCCAGCTATTTAAGATTTTGGACGGAAGAGTGGAGACTGTTGAAACATTGCCGGCAAAATATCAGGAGCTGACATTTTCTAAATTGTTTGGATATTATGGATCAAAAGGAATCGTATTAAATGAAAAGACCTTTGAGAAAAATCTTGGGTTAAGAAATAAAAACGGAGAATACAACCTTCTGGCACAGTTACTTTCGGATAATTCACATTTTCCATTAAGAGTATCGATTTTTGAAGGAGAAACCAAAGGCGCTAATTTATTCTCTGTAAGAGAATTTGGCAATAATTGTTTGCTCTATACTTTAGATGAGGTTTTAAGATATGCGGATGTATTAAATTTGATTCAGACAGATGAGAGCGAGCGTGTAGTGGAACGTCCGGAAATCCCGCTGTTTGATAACAAAGCATTTAGAGAAGCAATTATAAATGCCATTTTGCATAATCTTTGGATAAGTGGGAATGAACCCATGATTTCTGTATTCTCGAACAGAATAGAAATCTTATCAAGAGGAACGCTGGCACCGGCACAGACTATGGAAGGATTTTTCCTGGGAGAATCGATTCCAGTAAACGAAAAGTTATCAGAAATCTTTTTGCAGTTGCATATCAGTGAAAAATCAGGTCGAGGTGTGCCTAAGATTATTGAAACTTATGGAAAGGAAGCATTTACTTTTAGAGAAAATTCAATCGTTGTGACAATCCCGCTTCAGCGAATTAAAAAAATTGGGAAAGAAGTTGGGGATAAGGTTGGGAATAAAAAAGGATTAAATGTAAGAAGAAAACAAATCATAACAGAAATGAGAGATAATCCTAATATTACCACAAGCGAATTGCATCAAATATTGGCAATTAGTGAAACAGCAGTGGAAAACAATCTTACATTCCTGAAAGAAAACGGATATGTAGAAAGAGTTGGATCTAAAAAGACCGGGTATTGGAAAGTACTTGAGTAAATTGTTTTATGATAAAAAGCCTCCTCTGAAATTTTTGCCGAAAAAGAAAAAAGATGGCTAACGACAACCATCTTTTTCCCGTTGAAAGAGACCTTGCCTTCGACTGCCGTTCTCGCGAAAAAGTGTTTAAGGAGTTACATACTCTCAATGCTTTCGCAGAAACCGGTACAGGCAGGCCAGGTAGAGCACAGCCAGAGTCAGCTGGCCGGCCAGCAGTCCCCAGAGATACCCTGCGATTCCGAAGCGGGGGACGGCCAGAAAGATGAAGCCCAGCCGGATCAGCAGGCACAGGGCGTTCATGATAAAAATGCGTCCTGCCATGCCGAGGCCCTGCAAAATGCTGGACAGGGTGGTATCCAGGTAGAGAAAGGGACAGATAAAGCCCAGGGTGGTAATAAAATATCCGGCCAGGGGGCTGTGGAACAGGGCGGTGCCGGCCCATTTTCCCAGAAGCACAAAGCCGGCCATACAGCACAGGCCCATTGCGCCGCAGTATTTGACAGTTCGGACGGCAGCCTTTCGGACGGCGGCCATATCTCCAAGCACGTAGCTTTCGGAGATCACAGGCAGAAGCAGGACGGATACGGAGCTGGTCAGGGCATTGGGAAAAAAGATCAGAGGCATGGCCATACCGGTGAGAACCCCGTAAACGCTCAGAGCCGTCACGTTGTCATAGCCGTGGAGGCGCAGGCAGGCAGGAATGGAGACGGATTCCACGCTCTGGAGCAGGTTCAGAACAATGCGGTTTGCGGTCAGAGGCAGCGCCATCTGCAGCAGTCTGCCGTACAGATTCTGATTTCCCTTAAAGGGCCGGGCCAGAGCGGCGGAAAGCCTTCCGGCGGACAGGCCCGCTTTACCCGGCATGCGGGGCAGGATGGCGGCTATGGAAAAGAACATGGAAATCAGCTCGCCTACGGTGAGCCCCAGAACAGCGATGCTGATGGACGGAGCCCTTCCGGCAGAGGCGGCAGGGGCGGAAACTATGTACACACAGCCTACCCGGGCCAGTTGCTCCAACAGCTGGGAGACGGCAGGAATCCCTGCCTTTTTTATTCCGTAAAAATATCCGTTGACACAGGAGTGGACAGCGGCAAGGGGTATGGAAAAGGAGAGGATGCGAAGCATGGAGGCCGTGCGGGGCTCCTGGAGCAGGTGTGCCGCGATAGGGTCCGCAAACTGCCAGACCACTAAATTGCACAGCAGGGACAGGGGCAGGGAAATGCTTAAGCCCACTGCCAGAGGCCGCAGGGAAGGGCGTTTTTGGGTGGCGCTCTGCTCGGCCACCAGCTTGGAAATGGCGGTCTGATAGCCTGCGGCGGTCAGGGAGAAGGAGATGGACAGAACGGGACTGAGCAATTGATAAATTCCCATTCCTTCCTCTCCAAACAGACGGGACAGGTAAATGCGGTAAAAAAAACCGATGATCCGGCTCAAAAGCCCTGTTATTGTAAGAATCAGGGTGCCCACGATCAGGGGATGGCTTTTATGTGATTTCATAGGCTGATTTGTTTTGGATAACCTTTTTTTCCATGTATATTCGGGGAAAGCAATTGACAGAACATACAGGCCAATGCTACATTATGGATAAATTTCTGTGCAGGGATAACAGCCTGCGGAAATTGGCCGCAGAAGGGATAACCCGGGAAGCGGACCAAGGAGGTTTACAATGATATATCTGGATAATGCGGCTACTACCAGGATGGCAGATGAGGCGGTAGAGGCCATGCTGCCCTTTTTAAAAGAAAATTACGGAAATCCCAGTGCGGTCTATTCTCTGGGGGCCGCAGCGAAAAAGGCGTTGAATCAGGCCCGAAGGACATTGGCTTCGGTTATCGGAGCAGGACAGGAGGAGATTTTTTTCACGGCGGGAGGCACCGAGTCGGATAACTGGGCCCTGAAGGGGGCTGCATTCGCCTGCCGTCATAAGGGCAGGCACATTATCACCTCGGCAATCGAGCATCACGCGGTGCTTCATACCTGCCAGCATCTGGAAAAAGAGGGATTTGAGGTCACGTATCTGAAGGTGGATGAGGATGGACTGGTGGATTTGGAGGAGCTGCGCCGGGCGGTTCGCCCGGACACCATACTGATCAGTATCATGTTTGCAAACAATGAAATCGGTACGGTGGAGCCCATAGCCGAAATAGGCGCCATGGCCAGGGAAAAGGGGATTCTGTTTCACACGGATGCGGTTCAGGCCTTTGGCCAGGTGCCCCTTGATGTGAAAGATTTGAAGGTGGATCTGCTCAGTGCCAGCGGGCATAAGCTGAATGGACCCAAGGGCGTTGGCTTTTTGTATATCCGCTCCGGCTGCGGTCTGGATCCGCTGCTGCACGGCGGGGCCCAGGAACGAAACCGCAGGGCGGGCACGGAGAATGTCCCGGGGATTGTGGGAATGGCTGCGGCGGCACAGCGGGCCATGGCCAGGATGGAAGAAAAGATGGCCAAAGAGGAACGTCTGAGGGAGCATCTGATCAGCCGTATTGAATCGGAGATCCCTTATTGCCGGCTGGGCGGTCACAGGACGAAGCGGCTTCCCGGAAATGTGAATTTTTCTTTTCGGTTCGTGGAGGGAGAGTCCGTGCTGATTATGCTGGACATGAAGGGGATCTGTGCATCCAGCGGTTCTGCCTGTACCTCGGGGGCGCTGGATCCCTCCCATGTACTGCTGGCCATTGGCCGAAGCCCCCAGGAGGCCAGGGGCTCCGTGCGGTTTACGCTGTCGGAGGATAACACGCTGGAAGAGATTGACACAACGGTGGATACCCTGAAAGAAATCCTGGAAAAGCTCAGGAGTATGTCCTCCGAGTATGAAGAATTTTTGAGGAAAAATGGAAAAGTATAAACTATTTGTGGTAGAAGATGACAATGTGATTGCGCAGCAGATGAAAAATCATCTGGAAAGATGGGGATATGAGGTGGCCTGTGCACAGGATTTCCGCAATGTGATGGCAGAGTTTGCGCTTGTCCAGCCCCAGCTGGTACTGCTGGATATCGGTCTTCCCTTTTATAATGGATATTATTGGTGCACCCAGATTCGTCAGGTCTCCCAGGTGCCCATTATTTTCGTGTCCTCGGCAGGGGATAATATGAATATCGTCATGGCTGTGAATATGGGCGGGGACGATTTTGTGGCTAAGCCTTTTGAGCCGGAGGTACTGTCAGCCAAGGTGCAGGCGCTGCTTCGGAGGGCGTATGCATTTCGGGTCCAGACAAATGTGATGGAATATAAGGGAATTATATTGGACCTTACGGACGCCTCCATGATGGTGGAGGGACAGAAGCTGGAGCTGACCAAGAATGAATTCCGCATACTGCAGCTGCTGTTTGAGCACGCAGGACAGCCCGTTTCCCGGGAGATCATTATGAAGAGACTGTGGGATAATGACTGTTTTGTGGATGATAACACCCTGACAGTAAATATGACCCGTCTGAGGAAAAAGCTGGAGACGGCAGGGGCCGGGGAGCTGATTCACACCAGAAAGGGAATGGGGTATATGGTGTAATGAAATTTTGGATCCGGTATATAAAAGAAAAAAGACTGGTACTTTGCCTGTACGGCGCAGCCGTGTTTCTGCTGGTGGCAGTGGGGTGCCTGTACCACATCGAAAATCTGTACAGGCTTTTATATGGAGCGCTTCTGACTTTGGCAGTATGGACTGCAGCCGGGATACTGCAGGGGAGAAGCTATGTGAGAAAGTGTAAGGATCTGGAGAGCGCGTCCAGGCTTTTGGAGGGCTCCGGGGATTATGTCCCGGGAGAAATCTGTCATGCGCTGTCCCGGTGGGAGACAGGGGAAAACGGTACGGAAAATACATTGGAGGGCGACCTGGCAGGGCTGGTTCGAACCCTTTGCGATAACCAGGCCAGAGAACAGAGCAGATGGGAAGAAAAAACCACGGACCGCAATGACTATTATATGATGTGGACCCATCAAATCAAAACGCCCATCGCCGCCCTGAAGCTTTTGCTGGAAGGAAATGAAAATGTCAGAGACGGCTTTTTGATGCGGGAAGAGTTGTTTAAAATAGAGCAATATGTGGAGATGGTGCTGACTTTCCAGCGTCTGGAGAGCCTTTCCTCCGATCTGGTGCTTCAGGAATATGAGCTGGAGTCTATACTGCGGCGGACGGCAAAAAAGTTTTCCATATTGTTTATCAACAAGGGTCTGGCCCTGGAACTGCCTGAAACCAAAGCAAGAGTGCTGACTGACGAAAAATGGTTCGGTTTTTGCCTGGAGCAATTGTTTTCCAACAGCATCAAATATACCAGACAGGGAAAGATAGCCGTTTACGTGGAAGAATGTACGGAAAGCGTCCGGCTGGAGCTGGAGGACACAGGCATTGGAATCCGCCCTGAGGATCTGCCCCGGATTTTTGAAAAAGGATTCACCGGATATAACGGGCGCATGAATAAAAAGTCCACAGGCATCGGCCTGTATCTTTGCCGCAGGATATTTGATCATCTGAGCATCCGGGTGAATGTGGAAAGCGAAGAGGGCAAGGGAACCAGAGTGTCCATGGAGCTGCCGGTAAAGCAGCCCGATATGGGAGGCTGGTAGCGTATGATTCGATATCTTGTAAAGCTGTGTATCATTATTCTGGGGGGACTGCCCCTGTATCTGCTGATCCGCAGACCCTGGAAACGAAGATCGGGAAGGGAGTGGGGACTGGGCGCCTTTGTGCTGTTTATGTGCGCCCTGCTGATTCTGACTCTGGAAGGGGAGTATGGGGCTCCGGCCAGTATGGTGAAGGCGGCGGCAGAACGTATTGCCACAGGGGAGAAGATCAATTTGACTCCCTTTGCCAATATCTGCTATTTTTTTGTTCATTTTAAATGGGAGGACTTTTTAATCAACATTGTAGGGAATATTGTAATGTTTATCCCCTGGGGCTTTGGCCTGGTATATCTCTGGCCAAAGAATCGCAGGATCTGGATTGTGGCGATGTATTCTCTGGCCCTGCCGGTGTTTATTGAGTCCTGCCAGCTGTTTATTGGCCGGAATGTGGATGTGGATGATCTGATTCTGAATTTTACAGGAGGGTGTCTGGGGGCAGGAATTTACAGACTGCTGAAAAGATGAATTGATATTGTAAGAGTGATTATAATCCGGTATACTTAAAAAAAGAGATCTTAATACGGCTTTGCGGGCCGGGAGGTACTGATTGGAGAAGGGCGGCAGGACTGACAGGGAGTCTTGTGCAGGACGGAGGTCTTTATGGCGGATTTGCTGGAAAAGCTCAATGAAAGACAGAGAGAAGCGGTGTTGGAGACTGAAGGGTATGTCCGGGTGATCGCAGGGGCAGGCAGCGGCAAGACCAGACTGCTGGTGAGCCGCTATGCCTATCTGGTGCAGGACTATGGGATCGACCCCGCCAACATTTTATGTGTGACCTTTACCAATAAAGCGGCCGGTGAAATGAAAAAAAGAATAAGGGCTTTGATCGGGGAGGAAAACGAGATCAGCCTGATATGCACCTACCACGGCTTCTGCAACCGGCTGCTGAGAGAAAATCCGGAAAAGCTGTTCCTGAATCGGCAGTTTCAAATCATCGATGCCCATCAACAGAAAGCAATCTTAAGTGAAATATATCAAAAATTTGAATTAAAGCTGGATTATGCCAGCTTTGAAGTCATGCTTCGAAAGATCGGGCGGGCCAAAAAAGACGGCAGCTATGTCACAAGACTGTGCAATCCAAAGCCCTGTCAGATTCTGCCTCAGATAAAGGACAGGGATGACCGCATTATTGAGGAGTTTCTTCAAAGGCAGAAGGCCTCTTATTCCCTGGATTTTCATGATCTGATCGCCTTTGCCCTCCATCTATTGGAGACAGATTCGTTTGTCCGGCAGAAGTGGCAGGAAAGGCTGAACTATATTATGGTGGATGAGTTTCAGGACAGCTCCCGGGTGGAAATGCGTCTGGTGGAAATCCTGTCCGGAAACTTCCGGAACCTGATGATCGTGGGGGATCCGGATCAGAATATATACGAGTGGAGGGGTTCGGATGTGCGGCTTTTGGTGGACTTTGACAAGGAGCACGAGCCCACCAAAACCATTATTTTAAATCAGAATTACCGGTCCACGCCGCAGATTCTTCAGTGTGCCAATACTCTGATAGAAAAAAACGAGCTTCGGCTGAAAAAGGATCTCTTTACAAAAAACGGAGCCGGAGCGCCGGTGATTCATTATCATTCCAAGGATGACTTTGAAGAGATGGATCAGGTTATCGATAATATCAAACGCCTGTCCTCCAAGGAGGGCTTTCGGTATTCGGATTTTGCCATTATCTACCGGTCCGGTTTTTTATCCCGGATCGCGGAGAAAAAGCTGGTGGAAAAAAATATTCCTTATGAAATTTTTGGAGGGGTGCGTTTTTATGAGAGGATGGAGATCCAGGACATTCTGGCCTATTTGAAGCTGATTGCCTATGGGGATGATGTATCCTTTCGAAGGGTTGTCAATACGCCCCGCAGAAAATTTGGCCGGGCCAAAATGGCTTTTCTGGAGGAGCTGAGGAACGGGGGACAGCAGGAGGCAGGCTTGTTTGACACCCTTTCGGAGCACCTGGAGGAAAAAGAGTTTTCAGGCAGTGAGGCGGGGCCCTTTATCCGCTTTGTGGAGGAGATGCGCAGGAGCTATGGAGAAATGCGGATTTCTGATATCGTCAATCAGGTGACGGAAAAAACCGGTTATGAGAGCTACATCCGGGAGCTGGGGGATGAGGAAAGACTGAATAATCTGGCGGAGTTCAAGCGGATCGCCAATGAATTTGAGCGGGAATTTGGCGAAAATCTGAGTTTGGAGGAATTTTTGCAGCAGATCACCCTTCAGTCCGGGGAAGAGGGCGACGAATCAAAGGATGCCGTAAAGCTTATGACGATCCATTCCTCCAAGGGACTGGAGTTTCCGGTGGTATTTATTCTGGGCTTTTCGGAGGGTGTGTTTCCTTCGGCAAAAACCCTGGGGGACAGGAAGAAGCTGGGGCTGGAGGAAGAGCGCAGACTCTGCTATGTGGCGATTACCAGGGCGGAGAAGTATCTTTTTCTGATGGAATCCGAGGGAACGAACCAGAACGGAATGAAGAAGCTTGTGTCCCGCTTTTTGGAGGAGATAGGAGAAAACAATTATGTAAGGATTGGGCGGATTTCGGAGAAGCTGCGGCAGGAAAGCCAAAGCTATGCGGCAAAGCTGAACCGGGATATTTTGCAGGAGGCTGGCTGCGGCGAAGAGGAAACCGGAAAAATAGGCGATATAGTAGAGCACCATGTTTTTGGCCGGGGCAGGATCCAGTCCATTGACAGGAAGCGGGGGAGCTATGTCATCCAGTTTGAAAAGCTGCAGCAGGTGAGGAATATTTCCCAGCAGTATTTCCTGAAAATGCAGGAAGCGGCGCAGCGAAAAAGGACGGAGGACAACGGACTTGCCCCGGAGCAGGAGGCAGAGCCGGAACAGATTTGGGATCAGCCGGAAGAAGACCGGAAGGATGCGGCTGACAGAGAGCTTCAGGCCCAGAGACTAAAGCAGCTTAAGGCAGACAGTCCCAATCTGTGGAAGCAGGAGGACGTTCCTCATTCCGGCTGGAGCTGTACCGGTGTAAGCGATCTGGGAGCGCCGGTGGGGATCTGCCAGATGTGCGGCTATCAGATCATCCGGTATGCTCACCATATGATCCATCCCGGGTACCGCAGTCTCACAGTGGGCTGTGTCTGTGCCGGCAGGATGGAGGGAGACATTTCGGAGGCGAAGCGCCGGGAGGCGGAGTTCAAAAAGCGTCAGAACAGCGCAGGTCAATAGCTGCCTCTTTTCATAAACCGGAAATTATGATAAAATATGGAAAAAGAAACAGCAGGAGGCTGAATTATGGACAAAAATCAAGCATATGTGCAAAACGTCACAATTGAAGAGGTGCCTTGGCACAGAATTACCACCGCTTATGACATGGCCTCGGATTTTCCGGAATTCTTTAATGAGATTTGGGAAATGGACAGCCTTGCATCAGTAGAAGATGCATTATCTGAAATCATGAACGATATCGAGCATCAAGGCACTTTATGGCATTCCACCCCTTTCGCCATGATATTTCTGGTTCGTATTTTGGATCATGCCATTGCCGAAACGCAAAAAAAGGAAATCGCTGATTATATTATAACAACCTTACTTGATTTCTTTGAATTAATAGTCGAATGCTGTTATGACTTTTACGAAGAAATGGAGGAGGGCGGCTCGGAGACTGCACTTCCTCTCTTTTCCGACATGCTGAAAGAGGAATATCTGGGATCGGAAAATGAGGATGAGGAATATGATTTAAGCATCTTCGAAGAAAATGAAGAGCTGTTTAACAGCTGCTGGCATTACTCCTATCAGACACTTCTGTTTGCGAAACCTGTACTGGAAAAGCTGGAAAACACTCCTTTTCGCGAAAAAGCGAAGGAACTGTTGGAAATGCTGTAAAGCATAACCTGACAGAGGTTTGCCGGGCAGAGCTCAAAAGATGTCAGGGCGGCGCAGGTGCCACTTTCCGCCGGTGAAATCAGGAACGTCGGTCACGGCGCCGCCTTTGGCAATGGACATTTCGGAGAGAGCCGTGACTGCCATCCAGCTGGCGGCATCGTATATATCGATGGGCATGGGCGCGTCTTCCCGGAGTCTCTGAAAGAAGAACCGGAATTCCAGCCAGTCCATTCCGTCGTGACTGCCCTTCACCCCTTCCCTGAGATATTTTTTCCAGACAGGGTGGTCATATTTCTCCTCATAATTTGCGGCGTTATTGAGACAGGCGCTGCGCCAGTCAAAGTCGTGAGCGCTGTCCTCATCCCGATCCAGAAAGATGGAATCGGTGGCCTCCTCGTACATTCCCTTTGTACCCCGGACGGTAAAATTGCGGCTGTAGTACCTGGGAAGGGTGGTGTCCAGGGTCAGGACGATGGTTTCGCCTCCGGCGCACTTGATCACCGTGGTGACGATATCACCCTGGGCAAAGGAGCGGTCCTTCAGAAAAGGATCATCGGATTTCTTATCCCGGATATAGGCCTGCAGACCTGCGGATTTGGAGGCCTGGGAGGTCAGGGTCAGCATTCGGTTGCCGCAGTTCAGATTCAGGATTTTTGCAATGGGTCCCAGGTCATGGGTGGGATAATTTTCGCAGTTTCTGTACAGGTAATTATTCAGCCGGTAATGACGGTTTTCTCTTCCGAAGGCGATCTCGCTTCGCAAATCATGCTGGTATCCTCCGGCGCAATGCACCACCTCCCCCAGAATTCCTTTTCTCACCATATTCAATGTCATCAGCTCCCTCCTGCCAAAGCAGCAGTTTTCCAGAAGCATAAAAGGGGTGCCGGTTTCTTCCCAGGCCTGTACCAGGGAAAAACAATGGGACAGCTCATAAGCGCCTCCCACCTCCATAGCCACTGCTTTTTTGGCATACATGGCGGCCAGGGCAATCTCCACATGGCTTTCCCAGCCGGTGGCAATAATGACAGTATTCACATTGGCATCTTCAAGCAGGTCATGAAAATCCGTATATTCCGCTGGCCTTTTCCCTGCGGCGGCTTCCACGGCGTCCGCAGCACATCTTGTTCTGTCCTCATAAATATCACATACCGCCGTGACTGTCTCTCCCTGAGGCAGTACGATCTGACATAACAATCCGTATCCTCTTGCACCCAGTCCGATCCATCCGATTCTGATATCCTTCATTGCCGTATGCCTCCTTTACAGTGGGCTTTGTTAATGATATGATAACAGATATAGAAGGATATATCCATAGCATGAACATAAACATATATAAATTGTCCTCAATACTATAAAATGCCGACCCGCTGCGGCCGGCGGAAAGGAACCAAAATGCAACAGATCACGGAACAGCAGATCCTGGCGCTGGCGCCAAACCCTGCGGCTGGGGCCAACGGGAAAAAAATATCTCAGAAAGGCGGTTTTGTCCGACGGGAAAGATCGGCGGACGACACCTTTTATCTGGGGGAGTGTCAGGGGAGCGGAAAAAGCAACTATATCACTACAGCGGACTTTATAGAGCCGTCGGCACCTGTGTTTCGCTGCTCCTGCCCCAGCAGGCAGTTTCCCTGCAAGCACAGTCTGGCGCTGCTCTATGAAATTATGGCTGGGAAAACCTTCGGGGAATGTGAGATTCCTGAGGATATTATGAAAAAGCGGGAGAAAAAAATGGCCCGTGCCCAGAAGCAGGAAGCCATGGGAGAAAACGGGGAGGATTCCGCAGGAGCAGAAGGCGAAGGTCAAAAGACTGCCGGCGCTTCGGGGAAAAAGAAGACCTCCACAGCGGGAAAAGCGGCCCGGATTAAAAAGATGAAGAAACAGCTGGAGGGACTGGAGCTTGCGGAAAAGCTGGTGAGAGAGCTTCTGGAGGCAGGGCTGGGCACCATGGGCGGCACCGCCCTGGCGGCATACCGGGATCTGGCAAAGCAGCTGGGAGATTATTATCTGCCGGGACCCCAGAGGCTGTTAAACCGGCTGATTCTGGAGATAGACGCTTTCCAGAAGGACCAGGAGCAGATTCATTATGATAATGCCCTGGAGGTGCTGGAGAAAATGTGGGCGCTGGTGAAAAAATCCTCCGTGTATCTGCAGGCAAAGCTGGATTCCGGAGAGGGCGGACTGGATGCGGACCCTCTGTATGAGGAGCTGGGAGGCGTCTGGAAGCTGTCCGAGCTGGAGGCGCTGGGCTGCTGCCGCAGGGATGTGCGGCTGGTGCAGCTCTCCTTCTGGGTGGATTATGATGAAGCCAGAAAGGAATACATAGATACAGGCTGCTGGGTGGACGTAAAAACCGGAGAAATCAGCATTACCTGCAATTACCGTCCGGTGAAAGCGCTGAAATATGTCAAGCAGGAGGACAGCCTCTTCGGTGCGGTCCAGGCGGAAACGGTGCAGGTCTATCCCGGGGAAGGAAACGCAAGAATCCGCTGGGAGCAGGGGGCTGTTACGGAGGTAACAGGAGATGACTTAAGGGCGGTACGGGCCCTGGCGGCGGCCTCGCTGGCGGCAGAGGGCAAGGCTGCGAAAAATTATTTGAAAAATGCGCTGGCGGCCCCTGTGCTGTACCGCCTGGCAGCATATGAGCGCATCGCACAGATCGGGGAGGATCTGGTGCTGGTGGATCGGGAAGGCGGAACCATTCTCTTGGGAGACCGCCCGGGAGAGGAGCGGACTACCGAACGTCTCCGTCTGCTGCCGTCGGCAGGTCTTTTGAAAGACCAGGTTTTGGCGGGAGGCTTTTACTATGACCGGACTGCCAGACGTCTTCGGTTTTGGCCTCTGAGCATTGTGACAGAGGACGGGATTGTCAGGCTTTTGTATTAAAGTATGTGTCCGCGGAGGCGGACGGAATGGAGCTGGAATGGATATCAAACCTTTATATGAACTACGTGAGAGATTACGGGCGGGAGCCGTGGCCGGAGCCGGGCTGGCGGCAGAGGATTTCCGGTTGAGAAGAGCGGTGGAGGCCGCGGCCCCTCTGGAGAAGGCATCGCCGGTGTTTGCCAGGATTGTACAGCTTTCGGGGCTGATTCTGAAGGAGGATTGTGAGGACCGGGCGGGAGTGCTGCTGGATGCGCTGACACTGACGGATGCCGTGCTGTGTACGCAGGCTGCCGTGGCAGCGGCGGGAGAGCCCCTGCCACTTCCCCAGGAGGAGGCGGGATACGAAAACACGGATACCCTTGTGGTCAATGCACCCTATTCCGTGCTTTCCGTGCTGATGGATGCGCTGGAAAATTCCGGCGGCGGAAGGTACGGCTATGTGCTGGAGCAGCATGAGGAGCAGCCGCAGCTTTTCAGGGATTATCGTGTGCGTGCAGCAATGGTGAAGGCCCTGGGCGCCGCATATGCGGAGCTGGCGGAGACGGTGGCCGGCTGGCTGGCGGAGGAGGGCAGTCAGGATCCGGCAGCGGCAGGCAGTATTCTGCCCCTGCTGCAGAGGGGGTTTGATCCCAAAGGAAAAAAGGAGATGATCCGCCGCATTCAGGTCATGGAAGCCATAGCCGGAGGGCAGGCCAATGATTTTTATCTGGCTCAGCTTCCCGCGGCGGAAAAGGAGGTGCGGGGCGCGCTGATCCATGCGCTGGGTTATTGTCCGGAAAATGAAGAGGTTCTGCTGGAGCTGGCCAATACGGAGAAGGGCAATAACAAAAAAATGGCCTGTTATGTTCTGGCCCGGATAGGCGGAGAAAAGACCTGGGAATTTTTTGAGAAGATGGCAGCAAAGAATCCGGCGCAAACGGCCTCCTTCCTGGAGGGATCAAAGCTGGAGCAGGCGGCGCAGCTTAACGCGCAGATATTTCTGGAAGCCCTGGAGCAGTGGCGGCGGGGAGAAAAAAAGCGGGATAAGGAGCTGGAGACCCTGCTGGATGCCTGCCTCCAGGCTTTTGCGGGAAAGGGAGGGACAAAGGTCTGCGACTGCTTCCGACAGGCGGCGGCTCTGGGCAAGGCTTTGGATGAGCCCGTGGAAACAGAAAAGGCAGGCCGGTGGGTCATGACCTTTACCCGGCCCGGCAGTGTGGAGAAAAAGTATTATTTCAGTCAGGTGATACCGGAAGCCATATTTTACAGCGTACTGGTCAATCCGGAAAAGGAGCTGGCGGCTCTGGCGGGAGAGCTGTACCGGCAATATGGGGACGCATATTTTCCCGGCGCTTTAACGGCGGCTCTTTTCACGAAAACCGGAGAAGAATGCCAGGAGCTTCTGCGGGAATTTGTGGAGGAGAAAAAGCTGTTGGGGAAGAAAGTCAGAAAGGACCGGGCCGGGCTGGTACAGCGGGTTTTGGAGCGGGTGAAGGCGGATCCATCCGGAGAGGGACATGTCATTTCGGTTACATTTATCGATCCCGCGGATCTAAAGCCCAGAAGGATATCCCGTTCCATCAGTACGGTCACAGAGGGGATGTACGACCTGCTGATGGAGCTGGAGGAGAATAAAACAGACATGATTCTGGCGTCCTGGATCCATCCCGGGGACGAGGGCATGTGCAGACGCCTGGCCGTGTATCTGTATGAGCGGGCCCTGCAGGTACAGGACAATATCTGCTATCTGGAGCCGTTAAAACGATGTCATGCTTCGGACTGCAGCCGTCTGGCGGTGAGCTTCTTTACCAAAAACAAGACAAGAGTCAGCAGCTGGCAGCTGGCATCGTATCTGGACCGGCTCCCGGGAAGCGCCGAGAGCAGGGCGGCGGAGGCGGCCCGTATCGTGGAGCTTTTGAAAAAGGGAGAGCTGAAGGGTCCCGGCGGATGTGTTCAGACGGCGGAGGAATATATTCAAAGAATGAAAGGGGAGGAATAGAATCATGGAACAGAACGATATGCAGAGACTGCCTGCGGAGCAGCTTTTTCAGAAGGAAATCGACGCTTTGATTGCGGCTGAGAAGGATCCCGTTCCCACGGGCTGGAGAATGTCACCCCGGTCCGTGCGGACCTACATCTGCGGGGGAAAGGCGGGAGGGGTGGAGATCACTCCCAAATATATCGGACAGGAGAGGCTGGTGGAGATCGCCATAGCCACGCTGGTGACGGACCGGGCGCTGCTGTTGATCGGGGAACCGGGCACCGCCAAAAGCTGGCTGTCGGAGCATCTGACTGCCGCCATCAACGGGGATTCCACCAAGGTGATCCAGGGAACGGCGGGAACTACGGAGGAGCAGATCCGGTATTCCTGGAATTACGCCATGCTTATTGCTCAGGGGCCTTCCCTGGAGGCCATGCTGAAAAGCCCCGTTATGACCGCCATGGAGACGGGGACCATTGCCAGAGTGGAGGAGATTTCCCGGTGCGCCAGCGAGGTGCAGGACGCCCTGATCTCCATTTTATCCGAGAAGCGGATTTCCGTGCCGGAGCTGGGTCTGGAGGTGCCTGCCAAAAAAGGCTTTTCGGTGATTGCCACCGCAAACACCCGGGATAAAGGGGTTAACGAGATGTCGGCGGCTCTGAAGAGGAGATTTAACATTGTAGTATTGCCGGCGCCTGCGGATCTGTCGGCGGAGATGGAGATCGTAAGAACCAGAGTGGAGCAGCAGGCCAGAGGACTGGATCTGAATGCGTCCCTGCCGGCCTCCGACGTGGTGGAAAAGGTCTGCACCATCTTCCGGGAGCTCAGAAGCGGGGAGACTCTGGACCGGAGCCAGAAGGTAAAGGCTTCTTCGGGAGTATTGTCTACAGCGGAGGCGATTTCTCTGCTGTGCAACAGCATGGCTCTGGCGGGAAGCTTCGGAAACGGCACCATCACAGACCGGGATCTGGCGGCAGGACTTCAGGGGGCCGTGGTAAAGGAAGAAGAAAAGGATACCCTGGCCTGGAAGGAATATCTGGAAAACGTCATGAAGAAAAGGGGGTCTCACTGGTCGGGGCTTTACCGGGCCTGCAGGGATCTGAACGGATAAGGAGCGGAATCGATGAGCAATGAGCCTTTCTTTTTTGGAATCAGACATTTGTCTCCGGCAGGAGCATTTTATCTGAGGCAATTTCTGGAAGAAAAGCATCCGCGCCTGGTGCTGGTGGAGGGTCCCTGCGACCTGGAGGACGAGCTTGTCCATATGCGGGATCCTGCGGTCAGGACGCCCATTGCGGTGCTGGCATACACCAGGGAGGCTCCGGTGCGGACCCTGCTGTATCCCTTTGCCGAATACTCGCCGGAGTACCAGGCCGTGCTCTGGTGCGGGGAAAATCAGGTTCCCTGTCGTTTCATGGACCTGCCCTCGGATGTATTCCTGGCCCTGCCCTCCCGGGAGGAGGCGGACGGGGGAGAGGAAGAGCGGATGGATGTGTATCAGGCCCTGGACCGGCGAACCGGGGAGGACGGCCATGAGACCTTTTGGGAACGGACTCTGGAGCAGTCCGGTACTGCGCAGGGGTATCATCAGGGGGCGAACCTGTTTGGAAAAAATCTTCGGGAGCTGACCCGGGAAAAGGATGCGGACTGGGAGGAGATCACCCTGCGGGAGGCCTGGATGCGCAGGCAGATCCGGCAGGCGGCAGCCGAGGGAATAGCACCTGAGGAAATGGTGGTGGTCACAGGCTCTTATCACGTGGAGGGATTAAAAACCTGGAATCAGGCGCCTTCCCCGGAGGAGGAAAAAGCCCTGGAGAATCTGCCCCGGGTGGAGGCCTGCCATACGCTGATGCCTTATTCGGATTACCGGCTTTCCTCCCGCTCCGGCTATGGGGCGGGGAATAAGGCGCCTGCCTATTATGCGCTTTTGTGGCAGAGCCTGCAGGCGAGAGAGCCCATGAATACCGCATACAGCTATCTGTCCAGGATCGCGCTCTTTCAGAGAAACAACGGATCGCCGGTGTCTTCTGCAGAGGTTATAGAGGCGGTGCGGCTGTCCGTGGAGCTGGCCCGGATGAGAGGAGATGGAGGAAGGGAATTCCGGGGAGTTCCTGCCCTGCGGGATCTGCGGGATGCGGCGGTGACCTGTATGGGAGGCGGCAGTCTGGCGGCTTTAAGCCTGGCGGTGGCGGACACGGAGATCGGGACCGGCATCGGCAGTCTGCCGGAGGGAGTGAGCCGCACCAGCATACAGGAGGATTTTTATCGTCAGCTGAAGGAATTAAAGCTGGAAAAATACAGAGATATTACGGCTCAGGAGCTGGCGCTGGATCTGCGGGAAAAGCGCAGTGCGGCATCGGAGAAGGCGGCGCTTCTGGATCTGCACCGTTCCTTTTTCCTGCACAGGCTTCGGGTGCTGGGGGTGAGCTTTGCCGATCCCGGAAAGCGTCAGCAGGACAATGCCACCTGGGGAGAGCTGTGGATTCTGCGTTGGACGCCGGAGGCGGAGATTCAGCTGGTGGAATCGGCTCTGCGGGGGGATACCGTGATTCAGGCGGTTTCCTTCCAGATGAAGGAACAGACCCGGGATGCAGGGAGCTTAAGCGATATCGCCAGGACCGTGGAGGACGCTTTTTTGTGCGGTCTTTCCGCCGCGGCGGCAGACGCCGTGGAGGAGCTGTCCCGCAGGGCGGTGGATGCGGTTTCCCTGGAGGAGCTGGCGCAGACGGCGGAGAAGCTGTCTATGACCATCCGTTACGGCAGTATCCGCAGGATAGACGAAAAACCGCTGGTTCCTATTCTGGGCAGGATCTTTTACCGGGCATGTCTGCTGCTTCCGGCGGCCTGCAGCTGTGACGACGGGGCGGCCAATTCTGTAATTCAGGCCATGCAGCGTCTGAATGGGGTGGCGCTCGCCCATGAATCCCTGGACCAGGAGGCCTGGATTCAGGCGCTGGTGCAGATAGCGGACAGGGATGATCTGAACACCCGGCTGTCCGGGTTTGCGGCGGCCATTCTGCTGGAAAGAGGACAGATGAACACGGAGCGGCTGCTTCTGGAGGTGCGGCGCAGGCTGTCTCCCGGCACTCCTGCGGACCTGGGGGCGGGATGGTTTGAGGGCCTTGCCATGAAGAACAGGTATGCTCTGATTGCAAGACTGTCTTTGTGGGAGAGCCTGGACGCCTATCTGGAAATGCTGGACGACGACGAGTTTAAGCGTGCGCTTGTGTTTTTGCGCCGGGCCTTTGCGGATTTCAGCGCCGGCGAGCGGGATGAGATTGCGGAAAATCTGGGAGAGATCTGGAATCTGAACGGGCAGCAGGTCAGCGAGGCGGTGAATGCCGTCCTGGGTCAGGAGGAGGCCGGACTGGTGGAAAGCCTGGAGGAGTTTGATTTTGATCTTTAAGGCAGACGAATATGATTATTTGCGTTTGAGAAGGGAGGGAGAGCAATGGAGGAAAAACATTCCATGGATCCCATGGAAGCAGAGCAGAAAATCAGCCGCTGGAGGCTGATTCTGGGTCAGGACAGCCAGAACCGCTTTGGGCAGATGGGAGGCTGCTCTCTTACGGCACAGCAGGACCTGATGGATCAGGCCCTGGCGGCCATCTATAACCGCACGGAAAGCGGAGGCTTTGGGGTAAAGAGCCCCGGGAGGGCAGGCGCTGGGCAGGGGCCGTCCAATCCGCAGATCAGCCGCTGGCTGGGGGATGTGCGAAGCCTGTTCGATCAGGAGCTTGTGACTGTGATTCAGTCGGATGCGGTGAACAGGTGCGGGCTGAAGCAGCTCCTTTTTGAGCCGGAGCTTTTGGAAAATCTGGAGCCGGATGTGAATCTGGCCGCCACCATTATGCTTTTAAAGGAGCAGATTCCAAAGCGGTCCAAGGACAGTGTGCGCAGATTTATCCGCAAAATCGTGGAGGAGATCAACCGCCTGCTGGAGCAGGATATCCGCAGAGCGGTTTCCGCATCCATCAACCGGAGAAAGCATTCGCCCATTCCCTCGGCGGCGGCCCTGGATTTTAAGACTACCATATCCAGGAACCTGAAAAATTATGATCCGGGCCTGGGAACCATTGTGCCGGAGCATTATTACTTTTTTGACAGGACCAGCACTACGGCGGCCAACAAATGGACGGTGATTCTGGATATCGACCAGAGCGGTTCCATGGGAGAATCGGTGATTTATTCCTCCGTTATGAGCTGTATCCTGGCCAGCATGGCCAGTCTGCGGACCCGGGTAGTGGCCTTTGACACCAATATTGTGGATCTGACGGAGAAATGTGAGGACCCGGTGGACCTGCTGTTCGGCTTTCAGCTGGGCGGCGGAACCAACATTGAGCAGTCCATTGCCTACTGTGAAAAATATGTGGAAAATCCGGCTAAAACGTTGTTTTTCCTGATTTCCGACCTGGAGGAGGGAGGAAACCGGGCCGGTATGCTTCGGCGGCTGGAGGAGATGAAGGCCTCCGGGGTCACGGTGGTCTGTCTTCTGGCGCTGGCCGACGGAGGCAAGCCTTACTATGACGCCCAGATGGCCCAGCGCATTGCAGGGCTGGGGATCCCCTGCTTTGCCTGCAACCCTCAGATGCTTCCCCAGCTTTTGGAGAGAGCCTTTGCGGGACAGGACCTGGGGGCCTTTGCCAAAGAATTTGAAAAGCGGAAGAAATAGCTGTGGTACGGACAGGAGGAGTGTATATGCTGTTAATTAAAAACGGAGAGATACATGACGCTGTGAACAGAGAGTCCTATATGGGGGACATCTGTGTGGAGGACGGAAAAATCAAATGGATTGTGCCCACGGACGGTGCACACGGGTATAGCCTTGCAACCAGCGAGGCCAGCGAAGGCGTAGAGGTGATCGACGCCGGGGGGCTGCAGATCTATCCGGGATTTGTGGAGGCTCACGGACATATTGGGCTGGATGGCTACGGCATCGGCTATGAGGGCATGGATTACAATGAAATGAATGATATTGTCAGTCCCCAGATGAGGGGGATCGACGGAGTAAAGCCCCTGGATCCCGCCTTTGCCATGGCTGCGGAGGCGGGTGTCACCAGCGTCTGTGTGGGTCCCGGCAGCGCCAATGTGCTGGGCGGCACCTTTACGACCATCAAGACTGTGGGGAAGAGAGTGGAGGACATGGTGATCCGGGACGGAGTGGCCATGAAATGTGCCTTTGGCGAGAATCCCAAGAGAGTATACAGGGATAAAAAGGATTCCAGCCGTATGACCACTGCCGCCATTCTGCGGGAGACGCTTTTTAAGGCCAGAGAGTATATGGAAAAGAAGGAGGCGGCGGGAGAGGACATCTTCAAAAGGCCGGCCTTTGATATGAAGCTGGAGGCTCTGATCCCCGTGCTGAAGGGAGAGATTCCCCTGAAGGCGCATGTCCATGCGGCGGAGGATATTTTTACGGCTCTGCGCATTGCCAGGGAATTTAAGGTGGGCATTACGCTGGAGCATGTGACGGAGGGCCATCTGATCGCAGAGGAGCTGGCAAAGGAAAATGTGCCTCTGGCAGTGGGGCCCACTCTCACCAGCGCTTCCAAATATGAGCTGCGCAACAAAAGCTGGAAAACCCCGGGGATACTGGCTGCGGCAGGCTGTCAGGTTTCCATTATCACGGATTCTCCGGTGATTCCCCAGGAATATCTTCCCCTGTGCGCAGGACTGGCAGTGATGGCGGGAATGGATCCATTTAAGGCGCTGCAGGCCATCACCATCAATGCGGCCCGCCATGCGGGAATTGCGGACAGAGTGGGATCCCTGGAGGAGGGGAAGGATGCGGACATTGTGATTGCAAAGGGCTGTCCCTTTGAGGTGTCTGCCGTGGTAAAATATGTGCTGATCGATGGGAAGCTCGTAAAGGACAGTGAGAGTTATCAAAAATAGAGCACGCCGAATGTATTTGACCACTGATAAGGAGGGAGAGCAGGATTGCTTCTTCCTCCTTTTTGGCATACTGAAAAATTTTCAAAATCATGTAACGAATCGCTTCCGAAACGGATATACGTATGAAGACGTCTTCAAAAGCCGGTGGTTTCGGATTATACGGACAGGAGAGAATATGGAGCAGTTGTATAAAGAAAACGCAAAAATTGTATATCGCTATCTGTTGTCTCTGTGCCGTAACCAAACGCTGGCGGAGGATCTGACCCAGGAGACGTTCCTTCGGGCCTATCAGTCTCTGGAAAGGTATGACGGAAGCTGCCGGCTTTCCACCTGGCTGTGCCAGATCGGCAGACATATCTGGTATCAGCATCTGGAAAAGAATAAACGGGAAATTCCCATGGAGCCGGAAGACGGACCGGCGCCGGTGCATTCCCGGCCGGAGGAAATGGTGATCGGCAAGATGGAGCTGATGGATACGTTAAAGGAGATGCAGAAGCTTCCGGCACAGATGAGGGAAGTGATTTATCTGAGAACGGCGGCGGAGCTGTCGTTTCGGGAGATCGGGGAGGTTCTGGGAAAGAGCGAAAACTGGGCCAGAGTAAACTTTTACCGCGGTAAGGAAATGTTGATCAAAGCTGCCAGGGCAGCGGAATGGGAGGAAACATGAGCAGGGTGAATTGTGAAATAGTCAGAGATCTGCTTCCCTCTTATCTGGACGGGATCTGTTCGGAGAGCTCCAGAAAAGCAGTGGAACAGCATGCGTCGGAGTGCAGGGAGTGCCAGGCCAGCCTGGAAAGGCTTAAAAATGCGGAGACAGAGGCCGGAGAGGCTGTCAGGGAAGAGATCAATTTTCTGAAGAAGGTAAAGAGATACCGCGTGAGGAAGAGCGTCATCGGAGCAGGGCTGTTTTTCAGTTTTCTGTTTATTCTGATGCTGAGCCGTCCCGAGTTTCATGGGGAAATTGAGAACTGGCTGCAGTACGGTATGCTTCCCCTTCTGATGGTGGGATCGTGGATGCTTTTTTCGGATTACAAAGAGCCGCCGAAGCTTGGCAGGGGAAGGATCGCGGCAGGGGCAGTCAGTGTCCTGGGACTGGCATACAGTCTTGGGGTGGGAGGAATTCTGCTGTGGACCATGATGAATGCAAGGGCGCCTTTCGGCATGGAAATGTTTGAGCTGGGACCGTTTCTCAATGTGCAGCTGGTGGCAGCGGCGATCCTGGAATATCTGCTGTTCCTGGGATTCGCGGCGGATGCCGTCAGAAAAGAGCACAGCTTCGGCCTTCTGCCGGTTATCAGTCTGGCAGGCTGTATCTTAAGTCTGATATACAGATCGTTTCTGTATGCACTGGAAAGCTTTGACAGTGCCTTTACGGGGCTGCTGAATGTCAGTTGCTGGATTCTGGCAGAGGCCTCCGTTCTGATTCTGGCGGGACTGGCGTTTAAAGCGGTACAGGGCCGGAAGAGCAGGGAGGTTTCGGATGAGTGAAGCCGCGGCGCTGATCCAGGTCAGCGGAATTAAAAAAGTATATAAAATGAGCGGAAATGTCCGGGTAAACGCTTTGAACGGAGTAAGCTTCCGTGTGGAGCGGGGGGAGTTTATTGCCATTATGGGAACTTCCGGATCCGGGAAATCCACACTGCTGCACCTGATCGCGGGAGTGGATACACCTACCTCAGGAACGGTGCGAATTGACGGACAGGATATCCACAGGCTGAAGCCCTCCGGGCAGGCAAAGCTGAGACGACGCAGCGTTGGAATCATATATCAGGACTATAACCTGATTCCCACGCTGACAGTGGAAGAAAATATCATACTGCCCATTCTGCTTGACAGAAGGAAACCGGATAAAGGCGAGGTGGAACGGCTGCTGGAGCTTCTGCAGCTGAAAGACAGAAGGAGACATCTGCCGGGACAGCTGTCGGGAGGGCAGCAGCAGAGAACAGCCATCGGAAGAGTTCTTCTGGAGAAACCGTCGGTGCTTCTGGCGGACGAACCCACGGGAAATCTGGACAGTCAGAACACGGAAGAGGTTCTGGGTCTTTTGAGGAAGGCCAACAGGGATCTGGGGCAGACGATCCTCCTGGTGACTCACGATATTTCAGCGGGCCGTGTGGCCGGAAGGCAGATCATCATGAGCGACGGGCGGATCCTTTCGGATATATACAGGGCGGACAGGGAGGCTGATCTGCATGCCAAAGCGCCCGGGGAGGTATGAGCATGAGACTGTTGTTTCGCTCCACAGGGCGATATTTAAGGCAGCACTTTCTGCAGACTCTTCTGACGCTGGCTGTCACCGTCCTGATCACCGGGCTTTTATCGGCTATATTTTTCTTTGTGGCCGGATTTCAGGCGGCTTCGCGTGAGCATGGGGAAAAGACCGTGGGGACGTATCATTTTCACTATTATAGTCCGGTAAATACGGAGTCGGCGGCTTTGCTGGAGCAAATGGAGGAAGCCTGGAGCGGGGATCCCTGGTTTTCGGAAGCGCTTCTGACCCATGACGAGTATCATACAAATCTGTTCCTGACAGTGTCTTCGCCCGGCATCTTTACCTCAAAGAAGATGAAGGAAAAAATGGATGGATTTGTGCAGGAGAATTATTCTTATAACACGCCCTTTGTGCTGGGAAGCGATCACAATTACGATCTGCTGGTTTCCCGGGGGGATCTGGACAAAGCAAATGGGATGTATTCCTACCTGCTGGTGTTTTTCCTGATTTTTTCGCTGATTGCGGGAGTCTCCGTCCTTACGCTGGCGGCGGTGCTTCAGGCCTCCGCATCCCGCAGGGAACGGGATTTTGCCCTTTTTGCCAGCGTGGGAGCGGACAGCGTTCATATAAAGGGAATCGTTTTAATGGAGAGCGCATTTTATATTGCCGCCGGGATCCCCGCCGGTTTTTTCCTGGGAATTTTCTTTTTTAAGGCGTCCAGCGCACGATTTGACGCCCTGCTGCAGGCGCTTGACAATTATCCTTCGGTAAGGCTGGTGTTTTCGATTCCCTTTACTGCCGCTTTGATTTTCTGTGCCGCAGGCATCATTTTGTTTTCCGGACTGATACCGGCCCGAAAGGCCGCAAAAATCAGTCCCATAGAGCTTCTTCGGGGAAACCGGAATGTATATATTCCCGAAAAAGAAGCCGGAGAGGCTGTTGGCGGGAAGCGTCGGAAGGCTCCTGGTATTTTCGGAGAGCAGAGGAAAAAAGCAGAAAGCTTTACAGGACATTTCGGGGTGGAAGGATGGCTGGCAGGAAAGGCGTACAGAAGATTTCGGCGGCGTTTTCATCCTGTCATACTGGTGCTGTCGATTACCTTTATGCTGTGCTTCGGAATGACAGGTTTTCCCGAATTTGCCGCTCAGGTTATGGAAATGACTCAGAGCGGGCTGAGTACGAATCTGCAGGTGGAACTGTACTGTGATGATCCGGATGAGCTGGATGAGCTTGCCCGGGAGCTGGCCGAAGCCTCGGGACATGTGCTGAAGGCGGTCAGAAAGGCAAGATTTGAGCTGGAGGCGCCATATCCTCTTTCCCGGGAGGCAGTGGAACTTGGGCTTCTGGAAAGCCAGTCCATGGTGCCGGACATTCTGTTAATCAGCACGGATGAGGACACTTACCGGGAGCTGTGTGACGAAAACGGAATTGCTTCCGGTTCTGCCGGAGAAATTGAAGGAATTTTTATCAACACTTCCCGCCTTTTTTCCAAAAACGATGTGTTTTTTAAGGCATGTCTTTTTGAACTGAATGCCGGTGACAGGGTGACCATATACGGCGGTATGTCAGAAGAGGATTTTCCGGAGACGTCGTTTTCGGACCGTAAAGAGTCAGGTTCTATCCTGATTACGGGGACGCTGGAAGAACTGCCCTTTTCATTTAACGCGGAGCCGGCGGCCAGGATGATTGTCCTTGTGTCGGAGGAAGCATTTCTGCAGCTGGAGACTGAGCGGCCCAATGCGTATGCCGAACCGGGGCTTCATCACATATCGTTGGGCGGAATGGTAAAAAACGTATATGAGCTGGAAGAAATCTGCCGTCTTACCATAGACAGCAGGAAAAATGTCACGGGCTTCGTGTCCAATTATGACAGGAGTCTGCAGCGGGAAAAAGCCAGTATGGAGGGATTCCGGTTCCTGTGCGGAGCGTTTATTCTGCTGTTGTCCCTGGTTTGCTTCAGCGGCAATTTCACTGTGAGCTGGGCTGTGAGCAGAGACAGACGGCAGGAATTTGCAACGCTGGCACAGATTGGAATGACGCCCGGAGAACTGAGAAAAATGAGAGGTTTGGAGCTGCTGTTTCGTATGATCTGTGCCTGTGTGACAGGGAGCATCGCCGGATTTGCCTGCTATTGGGGGATCTTTGCGATCTACCGCACGGAATACGGCATTTCCTGGAAGTTTCCCCTGGCGGGATTTGCCATGGGACTGGTGGTACTGTGTGCTTCCGTGCTGGTCACGGAGGCTTGTCTGGAGCTGTGTGCAGGGAGAGATAGATATTCTAATTGAAAGGGAAGCGAAGAATATGGTAAAAACAGAGCTGAAAAGGGCTTTTTGTTCCAAACCTTTTTGGGTAACTTGTGCAATCACTTTGGGAATGCTTGCTTTCGGCAGCAGTGATTATCTGCCGCCTTCTTACGCCACTATAGAACTTCCTGAACCATGGTGGATCTATTACTTTCATTGTTTTTTCTTAGGAATGAAAACTATGCTGCCAGTGTTTTACCCCATTGTGGTCATGATTTCTTATGTTCTTTCGTATAGGAGGGACCGGGACAGCGGCTACAGGCAGCTGATCTTGCTTAAGACCTCCCGGAAAACTTATCTAGGGGCGAAAGCGTTGGCAGTTGGGATTTCGGCCTTTGGGGCTGTCTTGTTGCCTTGTCTCGCATGGATTCCTGTTTGCAGGTTGTTAGGGGATACGGATTGGAACTATGCTAAACAATATTACGGGCACAATATCTTGTTTTTGCCTTCTTTTTATGAGGAGCATGTGGTTCTGTATTGTGTAATGTATGCTTTTCATGCCGCTTTATTAGGCGCTGTGTTTGCCATACTTGGATTGGGCTTAAGTGCAGTGGTCAAAAATAGGTACTTGGCATTGCTGTTGCCTTTTTGCTATGCTATTTTTTCATCATCCATTCTTACCTCCCTCTTCAAAAATAGAGCAGTCTCGGAAACTCGACAAAGCCCGAATTACCGCTCTTTTTTCATTTCTT
>CAMWUL010000030.1 GCA_947177445.1 uncultured Lachnospiraceae bacterium | reverse complement strand
TTTGTGCAAACAGCGCACAAAAACACCTCGCGGCCCCTACCCGTGAAAAGTAACTGAAAAGTAACAGTTTTACTCTTTTTAGATCATAATTTGCTTGCAATATTATGTGTCAGACTATATAATTATTGTATCAGCCAAATTCTGACAAAAGCAACGCGTCAGGGACATTGTACTGTCAATCACGAAGGCGGAGCCCGGAAAACCAGGTCACAGAAAACGTGAAGTCTTTGTTATGGCGCGGCAGGTTCGGCAGACTACAGTAAACGAAAGGGGACATCCATGGAAAGTAAAGTGATCAAATTTTACTCGAAGGCAGGAAGCAACATTGTCCTGCGCGCAATCCCGGGGCATTTTGCCACCAGCCATTCCCACATTAATTATTATGCGGATATGACGTACCTTAAGACCCGAAGAAGTGAGGCGTCTGCGGTGGCCAAGGCATTTGTGCAGCGATTTCCTGTAGAGACAGTGGTTGATACCATTGTCTGTATGGACGGTACGGAAGTAATCGGCGCCTATATGGCGGAAGAGCTGGAAAGAGGGAATTTTCCCAACCACAATATGCACCATACGGTTTATGTGGTGACGCCGGAGTTTAATTTTAATAATCAGATGATTTTCCGGGACAACCTGGTGCCTGCCATCAAGGGGAAAAATGTGGTTCTGCTTTTGGCTACCACCACCACGGGCCTGACCATCGGCAGAAGCATGGCCTGCATTGATTATTACGGCGGCAAGGTACAGCAGATCTGCTCCGTGTTCAGCGCCGTCTCCTCCATTGACGGACATTCTGTGGAGAGTATTTTTACCACGGATGACGTACCCGGCTATCAGGCTTATGAGGCCTATGCCTGTCCGCATTGCAAGAACAAACAGAAGATTGACGCCATGGTCAACGGATACGGATATTCTAAGCTGTAAATGGCAAAAATTTCTGTTGTAATCTTGGTACATATTCGTTATAATAAGAGTAACCTGAAATGCACGATAACTCCTGTTCAGTTTTGAACCTACATTTCTTTAAACGGGACTCCTATATCGCCAAGTGGCTGTCAGGCCCTCACTTGCCGGCGCAGACCGGTAAGGATCGGAAGGGAAGGCAAAAGCTGTGGCTGCGGTAACCCACCTAGCATTGCTAGGAGTCAAAAGACAGGAGGCGGCATTTTGGGGATATACAGAAGAAAAGAGCAGCCCGAAAGGCTGCTCTTTTATGCACACGGGGCAGAAAGGTATATGCTGCTTTCACAGTCTGCCCCGGCACGACGAGCAGGGGGAAAAACCGCCCCTGCTCCATTGCAGAAGAGCTTTGCGGCATCATAACATTGAGACAGGGGAGAGAATATTGGACAGAGACAGACGCGCGTGGAACAGATCCCAGCGGATGCAGATGAAGGCATTTATCTGTGTGCTGGGGTTTTTGCTGATTATTATTTTACTATTCGGAAAGCTGTTGGGATTGCTGATACATAGAGAAGAGCAGGATAAACCGGAGCCGGTGCCTTCCCTTCCGCATATTCCCGTGGTGGAAACCTTTTCAAACGTGTGGATTCTGGAGGAGGAGCCGGAGGGCATTCTTATTTTTCGGGACGGAGAGAGAATGAATTTGAGCTTTGCGGGGAACCCGGAGGAAGGCGCTGAGGCGGTTTCCAGACCTGCGGGATCTTTGCGGGAACAGGTGGCGGATGTGACGCTGACAGACGGACTGGTCACGGAAGTGGTGCCAAAGACGACAAAAATCAATGGAAGGATCCTGGGGGCAGATGAAGGCGGAATCGAAGTGGAGGGCTACGGGAGGCTTCCGCTGGCAGAGGGCTATAAGGGATACCGCCTGTATGACAGTCTGGAGATGTGTACGGCGGCGGATCTGCGCTTTGGGTATGATTTTACGGATTTCTGTGTGGAGAACGGGGAGATTTGCGGTATTCTAATGGTCAAGGAGGAGGCCATGGAGTACATTCGGGTGCTGATCCGGTCAGGAGATTATGCGGGGATCCTTCACTCCGGTCCTGTGGTTACGGCGGATACGGATTACACTGTGACCTACGGCGTTTATGGAAGCCTGAAGGAGGAAAAGCACCAGGCGGGTGAGGAGATCACTTTTTCGCCGGACAGCGGCTATTTTGAGGGGGACCGGGTCTGGATCACACCGGAGGTGCTTACTGGGAAGGTGGTTCTGCAAAATGTGGGAAGAAGCCAGGGGACGCCCGCCTATCGGGGAAAAATGGAGTTGCTGCTGACGGAAGGAGGGATCGCTGTGATCAATGAGGTGCTGCTGGAGGAATATCTGTACAGTGTGGTGCCCAGCGAGATGCCCTCAAGCTATCCCGCAGAGGCGCTGAAGGCGCAGGCCGTCTGTGCCAGAACCTACGCCTACGGCCATATGGAGCATGCAGGGTATCCCAAATATGGCGCTCATGTGGATGACAGTACCTCCTATCAGGTTTACAATAATATTTTGGAGCAGGAGAGCACCACCACCGCGGTGAAGGAGACCTATGGACAGCTGTTGTATACGTCGGAGGGAAATCTGGCGGGAACCTATTATTATTCCACATCCTGCGGCATGGGGAGCGAAGCCACGATCTGGAAAACGGAGACAGCTCCCACTCTGACCTATCTGAAGGCCAAGTCCTTGAGCCGCAGTAATATGGAACAGGCAGCAGCTGTCATGTCAGGGGGGCTGCCTGCCCAGAGCGCCGGGGAGGATATGGGTGAGCTTTTGCAGCAGGAGGAGGCCTTTGCCGCCTTTATCACCGCTAAAAATTCGGATGACTTCGAATATGGCGAGGGATGGTACAGATGGACCTATCAGGTGGAGAAGCTGGACAGAGAGCATCTTCTGGAGGTTCTTCAAAAAAGATATGAGGTCAACAGCAGACTGATATTGACCTGGGAGGACGGGGAGTATATCAGTAAAAAGATCGATACATTGGATGAAATCAGAGATATCCGGGTGGAAAAGAGAGGGAGAGGCGGAATTGCTGATGAACTTGTGATTGAAACTGACAGTCAGCGGATCAAGGTGATATCCGAACACAATATCCGGTATGTGCTGAATGATGGAAAAAGCAAGATCGTCAGACAGGACGGCAGTAAGATTGCCAGTCCCAATCTGCTTCCCAGCGGATTTTTTATGATCGAGACTGGAAAAGAAAACCAAAGTGTGGTAGGATATACGTTGACCGGAGGAGGCTTTGGCCACGGCGTGGGAATGAGTCAGAACGGCGCAAGAGCCATGGCCAGGGAAGGGTATTCGGCCGGGGAGATACTGCAGTTTTTTTATGAAGGCTGTCAGGTGAGAGGTATTTATGGAGACAGTTGAGTGCCGGAGGAAGGAATACTGTGTTGAGTAAGCTTTTTCGGATGTGGGGAGATTTTTCTTCCCAGATGAGAAAACAAAATATCAGTTCCCATGCGGCCAGCATTGCGTTTTTCTTCTTTTTATCCATTGTGCCCATGCTGATCATGATATGTACTATTATTCCTTATACTCCGCTTACGGAAGAGGATCTGGTGGAGGCGGTGACGGATATTACGCCGGATGTGGTGGATCCGCTGGCGGAAAGTCTGATCTCGGAGGTTTATGACAAGTCTGCGGGGATATTGTCCGTGGCGGTGATCACCATTATCTGGTCTGCCGCCAAGGGTGTTATGGCCCTGATGAGAGGGCTGAATGCGGTCAATGGGGTGGAGGAGAAGAGAAACTATTTTGTGATACGGGCGATTGCGTCTTTTTACACAGTGATCATGCTGGTGGTGGTGATTTTGTCGCTGTTTATTATGGTGTTTGGCAATCAGCTGGTTTCTCTGGCACTTCACAGGGTGCCGCAGCTGGAGAGCCTGGTTTCCTTTTTCATGAATTTCCGTTTCATTGTGGTGTGGGGGGTGCTGACGGCTCTCTTTGCAGCTGTTTATGCCTATGTTCCGGACGATAAGCTGAAATTTCGGGAACAGATTCCGGGAGCGGCTTTTTCCGCCGTGGTGTGGAGTGTTTTTTCCTGGTGCTTTTCCATGTACCTGAATTATAACAATTCCTATGGTATCTATGGCAGCCTGTCCATTATTATCATCGTGCTGCTGTGGATGTACTTTTGTATGTATATTATTATGATCGGCGCCTGCCTGAACCGATATTTTCGTTTTGCGGTGAGTCCGGCAGGAGGAAGAAAAAATTGAAGCACGAAGGAGAGATAAAATGGATATCGCAAAGAAAATAGTTCCCTATTTGGCTGCCATAGCGTCGCTGGCTGTGGGGGTTCTTGTTTTTTTCCTGGCAGATGTGGAGGGACTGCTTTGGTCCCTGCAGAAGGAGCCGCCTGTAAATGGAGAGGATATTGTCAGTGTGGATTCGGAGCACTGGCTGGGAGACGTGTCGGGCAGGGAAGCAGGAGAGGGCATCCGGCATTTGACCACCGGAGAGGAGTGGGAGGAGCTCAACCGTGTGGAGTATGTGACGGCTGATCCGGTGAAAATATACAATACAAACGTATACGACCTGGCTGACTGGGCCGACAGAACGCGCCGTTCACGAAACGGAACCTACAGAGGCTCCAAGCCCGGTGCGAAAAAGATGCCCTTCGATTATCTGTGGGGGTATCCGCTCTACTTTGGCGTAGAGTATAATCCTTACTACATAGTGGAGCTGGAGGACGGATCCCGAATCCTGACAATGATGAGCAGAAGCGCCGCCGCCAGGGTCCGCAGAGGGGAGAGCCTTCCGCTGGGAACCAAGGAAAACCTGGGAAATATGCAGGCAGAGCCCCTGCTTCGGGAAATCTGCAGGTCCATGGGAGTATCCACGGATTACTATCTGCATGCTCTGGACGACGACTGGATGGAGAGCAGAGCAGGCCTGGTGTTTTACGGCAAGGCAGCCTGCGGGTTTGCGGCGTTTGTGGTAGTACTGGTGATTGGTTCAGTAATAGAAAAGAGGATGAAAAAGGAACAATAAAATTTGTCCTTGACATTTTCCGTGAAAGTAACTAGAATAAGGGCAGTTAAAGGCGTTGATGGTGTACAGTAGAGATTTATTTTCCGGCAGAGAGAGGGAGCCACCGGCTGAAAGCTTCCTCAGGTTCAGATAAATTTTTGAAATTCCCACCGGAGTCGTCCGGCAGAACCCGGTCCTGAAGGATTTTTAAATGATGCGATGAAGGCATATTTCAGGGCTGTATGTAAGCTGGGCCGTGTTGCGCTCGTTACGCGTATGAGAGCCGGGTCCCGGGGTGGGACATCGGAAGCAGGGTGGTACCGCGGAGAGTTTTCGTCCCTTGCAGCTTTCAATTTTGTTTGAGAGCTGCGGGGGACTGTTTTTATGTGCAGACCCGTACAGAGGAAATTGCACAGATCCATGCGGAGCCGGAAAAAATAAACAGGGAAAGGAAGAAGACATGAGAGCCAGATTAGATCAGATCAGGGAACAGGTGCAGGCGCAGATCAAGAGCTGCGACACTGCCGACAAGCTGAATGAGATCCGGGTAGCCGTTCTGGGCAAAAAGGGGCAGCTTACGGAGCTTTTGAAGTCCATGAAGGATGTTGCTCCGGAGGAGCGGCCCAAGGTGGGGCAGATGGTAAACGAGGCCAGGGCGGAGATCGAAAGAGTGCTGGAGGAGCAGAAAACCCGGATGGAGAAAGCTCTTCGGGAGGCCCGGATGAAGGCGGAGGTTATCGATGTGACGCTTCCGGCCAGGAAGGCCGAGCTGGGACACAGGCATCCAAACACCATTGCCCTGGAAGAGGTGGAGCGGATTTTTGTGGGTATGGGCTATGAGGTGGTGGAAGGTCCTGAGGTGGAGAGAGATTATTATAATTTCGAGGCGCTGAATATTCCGGCGGATCATCCGGCAAAGGATGAACAGGACACTTTTTTCGTTACCGGCGATATCCTGCTGCGCACCCAGACCTCCGGCGTGCAGGTTCATGAAATGGAGAAGGGAAAGCTGCCCATTCGCATGATCGCTCCGGGCAGAGTGTTCCGGGCGGACGAGGTGGATGCCACGCACTCGCCCTCCTTCCATCAGATCGAGGGGCTGGTTATCGATAAAAATATAACCTTTGCGGATTTGAAGGGTACGCTGGCCCAGTTTTCCAGAGAGCTGTTCGGCGAGAATACGAAGGTCAAGTTCCGTCCTCACCATTTTCCGTTCACAGAGCCCAGCGCCGAAATGGATGTATCCTGTTTTAAATGCGGCGGCAGGGGCTGCCGATTCTGTAAGGGAAGCGGCTGGATCGAAATTTTGGGCTGTGGAATGGTTCATCCGCATGTGCTGGAGATGAGCAATATCGACCCGGAGGAATATACAGGATTTGCTTTCGGCGTAGGTCTGGAGCGTATTGCTCTGCTGAAATACGAGATCGACGACATGCGCCTGCTGTATGAGAATGATATTCGTTTCCTGAGGCAGTTCTGACAGGGAAAGCATATATAAAGGGGCTTATTGCCCATGGGAAGTAAATGCTTCCCTGGCGGGACGTTAATGGTCAGCTCAAGAATAAAGACTCAAGAATAATGATAGGAAAGGAAGTAAACTCTATGAATGCAGCGTTATCATGGATCAGAGCATATGTACCCGGGCTGGAATGCACCGATCAGGAGTATTGCGACGCCATGACCCTGTCGGGCACCAAGGTGGAAGGGTACGAGCGAAGAGACCGGAATCTGGAAAAAATCGTGGTGGGTCAGATTAAATCCATTGAGAAGCATCCGGATGCCGATAAGCTTATTGTGTGCCAGGTGGATATTGGGCAGGAGACTATACAGATCGTCACCGGAGCCCGAAATGTAAAGGAAGGAAATAAGGTTCCCGTGGTGCTGGACGGAGGAAAGGTGGCAGGCGGCCATGACGGCGGCCCCCTTCCCGAGGACGGGATTCCTATTAAGGCAGGAAAGCTTCGGGGTGTGCCCTCTCAGGGTATGATGTGCTCCATTGAGGAGCTGGGCTCCGACAGGAACATGTACCCGGAGGCGCCGGAGGAGGGAATCTATATTTTTCCGGACGATACGACGGTGGGAGCCGATGCCGTGGAGCTTCTGGGACTTCGGGATACGGTGTTTGAGTACGAGGTCACCAGCAACCGGGTGGACTGCTACAGTGTTCTTGGTCTGGCCAGGGAGGCGGCGGCTACCTTCCGCAAGCCCTTTGTCCCTCCCGTGGTGAAGGAAACCGGAAATCAGGAGAACGTAAACGATTACGTCAGCGTGGAGGTTCTGGACCAGGAGCTTTGCCCCAGGTATCTGGCCAGAGTCTGCAAAAATATCAAGATTGGTCCTTCTCCCCAATGGATGCAGAGAAGGCTGGCCTCCAGCGGAATCCGGCCTATCAATAATCTGGTGGACATTACCAATTATGTGATGGAGGAGTACGGACAGCCCATGCACGCCTATGATCTGGATACCATCGCGGGACACAAGATCATTGTCCGCAGGGCCCAGGAGGGGGATCAGTTCCAGACTCTGGATGAACAGATGCGCAGGCTGGATGGAGATGTGCTCATGATCTGCGACGCGGAAAAGGAAATCGGTATTGCCGGTATTATGGGCGGTGAAAACTCCAAGATTACCGACAACGTGACTACGGTTCTGTTTGAGGCCGCCTGCTTCAACGGTCCCAATATCCGGAAATCTGCCAAGAGAGTGGGACTGCGCACGGACGCCTCCGGAAAGTTCGAGAAAGGGCTGGAGCCCCATAATGCCCTGGAAGCCATCAACCGGGCCTGTCAGCTGATCGAAGAGCTGGGCTGCGGAGAAGTGGTGGGGGGAACGGTGGATGTGGTCCGTCCCATGCCGGAGAAAAAGCTTCTTCCCTTCCGGCCTGAAAAATATAATAAGCTGCTGGGTACCCAGGTGTCCGGGGAGGAAATGCTGGAAATCTTCCGCCGGCTGGAGATCGGAATCCGGGAAAAGGAGGACGGTGCAGTGGAGCTTGTGATTCCCTGGTTCCGTCAGGACTTAAACTGCGATGCCGACATGGCGGAGGAGGTAGCCAGATTTTACGGCTATGACAAAATCCCCACCACCCTGCCCGACGGCGAGGCCACCGCAGGGAAGCTTTCCTATAAGCTTCGCATTGAGCAGAAGGCCAGGGACGTGGCCGAATACTGCGGATTTTCCCAAGGAATGTGCTATTCCTTTGAGAGTCCCAGAGTATTTGACAGGCTGCTGCTGCCGGAGGACGATGCACTTCGCCGCACAGTGACCATTTCCAATCCTCTGGGAGAGGATTTCTCCGTTATGCGGACCATTTCCCTGAATGGAATGCTCACCAGCCTTGCCTCCAACTATAACCGCAGAAACAGGAACGTAAAGCTGTATGAGCTTGGAAATATTTATCTGCCGGGAGAGCTTCCTTTAAAGGAGCTGCCCGACGAGAGGATGCAGTTCACCCTGGGCTTTTACGGGGAGGGGGATTTCTATACCATGAAAGGCGCGGTGGAGGAATTTTTTGCCTGTGTGGGAATGAAGAAAAGACCTGCCTATGACCCCGATGCCAAAAAGACCTTCCTGCATCCCGGACGTCAGGCGCTGATTCGCTATGAAGGCGTTACGCTGGGCTTCCTGGGAGAGGTGCACCCCCAGGTTCTGGACAATTACGGGATTGGGGAGAGAGCCTATGTGGCGGTGCTGGATATGCCGGCACTGGAACCCTTTACCACCTTTGACAGAAAATATGAGGGCGTGGCAAAATACCCCGCGGTGAAACGGGACCTGAGTATGGTGGTGCCGAAGAGCATTCTGGCCGGGGAGATCGAAGGCGTGATCACCCAGAGGGCGGGAAAGCTTTTAGAGACCTTGGAGCTCTTTGATGTCTATGAGGGATCTCAGATCAAAGAGGGCTTCAAATCCATGGCGTATTCCGTTACCTTCCGAGCGAAAGACAGAACGCTGGAGGAGGCCGATGTAAACGGAGCCATGAAGAAGATCCTGAACGGACTGGAGCAGATGGGAATCGAGCTGAGAAGCTAAATCTGATAGTTTGTGAAATGAAAAAGCTGAAGCTGTAAAAAAAGAAAGTTAGGAGTAAAGACAATGGAAAAGAAAAACACATGGGAGACCTACGACGAGAAGAGACTGAAAAAGCTGGAGAAGGTGAACAAAGAATACAGAGAATTTCTGGACAACGGAAAGACGGAGCGGGAGTGCATCGACACTATTGTGAACACCATTGAAGCGGAAGGCTATCGGGAGCTGGAGAGTCTGATCCGGGAGGGACATACGCTCCGGCAGGGCGACAAGGTATACAGCGTCTGGATGAACAAATCCATTGTGATGTTCCAGGTGGGAAGCAGGCCCATAAGCCAGGGGCTTAATATCCTGGGAGCGCATATCGACAGCCCCAGGCTGGACGTGAAGCAGAATCCTCTCTATGAGGACGGCGGAATGGCTTATCTGGACACCCACTATTACGGCGGTGTGAAAAAGTATCAGTGGGTGGCTCTCCCTCTTGCCATTCATGGCGTGGTGGTGAAAAAGGACGGAACCACCATTGAATTGAATATCGGTGAAAATGAGGATGATCCGGTATTTTTTGTTTCCGATCTGCTGATCCATCTGGCAGGAGAACAGCTGGAGAAAAAAGCAGCGAAGGTCATCGAGGGCGAAGCTCTGGATCTGATCGTGGGAAGCCGTCCCATTTTGCTGGGACAGGCGGAGGAGGAAGATCGGTCTGAGAAGGAAGAAAAACATTCTGAGAAGGACGAAAAGATTTCTGAAAAGGACGAAAAGCATTCCGATAAGGACAATAAGAGCGGGGAAGGTAAGGCTAAGGAGGCAGTGAAGGCCGGAATTCTTGATATCCTGAAAAAGACCTATGATATCGAGGAGGAGGATTTCATCTCTGCAGAGCTGGAGATTGTTCCCGCCGGTAAGGCCAGAGAGGCAGGCTTTGACCGAAGCATGATCCTTGCCTACGGTCAGGACGACAGAGTATGTGCCTTTACATCCATGCGGGCCATGCTGGATATCAAGGAGACTGAAAGATGCGTCTGCTGTATCCTGGTGGATAAGGAGGAAATCGGCTCTGTAGGCGCTACGGGCATGCAGTCCCGTTTCTTTGAGAATACGGTGGCAGAGCTGATGAATCTGGCGGGAGAGTACAGCGAGCTGAATGTGCGCCGGTGTCTGGCCCACAGCTGCATGCTGTCCTCGGATGTGAGCGCAGGCTACGATCCCTCCTATGCTTCCTGCTTCGAGAAAAAGAATGCGGCATTTATGGGCTGTGGAATGGTGTTCAATAAATTTACCGGCTCCCGGGGAAAATCCGGTTCCAATGATGCCAATGCGGAATATATTGCCCACCTGCGGAAGGTGCTTGACGATAAGAAAATTGTTTACCAGACAGCGGAGCTGGGCAAGGTAGATGTGGGCGGAGGCGGAACCATCGCTTATATTCTGGCATTGTACGGCATGAATGTCATTGATTGCGGTGTGGCCGTACTGAATATGCATGCGCCCTGGGAGGCTGTGAGCAAGGCCGATGTCTACGAGACATACCGGGGCTACAAGGCCTTTGCAGAAGGAGCGGACCTGTGAAAAAGAGCGATTTTGCCTTTGATCTGCCCAAGGAGCTGATTGCCCAGGATCCCCTGGAGGACCGCTCGTCCTCCAGGCTCCTGGTACTGGACCGGCGTTCGGGCGCCGTCTCTCATCATGTGTTCAGGGAGATTGGGGATTTTTTAAAGCCCGGAGACTGTCTGGTGCTGAACAACACAAAGGTCATACCGGCCAGGCTTCTGGGGGAGAGAGAGGGCACCGGCGCTCATGTGGAGGTGCTTCTGCTGAAACGCCGAGACAAGGACGTATGGGAGACTCTGGTAAAACCCGGGAAAAAGTGCCGTCCGGGCACGAAGCTGGAGTTTGGCGGAGGTGTACTGAGGGCGGAAGTGGTGGAAACGGTGGAGGAGGGAAACCGCCTGGTCCGCTTCGAATATGAAGGTATTTTTGAGGAGGTGCTGGACCGGTTGGGAGAAATGCCCCTGCCGCCTTATATTACGCACAAGCTTTCGGACCGAAACCGTTACCAGACCGTGTATGCAAAATATGAGGGATCTGCCGCGGCGCCTACTGCAGGGCTTCATTTTACGGAGGAGCTGCTGGGACAGATCAGGGCCAGGGGTGTGCAGACTGCCTTTGTGACGCTTCATGTGGGGCTGGGCACCTTCCGCCCGGTGAAGGAAGACGATATTCTGGAGCATCATATGCATTCGGAGGCTTATCAGATTTCCCAACAGGCCGCAGACCTGATTAACCGCACAAAAGCGTCAGGGGGCCGGGTGATCTGCGTGGGAACCACCAGCTGCCGGACCGTGGAAAGTGCGGCAGATGAAAGAGGCATGGTCAGACCGGGAAGCGCTGATACGGAGATCTTTATTTATCCCGGATATGAATTCAAGGTATTGGACGGGCTGATCACCAATTTCCATCTGCCGGAATCCACGCTGGTGATGCTGGTTTCGGCTCTGGCAGGGCGTGAGCAGGTGCTGGAGGCCTATGGGGAGGCTGTCCGGGAGCGATACCGCTTTTTCAGCTTTGGGGATGCGATGTTTGTGATTTAACACCGTTTTCGTACATTTGTAAACAGGCATAGATTAACAGGTTATCTGCCAAATGGAGCATGATACAATTATCATTGGAAGATGTGTGGGCGTAGAACGGAGTCCGGGGGATGACAAAATGGGTGAATTAACTGTAAAGGAAGCGGCAATGCTGTGGGGGATCACAGAACGCAGAGCAGCCGTTCTATGCAAAGAGGGACGGATAGAAGGAGCATATAAAAAGGGACGCTGCTGGATGATACCTGCCAATGCCGAAAAGCCTTCAGACGGCCGAATTAAGTCAGGCGGATACAGAAAAAGAAAAATACCATCTAATCTGCCGATGCCGGTTGGAATTTCGGATTATCGTCTGGCCTCGTCCGAGTATTATTATGTTGATAAGACCATGATGATCAAGGATTTTTTGGACGAGCGGCCCATGGTATCTTTGTTTACCCGTCCGCGCCGTTTTGGGAAAACTCTGAACATGGATATGATGCGTACTTTTTTTGAAAAGACAGACGAAGATACTTCCATTTACTTCAGGGATAAAAAGATTTGGGCCTGCGGTAAAAAGTATCGTGACTATCAGGGAAAATATCCCGTGATCTTTATCACCTTTAAGGATGTAAAACGGGAAACCTGGGAGCAGACCTACGAGCAAATCTCAAGGATTCTGAGGCAGGAATTTCAACGTCACAGCGGGCTTTTGGAAAGTGAGTATTGCAGCAAATATGAGAAAGCATATTTTAAAGCCGTTCTGGAGGAGAAAGCAGACAGTACGGATATGATGATGTCACTGCAGAGTCTCTCTCAAATGCTGGACGAGCATTATGGTGTTCCGCCGATTATTATTATCGACGAGTACGATACGCCGATTCAGCAGGGGCATATGCGGGGCTTTTACGATGACGTGATTCTTTTTATGCGTAATCTGTTTTCAGGGGGCTTTAAGGATAACCGCCATCTTTCTTATGGTTTTTTGACAGGGATTCTGCGTGTTGCCAAAGAGAGCATTTTCAGCGGGCTGAACAATTTGAAGGTAAACTCAATATTAGATAATGGATATAGCGAATATTTTGGTTTTACGCCGCAAGAGGTGAAGGAGATTGTTCACTACTATGGAGCGGATGAGAAATTCGAGGAAATCTGCGCATGGTATGATGGATATCGTTTTGGAGACTCAGACATATTCAATCCATGGTCTGTCATTAATTATTTCGGTAACGGGTGCCGGCCCAGGGCATTTTGGCAGTCAACTGCCAGCAATGATATTATCGGTGAGGTTCTGACCAATGCGGATACAGAAATTTATGAGCGCCTGAACGATTTGCTGCAGGGAGGATCTTTTCTGACATATATTGATACCAGTGTGATTTATCCTCAGATTCGCAGCAATCCATCGTCTGTTTACAGCTTCTTGCTGGTAGCCGGATACCTGAAGGCTGAGAGTGCAGAGATATCCTTTAACGGTGACTACATGTGCGAGGTGTCACTGCCTAATCGGGAAATTGCAATTGTATATAACAAAGAAATTCTGCAGAAGTTCACCAATATGATTCCTCAAGCTGCAGCCATTTCAATTCAGGAAGCTCTGTATTCCAATGACGCGGCGAGGCTGCAAAAGGAACTTCGCAGGCTCCTTCTCCAGTCGGTAAGCTGCTATGACGCCGTAGGTGAAAACTTTTACCATGGTTTTGTACTGGGGCTTTGTGCTATAATGGACAATCGCTATTTCATCAGCTCAAACGGAGAGTCAGGAGAAGGGCGATATGATATCCAACTGCTGCCCAGGTCGAAAAATATGCCGGGTATTTTAATAGAATTGAAAGCAGTTAAAAATATTACTGGTGAGAAATTGAAGCGGCTTTCAGAAACAGCGTTAGCGCAAATTGAGGACCGCAGGTACGACACAGATATGACCTCCAAGGGTATTCATACTATTTTTAAGTATGGAGTTGCTTTCAGCGGAAAACAGGTGGAGATTGCATCAGCCTCTGATCAGGGATAATTTGACATATGAAAAAGTATAAAAAAATTTTAGTAACCGCAGCGGCAGGGACGCTGCTGGTACTGCTGTATTTCATAATCTTTGGTTTTTCCGCTCAGAATGCGGAGGAATCGGGGAGCTTAAGCCAGATGATTTCGGAAAAATGTGTGAACCTGCTCAACAGCCTGTCAGGCCGTCACTGGACGCAGGATTTCTGCAGCAATCTGGCGGAATATTTTGAACATCCCATAAGGAAGCTGGCGCATTTTTCCGAGTATGCCTGCGTGGGCATCCTGGTTTATGTGCTGTGGGTCCAGTGGCTCAGAAAGGGGTGGCGGCTGTATCTGCTTGTTGTGGGCTGGGTGCTTGTGTCGGCGGCTCTGGACGAGTTTCACCAGCTGTTTGTGCCGGGGCGGTACGGCAGTCTGGCGGATGTGCTGCTGGACACCTGCGGAGGCGCTTTCGGCATGCTGTTCTGTATATTGGCAGCGAAGGCAGGGAAGACCATCGTCCGTAAAAGCAAAGCGCTTCAATGTGAAAGAAAAGCACAATAATGCGAAAGAAAAGCACAACAATGCGAAAGAAAAGCACAACAATGCAAAAGGAAGAAAAAGAATTAACGGATCTGCACCGCATATCCTTTCTTTTCCAGAAGAGAAACGGAGATCTCTCTGGAGGCTTCGTCGTAAAATTCTACCCTCAGCACGCCGTCTTCGGATTCACGGTTGTGGGTAATGCCGATGTTTTTAATGCTCACGTTATGGTCGGCCAGCAGAGTGGCAATGTGTGCCAGGGAGCCGGTTTTGTCCGCAATTTCCACATTGATGCTGCAGGAGCTCTTGATGGGACCGCTGGGGGCGTTTGCAAAGGAATCCCGGTAGATGCGGGAGCCTTCAAAAAATTCAAAAAGCCCCTGCTCCGAGCGCTGATCCAGCTGTGCTTTCACGGCGGTCAGGGACTGGATGTAATCCTCCAGAAGGGAGGAAATATTCTCGGTGTTGGTCAGGCAGATCTGCTGCCACATGAGGGCGGAGGAGGAGGCGATCCGGGTGATGTCCTTAAAGCCTCCGGCGGCAACCATTTTCATAAGGCCGTCCGGGGAATCACTGTCCCGTATCAGGTTGACTAAGGATGCGGCGACCACATGGGGCAGATGGCTGATGGCGGCCGTAATATAATCATGCTTTTTATGATCCAAAACCAGAGGAATGGCGCCGATTTCCGCCACCAGCGCCCGAAGGTCTTCCAGTTTCCCAGAGGGTACCTCAGGAGTGGGCGTGAGGATGTAAAAGGCGTTTTCCAGAAGCGATATCTTGGAGTTGGCAAAGCCTGTGCGTTCGCTTCCGGCCATGGGGTGGCCGCCTACGAAGCAATGATCGAGTCCGGCTTCATGGACAGCCTGGTGAATCGCAGTTTTGACACTGCCCACATCGGTGAGAAGGCAGTCCGGGGACATAACCTTTTTGACGGCACTCAGATTGCCGTCATTTTTTTGTACAGGAGCACATAAAAAAATGTAATTACATTCCCTGAAGGCTTCATTGACGGCGGGAACTGCAGCATCGACGATATGCTGTTCCCGGGCCAGACGCAGTGTCTCGGCGCAGGGGTCACAGGCGATGATTTTGGCGCAGGGGCGGGCATTTTTCAGAGCCCTGGCGATGGAGCCTCCGATCAGGCCCAGACCGATAAATCCACAAATTATATCTGACATCACATTACCTCATATGAATATTCTTTTTGGCGGCATTCAGCCGATACATTTCCACTATAACACTTCACTGTACGAAAATCAATAGAGCCGGTCCCGTGAACTGGAGGGCTTTTGGTCCGCCCGGAATCCGGCCGGGAAGCCGCCTCGAAAAAACCGGGAAGAAGGAAATGAAGCAAAATTAACGTAATTTGAAACAAAATTAGCACAACGAAACGAACGAAATTCTGCTACAATATATAATACATACTTTATTATGGGAACAGTTTATTGGTAAAATGTGATATACAATATTGTATTGACAGATATCCATCAGCCGGGATATAAAAGATAGAAGTTAGAGTAAGGAGGAATGTCAGTGCGGATAGCAGTGTGCGATGACTGTATGGAGGATGCTCTGTCTCTCAAAAAATACTTAATCGGGCAGGAGGTCAGTATTTATTCTGCTGCGAAAGGTCTTTTGGAGGATGTAGAAGAGAAAAACAGACAGTACGATCTGTACTTTTTGGATATTTTCATGGAGGAATCCCTGAGCGGGATCCAGCTGGCGGAAAGGCTGCGCAGGACACAGGAGGAAGCATTTATTTGTTTTGTTTCCACCAGTGACGACTTTTACCGGGAGGCATATGATCTTTACGCGGTTCAGTATCTGATAAAGCCCGTGGATGAGGAGCGTGTCAGGAAGCTTCTTGAGAAAGTGCAGAAGAATCTTGTCCGGCGCTCCCACGATAAAGAGAAAAACCTTATTTACTCCTGGTGGGGAAAAAGCGGAGCAATTCCCTATGGGAAAATTCGTTATATCAGCAGCAGGGGGCACACGCTCACCATACACTGTACGGACGGGAAGGTACAGGAAAGCACGGGGAAATTAAGCGATCTGGAACGACAGATATGCGGGGATACGTTCCTTCGCTGCCACCAGAGCTTTATTGTCAACATATACCACGTGGAAGGCATGAGCGGGTCTGAACTGACAATTGCCGGGGAGCAGATTTCTGTGTCCAGACGATATTATATGGAAGTAAAAAAACGATATCTGGAGATGCTGTTTGAGGGGGTGGACTGATAAGATGACGATACTCAGGGATTTATCCATATTTTGGGCCATGATTCATGTAATATTCCTTTTTCTTATGCTGTTTCGGTCTCGATTTACCGGAAAAAAGACCATAGCGGCAGCGGGAATCGGCATGGGCCTGTTGATGGCGGCAAACGGGGCGGGACTGATATTCTTCGGTTTAGAGGCGCTGTCCAAGGCATTCCTGTTTACCTGTTCCATCCCCAGTTTTATTTTTTTCTATGTGATGAGTGTGGATAAACGGTTCAGATTTCTGCTTTCCTTCTGTCTGGCGGACACCACCTGCCTGTGGGTCATGGCGGTCACAAACCTGTTGGATTTCTATCTTGGCGGAGGAAATTATGTGCTGATGTTTGTAAGCCGGCTGATTGCATTTCCGCTGCTGGAATATCTGGCATGGCGGTATTTGAGAAAGCCCTATTTGAAACTGCAGGATGCGGTGAAAAGAGGATGGGCGGTTTTTGCGGGAATGACAATGATGTATTACGTTCTGCTGGTAGTAGTGGTGCAGTTTCCCACGAATATCATAAACCGTCCGGAGGACACATTTCTCTGTGTGCTGGTACTGATACTTATGCTGTTTAATTACGGTACCATCTTTACGTCGCTCTACCGCCAGCTTCTGCTTTACCAAAAGCAGCAGAGAGAACGGAGCCTGATAGAGCAGAAGAATATGCTGGAGGCACAGCTTGAGAATCAGCAGCGTATCCGGAAAATGAAGCATGACATGAAAGGATATACGGCTACGCTTTCCGGTCTGCTGACCAACGGGAAAATTGAAGAGGCGCTGACATATTTAAAGGGCGTGGAGGCGAAAATGGATACCATGTCAGGACAGTTCTGCGCCAATTCCTATATCAATGCGGTGTTCGTCCACTATGCGGGGAAGCTGGAGGAAATGGGCGCTGAATTCAGGAATGATATACAGATCGGGGATGCAGAGGTGCCTTATATGGAGGTGTGCCAGATTCTTTCCAATGGGCTGGAAAATGCCTGCGATGCCCTAAAGGGACTGGAAAAAGAGAAACGTAAGGTTTCCGTGCAGATGAAGTATAACAAAAACTATCTTTTGATACGGATCAGAAACCGATGCTCGGACGATCTGTTCGTGAAGCGGGGGGAGACTGTTCCCACCAGCAAGACAGAGCCGGAACACGGTTTCGGCCTTCCCACCATACAGGAGGCGGCAAAGCGGCTTGGCGGAGACATGTCCTGTTATACGGAAAACGGATACTTTCTGTTGGATGTGATGGTCATGATATAGCAACGGGGCGTTACCGTTCACGGAGTGAAGGAATATTGACAATATCTTTGAGGGGGGAAATCAAATAAGAGACAAATTCTTATATAGAAAGTGGAAACGCATATTTGACGCTGTTTTGTCTTTGATCAGTCTGGCAGTATTGAGTCCGGTTTTGCTGTTGACAGCGCTGGCAGTCTATCTGGATGATCCCCAGGGAAGTCCGCTTTTTCGGCAGTATCGTGTGGGGAAGAACGGAAAGCTCTTTGTTATGTATAAATTTCGTACCATGATTAAGGGGGCGGAGGAAATGAAACGGGATATGGCTGCCATGAATGAAATGGACGGGCCGGTATTCAAGATCAAAAACGATCCCCGGATTACCAGATTGGGAAGCTTTCTGAGAAAAACAGGTCTGGATGAACTGCCGCAGCTTATCAATGTGCTGAAGGGGGATATGAGCCTTGTGGGCCCCAGACCTCCGCTGCCGGAAGAGACGGCCAGGTACACGGAATATCAGAGACGGCGTCTTGAGGTTCTGCCGGGGATAACCTGTACATGGCAGATCCTGCCTGATAGAAATGATATACTTTTTAAGGACTGGGTTGAAATGGATCTTGAATATATTGAAAATCAGTCTTTTTTATTGGACTTAGAAGTGATATTAAAAACCCCTGGGGCCATGATACATAAAGACGGAAGATAGGAGGAAGGATTATGAATCAATTTCGAACAGCTTTTTTCGGAGGATATCGGAAGGAGCAGGTGGATGAATATGTAAACAGTATGATCACACAGCTGGAGCAGATGAAGGAAAGCTTTCTGACAAAGGAGGAAGAGGAAAATCGTCTGCGGGAAGAGCTGGCCGTAATGCAGAAGCGGATGGAAGGTCTGGAAAATCAGCAGAACACCAGGCTTGAAGAGCTGGAGAATCAATTGAAAGCCAGGAGGACGGAGCTGGAGAAGAAAACAAAGTACCTGGCGGAGCTGGAGGAAAAGCTGAATAATCAGCAGGATGATTACGAGTCGGCTTCCCGCATTCTGCAGGCGGCGGAAAGAGAAGCAAAAATAATCGAAGATGAAGCTCAGCAGAAAGCTGTATCCTTTTACAGAAAGGCGGAGGCCGATATCATAGCCAGAAATGAAGCGGCAAAAAATGAACTTTCCGCCGCACGCTATCAGATTCTGCAGTATCTGGAATCTCTGAATTCTACACGAAACAAATTGGCGGATACATACGCGGAGCTGGGCTGTCTGGTCAAAAGGATGCCCTCCCGCATGGAGGATCTTATTCCTGCCATTTCTTTTGAAGGGCAGACTGGTGCAGGAACGGTAATCGGAACCGGGGAGGCGGCAGAAAGAGGACGTGTGCTGGATCTTCTGAAACGGGAGGGATATCAGCCCGAGCATATATCCAGGCAGATTCCCAAAAGCCCGACTCTGAAAAGCCAGAAAGATGAAAGCGGGTATGCTCTTTGAGAATAGCAATGATCGGGCATAAGCAGGTGCCATCGGGGGCAGGCGGCGTCGAGGTGGTAGTGGAAGAGCTTGCCGTAAGAATGGCGGCGCAGGGGCACACGGTGGCGTTGTATAACCGTGGGAGCAGAGGGAAAAAGCGGCAGAAAACATATAAAGGAGTCAGGCTTTACAGTGTCCCTGTTCTTCCTTTTCCCGGGATAAGTGTACCTCTTTATGCTTTTTGCGGGGTGGTGTGCGCATTACTTAAGGGATATGATGTGATTCATCTTCATGCGGAAGGGCCGGGCTGCGCGGCGCTTTTAACAAGGCTGTTTCGGGTTCCGTCGGTGGTATCCGTGCATGGGCTGGACTGGAAAAGGAGCAAATGGGGACGGTTTGCTTCCGGCTATTTAAAGTGGGCAGAAAAGATTTCCGTGTTAAATGCAGATGAAATGATTGTTTTGTCCGAAAGCAGCCGGCAGTATTTTCAGAGTACATACGGGCGAAAGACCCGGCTGATTCCCAACGGAACCCTGATCGGAAAGTATCATCCGCCAATGCTGCTTCGTTCTCTGGGAATAGAAAAGAACGATTATGTTTTATTTCTGGCCCGTCTGGTGCCGGAGAAGGGACTTCATTATCTGCTTTCGGCGTTTCGGAAAACAGATACGAATAAAAAATTGATTATTGCGGGCAGCTTTGCATCGGAGGATGCCTATGCCCGGAAAATCCGCCGAATGACGGAACTGGATCCCAGAGTCAGAATGGTTGGTTTTGTCAGGGGACGTTTAAGGGAGGAATTATATTCCAACTGCTGTCTGTATGTTCTGCCCAGCGAAGTGGAGGGAATGGCCCTGAGCCTTTTGGAGGCGCTTGGCTTCGGTGTGCCCTGTCTGGTAAGCGATATTCCGGAAAATCGTGAAATTGCGGAGCCCTATCTGCACTTTTTCCGGAAGGGAGACACAGGGCATCTGAGAGAGCAGCTGGAGCTTCTTTTGAAGCGGCCGGCAGAGGCAGAGCGCCGTAAGGAGCAGGTTTGCTGGATCAGAGAAAATTATTCCTGGGATTCGATAACCGAACAAACGATGGACATTTATCGGAGGGTTATTGAAAAGTATGAAAATACTGATTGTAAATAAATTTTTATATCCCCGGGGCGGAGCGGAGACCTATATTGACAGGATCGGCAGGGGGCTGAAGAGTCTGGGGCATTCGGTTCAATATTTCGGAATGTACGACAGACGAAATACTATGGGAAATGAACTGGGGCTGGAAACGGGAGCCATGGATTTTCACTCCCGGAGTCTGTCACGTTTTACCTATCCTCTGCGGATTCTGTATTCCACAGAGGCCAGCCGGAAGCTGCAGAAGGTGGCGGCAGCGTTTGAGCCGGATGTGATTCATTTGAATAATATCAATTTTCAGCTGACGCCATCGGTGATCCACAGGGCGGCAAAAATGGGCATTCCCATGGTCCAGACGGTCCATGATTTCCAAATGATCTGTCCCAACCACCTGATGCTGGAGCCTCGAAAAAAGGTTCCCTGTGACAAATGTGTGGAGGGGAGTAAATGGAATTGTGCGCGAAATCGGTGTATTCATGGATCTCTTGCCAAGAGTGTGCTGGGAAGCCTGGAGGGAGAGCTGTATCGGTATCTGCCCGAGTATGACAAAATCAGCCGGTTTGTCTGTCCCAGCTTTTTTTTGGAGAAGCAGCTTTTGCGGGATCCCCGATATGCCGGAAAAACCACGGTATTGCACAACTTCACCCTGAAAGGAGAAGAGGCGCCTGGGCTGGAAAAGCAGGATTATGTTCTGTATTTCGGCAGGCTTGCGGAGGAAAAAGGGATTCACAGGCTGTTGGAAGCCTGCAGGAGGCTGCCGGATATTCCCTTTGTGGCAGCCGGAAGCGGGCCGCTGGAGGGGCTGTTTGATGACTGCCCGCCCAACGTAAGATTTGTGGGATTTCGGACAGGACAGGAGCTGGACAGATTGATTTCTCAGGCACGCTTTTCCGTTTATTTCCCGGTCTGGTATGAGAACTGTCCCTTATCCGTACTGGAATCTCTGGCGCTGGGAACGCCGGTTCTGGCAAACCGCATCGGCGGGATAGAGGAGCTGGTGAGGGATGGAGAAAACGGCGTCCTGATCGATGAATTCACACCGGATCATTATGCGGCACAGATTGACCGGCTGTATCGGGATAAGGAACGGCTGGCGAAGCTTACAAAGAATTGTCAAAGGCAGGAGGGCATTATGACCCTGGAGGCATACTGTGAAAAACTGCTGCAGCTGTATGAAGCTGTCTGCAGAAAGGGAAAACGCCAATGAAAAAGGTAATAAAAGGTCTGTTGTGGATTTTCCTGGTGCTGGGGATTCTGGCAGGCGCAGGCTGGGCCTGGATCAAATGGTCCAATCACAGGTTTGAGGAAACATTTTATACGATTTACTCCTATAAGGTGGAAACACCTGTAAGGGCAGTACTTTTAAGCGATCTGCATCAGTGCCTTTTCGGAGCGGACAACGAAGAGCTGGTTTCGCGGATCGGAGAGCTGGGACCGGATATTATTCTCATTGCCGGAGATGTGATTAATAAAGACGAAACGGATATTGAGTATGCCCTCAGCCTGTGCAGCCGCCTTGCAGAGATCGCGCCGGTATATTATGGCCTGGGGAATCATGAAAACGAAGTAATTTACGGTTCAGATTTAAACAAAGAGTACCTGGAAGCCCGGCAGGAGGAGCTGGGAGAGGACCAGGAGGATTTTACCCCGCTGATACAAAACAGGGAATTGCTGCAGGGCCTGGAGCAGGCCGGTGTCTGCGTGGTGCAGAACCGGTCCGTTTTGGCGGAAATTAAAGGAAGTCTGATCCGGATCGGGGGAATCAGCACCAATGTCAGCAGTTTTTGGCCCTATTCCGGACAGTTCGTTCATGAATTTATACAGGCGGAGGACGAGGTATTCAAAATTTTGATTTCCCATCGTCCTGAGCCGGCAGCGGAATATATTTCAGGAGAGCCTGTGGATCTGGTGGTATCGGGCCATAACCACGGCGGTATTATTCGGATTCCCGGGAAGGGCGGGGTGTTTTCGGCTGACGGCGGCTTTTTTCCGGAGTACACGGAAGGAATGACAAAGCAGGGGGAGATGACGATGATTGTTGGCAGGGGACTTGGAGGGCATGGGATGCTCCCCAGGATTTTCAATCCGCCGGAGCTGGTGATTATAGACATAAACTAAGGAGCGGAAGATTTTATGTTCTACCTGATAAAATATTACAAGCATCTGATGGTATTGGCCTGTTTCTTTCCGGTATTATACGGAGGAATGCATATTTTAGGCAAACGGTCCTGGTCATCCATTAAAGCATGGGCGGCAGGGTATCATCTGTTCAAAGAAAAACGGCTTTTGAGTCTTGTGATATTGTTGGTTTTTCTGCTGAATTGCTTCATGGTTCCTCTTTATGAGGGCCGGAATGCCTCAGCGGAGATTTCCCTGAATTATGCAAAGGCTTCTCAGGGTTTGAATCCCAATGGCACCAGATATAATCAGATGGATATTCTGGGGGGAGAGGTATTGGAAAGAGCCATAAAAAAGGGAGCGCTGACAGGTGTGGGAGTCAATGATCTGAAGGAGGTTCTGTCTGTGGGACCGCTGGTGCAGGGGGCCAGCCACAGCGAGGACGCCTACTTTATTTCCACCCAGTTTGGAATTTATTATAATGCCAGTCCCAATACGGCTCACTTAAAGGGAGAAACTCTTTTGACTCTGGTGACAGAAGCCTACAAAGAGTGGTTTATCCGGGAGTATTCGGAGAACATTCGTGTGCTGAAGCTGGATTTTACGGAAACGGAGAAAGAGGATTACCTGGATATCTGTGAATTTTTGAGGAAGCAGGCGGAGGCCATTGGCCGCTATATGCTGACCCTGTCCGGTGAAGAGGCGGCCTTTCAGTCCCAGAGCAGCGGAGAGACCTTTCAATCGATTTCTTCCCAGGCCTACACGGTGGCGGACGTGATGGTGGAACGTCTGGAGGCGTATGTGCTGGAGGACAGTATTTCAAAGGAAACGAGCAGATATGTGGAACGACTTAAGATACAGAATGTTTTTAAGGATTTTGACGCCAGGAAGGCGGCTGCTGCCAGCGAAAACAATCTGACGGCCATTTCCATGTATGAAAATGATATGGCCAGGATCGTTCTTGTTCCCACTTACGATACCAATTATCAGTTTTATATGTCTCAGACCCGGATCGGTATTGATGATTTTGCGGCTGATGCGGACAGCTTCGCCAATTCCAAAACGGCCATCCACAGTGAAATGGCCAGGAATGAGCATGTGGTACAAATGCTTTCGGGCAGATACGAACCGGACGGCATCAATGAAAAGGCAGAGCTTTTGATTTCCCAGATTGAGGCGGAGCTCAACAGACTGGCCCGTGCCGCCCAGAATCTGGTAAAGGAATTCAGCAACCGGCAGGCCAATGAATATATGACCATTACAGTCTTTACACGGGAACAGCAGGCAGCTTCCATCATTATGGAAATATTTGCGTATACGCTGCTGTTTGCAGTGTGTATCCATATCTGCATGCTTGGGATCCATATTAACAAAAACAGCAGAAAGAGGGCAGGTGGGACATGAGAAAATTTGAGCTGCTTCGCTATCTGAAAAGATGGATGCCGATGATCGTGCTCTTTTTTGTTATTATGACGGCAGGAGCTTTTCGGGCGCTGGAGAAACGGCAAAGCTATGTAGCCTCTTCGGTGATCAAATACAGTAATGAAGGGGCGGCTGACGGGCTGGCTCCTGACGGGGAACGGATTGATGTGTCGGAAATTTATTCTTCGGCCAATATGGCAAGAGTGATGGAAAATCTGGGCCTTTCCTATGACCGGAACAGTTTGGATGTGCTTTGCTCCGGCATTACGGTCACGCCGATTATAGAACAGCAGGACGAGAATATCCGGGATGCGGTAAACAAAGAAGGAGAGGAATATACCATACAGCCCACAGCCTATATTGTGAGCTGTACTCTGGACAGCAGCGGAAGTGCCGCGCTGGCCAGAAACATACTGAACGAGCTTCTGGATGTGTATTTTTCGGATTACAGCAACAAGCATATCAATGTGGGCCAGATCGATAACCGGATGAAGGAGCTGGCAGATACGGATTATGATTTTCTGGAAATGGTGGAAATGGTGGAGGCTCAGCTGGCGGACACGGTGGATTCCCTTCACACCCGCTATATGCGTGCTCAGGATTTCAGGTCGGTCAATACCGGTTATTCTTTTGCGGATCTGCGGGATCAGTTCAGCCTGCTCCGGGAGGTGGATGTCCCGCAGCTGTACGCTTTGATTCTGGGAAATCAGATTACGAAGGATCGGAAAGTTCTCATCAACAAATATCAGAACCGGATCGCCAATTATGAATTGAGCAGTGCCAAAGCCCAGGAGAATATTCAGGACATTTTGGAGGTTATCAATTCCTACGTGGACAAGATGCGGGAATCGGGAAATACGGATCTTGATTCCGAGTATATCCTGGGGGATGTGTATGAGGATGAGCGCGTGGCGGATGACGGCGGAAATTACAGACCTACCAACCGGACAGTACAGTATGACACGCTTCTGAGAAGCTGGGTGAGTTCTCATAATGATTGGGACTATGCGGAAATCGATGCCGCCTACTGCAGATATATCATCAGCGTATACAGTGACGGAGACACCGGAGCGGAAACCGCAGGCCAGGAAGTATCCGGGTCCGGGGAGGCAGGAGCTGAAGCATCCGGAGCGGAAACGGCAGGAGCAGAAGCATCCGGGTCCGGAGAGGCAGCAGCCGAAGCGGCGGGAAGCGGAGAGGACAGGGTGACGGCGGAGGATATACAAAGCCGTATCAGTCACATGCTTGCCAGAATGAATGAGCTTTACGAAATCGTGAACGAGACAAATGTGGAGTACAACGAATACCTGGGGGCGGCCAATATCAGGATTCTTTCCAGCGCCGCTGTGAGCAGCGCCTTTAATATGAAGCTGTATCAGGCGGTCATTGCCGTCTTTTTTCTGGTGATCGGCTGCTGCGGCGCCATTGTGCTGGGGCGGACGGGCGACATTTTGGAATACCTTTTCCTGAAGGACAGCATGACAGGCTGTATGAACAGGGTATCCTGCGACAACTATATCCAGAGAAATGAACAGCGTCTGCTCTCCGTGAATATGTGCTGTATGAGCCTGCAGATCACAAATCAGCGGGAACTGAACCAGATTTATGGGAGGAAAGGTGCGGACGATGTGCTGAAGGAGTTCGGACGGGTTCTGCAGGAGGTATTCGGCAGCAGAAAGAACAGCTTTATCGCATATAACGGCAGCGGTCAGTTTATGGTGTTCTTTGAAAAAGCAAGCCAGGAGAATGTTATGCAGGAGGCCGGGCGGCTAAGCATCATCTTAATGCAATCCCTGGACGATTACAGTGTTTCCTATCAAATGGGAGCGGTGAATGCGGGAGAGGAGGCACTGTTCTGGATCCGGGGGCTGATTTCCGGCGCGGTTAAGAGCGGAAAACCCTACAGTACCCGTAAGGCGCCCCGGATCCAATAAGAAAGCAGGTTTGAAGAGCTTATGCAGGCAGCACTGGGAGTAATATATTTTTTACTGAGCGTGGCAATGTACTATTTTAATATGGAGCGGATCCAGCTGGGGGTGGACCTTATGTATAAGGTTCTTCTGGCGGCGGCTGTTGCAGGCATCAGCTTTATGGTATTTCTTGTACGCACCAATTTAGGCCGGGCAAGGCTGCTGCTGAAATATATTTGTCTGCTGATTCTTCCCCATCTGGCTGTCATACTGGTGTCCATGCCCATATGGGTATACCGGATGCAGGGAGGCGTGGTGATGCGCCGGGGGCTGATGTACCAGATTTATGGAATCATTGCAGTCCTGGCCATGGCAGGAATTCTTTACGTATTTGGGGAGAAGGGATTCTGGCTGAATCTGGCGGCCATGGTGACAGCCAATCTGATAACCATTCTGGAGGTGATACGGGCGCAGGGCATGGGCGCTTACCTGGCGGAGCTTCGGAAGCTTATTATCACCTTTGCCGGGGAGACAGGGGAACTGATGGGAGCGGTGGAAATTCATGAGCTGACCTTTGCCATAGGCCTGTGTCTGCTGTTTTGCATGATGAATTGGAAGAGGATCAGGAAGTCTCCCGGTGTCAGGCTTCTTTTGGCGGCAGCGGTGTTTTGCTTCCTGTCCGGCTTTAAGCGGATAGGCATTGCGGCCATAGCGGCGGCCATGCTTTCCCGGATCATTCTGGGAGTTATGTCCGGAGGCAGAAGGCGGCGATGGCTGATGCTGTTTTCCTTTTGTGCCATCGGTGGGATGTTTGTCTATATCTGGCTTGTAAAAAGCGGTATTTATGAATTCCTCAGTGATTATTTTCACCTGGATACAATGGGACGACGTGAGCTTAGCTGGTATATCGATGAATATTATTGGATTGGACCAGATTATATAGGAAACGGGGCGGGCTTTGTAAGCAGAATGTTTTACGATCTGCCGGCAGAGTATACCATTCGGGCACTTCACAACGAGATTCTTACGATTTATATCGATATTGGCTTCTGGGGCTTCTGGCTTTGGATGATTCTGTATATGCCGGTGCGCAGCTGGGCCATGGCGAAATGGCAGGACGTGGAAGGCGGAATTTTGTGCTGCTGTGCAGGTCTGTTTGTGCTTTTGACAGCCATGACGGATAATACCATCAACTATACCTATGTGACCGGCTCGCTGGCTATAAGCGTTATGAGCTATCGCCTTGAGGCCCTGGAGGGGGATTGAGAAAATATGCTGGAAGTCACATTGTATTGCATCGGGAAGTCACCTCATCTGAGTATGCCTGTAACAGGCTTCTTAATGCTGGAAAAGCAGGGAAAACTGCAGATCACATGGGAGCTTGATTCCGAAAACCGAAAGGGCTTTCCGTATTCCTTGATTTTGGGAGCCTATGTCCGGGGGAAGCGGATCCTTTTTGATATGGCGGATGGATACGGAATGCCGGCGGAGGAGCTTTCCCGGGCGGTGGGGCAGTCGGATTTTTATTTTCGCCGCAGCTTTTCAAAGGAGCGCAACAGCCAGCTTCCGGAGGAGCTTTCCCAAAGAATGTATCCCTTGGGCTTTCATTATCATGTGTCCTGCCAGGGGAATTTTATGGATCAGGTCTCTTCCTTTTCCGAGTGGAGAAAGGAGCTGTTTCAGATCATTTTTAACGGGGCTCCCCGCAGATATTTTACGCCGGAACGTTTTGAATGTGAGCCCCGGAAAAAGGATACGCTGTCGGTTCTGTTTTATACCAGGCTGTGGGATCCGGAGGCTATTCCGGCGCTGTATGACAGCATTTTAAAGATCAACCGGGACAGGATCTGTCTGGTAAGGGAGCTGAAAAACAGATATGGTTCCCGCTTTCGAGGCGGGATTCAGTATTCGCCCCTGGCGCTTCGGCAGTGCAGGGAGCTGGTGGTAAATATCAGGGACTCTCAGAGAAAACGGTATTTGAAAGCCATGAGAGAGGCGGACATCTGTGTTGGCTCCACCGGTCTTCACGGCTCCATCGGATGGAAGACCGGAGAGTACATTGCAGGGGCAAAGGCCATCGTAAACGAGGCTTTTCAATACCAGGTTCCGGGAGATTTTCAGGAGGGAGTCCACTATCTTCCCTTTACCCATGCGGAGGAATGTATAAAGAAGGTGGATGAGCTCATGGAGCATCCGCAGGAGGTTTATGCCATGAAATGTGCAAATAAGGAATATTATGAAAAATACTTAAGACCGGACCGGCTGATATCCAACGCTCTTTCCCGGGTATTTCCCGACTTTGACGCCGGCAGGTAATAGCTTGGTTTTGTGGGCAGAAATGGTAACGGGAAAAGAGGTGCAGATATAATGGAGATCAGCGTGATCGTTCCTGTATACAATATGGAAAAGTACCTGAGACGCTGTATGGAATCACTTTTGCGACAGAGCTTTTTACAGCGGGAAATCATTCTGGTGGACGACGGTTCTACGGACGGAAGCGGAGAATTGTGCGACAAATATGCAAAACTGGAAAATATAACCGTGATTCATCAGGCCAATCGGGGACTGGGGCCGGCGCGGAACCGGGGAATGGAACAGGCATCAGGAAAATATGTGGTGTTTGCGGATGCGGACGATTATTTTGGGCCGGATCTTTTGAAAAATTTATATGAGGCGGTCAGTGGCGAAGGAGCGGATTTAGGTATCGGAGGGTACACTGCTGTCTATCCGGGCGGACGGACGCAGGCCTTTTGCTATACCGCTGAGAAGCTGGTTTTTGAAAAAGAAGCAATGGGAAAGCTGGCTCTTAATATGGCCGGTTCTCTGCCAAAAGACAGGCTGGACTCCAAGTATGGGAGAAGCGTTTGTGCCAAAATCTACCGGCGCAGGGTGATAGAGGAATATGCGCTTTACTTCGTGTCGGAACGGGAACTGATCTCGGAGGATCTGGTGTTTAATCTGGATTATCTGGGGTATGCAGAAAAAGCGGTGGTCATCGACGATGTTTCGTATTTTTACTGTACCAACCCCGGCTCTCTTTCCAAAAGGCCCAGGGAGGATCGGTTTCAGGAGGATTGTCGATTGTACAGGGCTCTTGAGGAGCGCTTTTCCGCCTGGTGCGGGAAAACGGAGTATCAGCGCTACCTGCAGCGCTTTTTGATCAGCAGGGCCAGATTCGACATGATGCAGAGGGTTCTGTACCTGGATCAATGCGGGAAGAAAAATTTGGTGAAACAGACCGTAAGGGAGATTCTGGACTGCAGGCAGCTGCAGGAGGCGCTCAGGGATTATCCCTGGAAGCAGCTGCCGGTTATGCAGGGAATTTTTGCCTGGGGAATGAAGAGGAAACGGAGCGGCTTTCTGATTCTGTTAATCCGTCTGAAGCAGCGTTTCCTGCCGGGAAACCAGAATGTGACATTATGAGAGAGGCGGTAGAGGGAATGAAGCTTTCGGTGATCATTCCGGTTTTCAATTCGGAAAAATATATTGAAAAATGTCTGAAATCTCTTTTGAGGCAGAAGCTTTCTGATTCGGAATATGAGATTCTCTGCATCGACGATGGAAGTACGGATCATAGCGGAAGCATACTGGAAGCATATGCGAAGAAATACCGTCAGATCAGGGTATTCCGGCAGGAAAACAGGGGAGTGAGCGCCGCCAGAAATAAAGGATTGCAGGAGGCCCGGGGGGAGTATCTGAGCTTTGTGGACGGAGATGATTTCCTGGCGGAAGGAGTGCTGGCCGGTTTGTATGAGATGGCCGCCGGCCGGGAATTGGATCAGCTGATGTACGGATATCAGGTGTTTGAGGATGACGTAAAGGAGACAGAGAGGAAGTATACAGAGAATATTTTTTTATTTGAGAACGGTCTGGAAATGGAGAAAAGCCGGGTTACTCCGGAATGGAAGGTGGTCTGGAATTACCTGGTCAGACGCCGGGTGCTGGAAAAATATGGTCTGAGGTTTGTGGAAGGCGTGGTGGTTTCGGAGGATGAGGAGTTTAACTTCTGGCTGAAGCACTGTACAGGCTCCTGCGGCTATGTGGATGAAAAGCTGTATTATTACCGAAGGCATCCTGCCAGCAGCCTTCATACCTTTCGGGACAGTCTCCATTTCGAGAGATATATCAGAGGGCGTCTTCTGCTGGCTGTCCATTATCAGAAAATATTGGAAAAGTATGCGGAGGGAAAACAGCCAGGGCTATTGCTGCCGGTGACAGAGGAAGAGGTGAAAAACAGAATGTATTGCGGAATCCGCGGGATGCTGAACCGGCTTGCAGTCCGGGGAGACCCGGGTCTGATGGAGCTTACGCTTCGTTTCCTGGAGAACAGGGGGCTTTATCCCTATCCGCTGAGACTGTATCGGCGGGATGGGAGGTATACCTTTCAGCATTTTTTGGCCGATTGTTTATCGTTTTTCTATCCGAAAAAAAGGTACCTTCGATTTTGCATTACACTCCGCAGTCTGTTTATAAAGAGACAGGGCGATGTGGGCATATTGACCTTTCACTGCGCGGACAATTACGGAGCGCTGCTGCAGGCCTGCAGCCTGCGGCGCTGCATATGCAGCCTGGGCAGAAAGGCGGATATTGTACGTTATGAACCGGCGGCGGTGGCAGGAGGGTTTCGGTGGATACCTTACATTCCCGGCGGATCCCGGAAGAGTGTTCTGGGCAGAGCCATTAAAGGTTTTCGATACAATCTGGGGAAGGCACCGGATTTTTTCAGGCGCAGGCGGTGTATGAATCAGTTCCGGAATTGCTTTTTGACAGAGGGCTTCGGCTTCAAGCTTCGTTTTCCAGGTCAGTGGAAAAGACTTCCCTACAGGGATTATGTGATCGGCAGTGATCAGGTATGGAATCCCCAGCTTACGGGAGGACTGCAGGAAGCGTATTTCGGTTTTTTTAAGAATCCTAAAAAGGAACGGGTGATTTCCTATGCGGCCAGCCTGGGAAGCTCTGAACTGGCATCGGAATATAATGATGTATTTCAGAGACTGATTCAAAATCTGGACAGGGTTTCCCTGCGGGAAAAGGAGGCGGCCGGATATGTGCGCCGGTTTTTCCGGGGGCCGGTGGAAATATGCATGGATCCAGTATTTTTGCAGGACAGAAGCTTTTGGGAAAGTCTGGAAAGGAGGCCGGACCGGGAGCAATATATCCTGGTTTACAATGTGGACGGGAACCGGAAGCTGTACGAATATGCGGGAGAGCTTTCCTGTAAGCTTGGGCTTCCCGTAGTTGAGCTGGGGCTGGGGGTATGGCAGAAGCCTGTGTTCTGGATGGATTATCAGGCGGGACCGCAGGAATTTCTGGGCTATATTCACCATGCGGAGTGTGTGGTGACAAATTCCTTTCACGGCATCGCCTTCAGTATTATTTTTGAAAAGGAGTTCATTGGGTTTTTACACGAAACCAGAGGAGAAAGGACCCGGAATATTTTGAAAATATGCGGTCTGGAGGACAGGCTGTATGAAGAAAGGGGCGGGGACTCCTATGGGCGCGGCGAAATCTGCTGGGAGGACGTAAGGAGACGGACGGCGGAGGCGGTGAGGCGTTCAAAGATTTATTTGGAAATCTTAAAGGAAGGAGAGGATGAGAAAGAATGAAAAAGGTGTCTGTCATTATTCCGGTCTATAATTCGGAACCATTTATCCGGCAGTGTGTCGAATCTGTACAGAATCAGACCTTTGACAGCCTGGAGATTATGATCATAGACGACGGATCTGCAGATGGAAGCCTGGACGTATGCCAGAAGCTGCAGCAGAGCGACGACAGAATACGGATTGTAAGTCAGGAGAACAAAGGTGCGGCTGCGGCCAGAAACCGCGGCCTTGATCTGGCCGGAGGAGAGTATATTTTTTTCCTGGACAGTGATGATCTGATCCATCCGCAGCTGATCGAGGAATCTGTCAGACAGGCCAAGGAGCTTCAGGCTGATCTTGTGATGTGCCGATTTGTCCAGCTGAAGAACAGGCGGATACAGAAAGATTGGCATATGTTAAAGCCTGAAGAAGGGCCTGTGTGGGAGCTTTTGGAGGGAAAGGAGCTGGAAGAACAGTTTCATATCAGCAAGCGCCGCATGCTTCAGCGTATTGGCGGACTGCTGGTGCGCAGGGATTGTGTGGGACTTCAGCGGTTTGACGAGGGCATGTCATACGGAGAGGACACTTTGTTTATATATCAGCTGGTTTTGCAGGGGGTTCGGATTGCATATTCCCAGCAGCCCTGGTATTACTATCGGATCAATCCGGACAGTGTCAGTCATCAGCGGCAGGTGATCGGCAGTGAGAAGTTTTTGCTGTGTGCAAGGCGGATCAGGGACAGTGAAGCCGAAAGGGGTCAATTAACCTATGTCCTTTTCTGGGAGGCAATCTTCCTGTACCAGATCAAGAGAGCTTTTGTGCAGATGAAGCAGATGGGGGACAAGACAGGAGCCGAAAAGCTGAAGAGGGAGGCGGAAAAAGAGATCAGAAATCCGATTTTTCAAAAAGTCTCGCTTCGAAAAAGAGTCATGTTTTGTTTCTGTTTTTACCTGACTCCATTGTATATTTTGCTGAATAAGCTCAGGCCTTTGTACAACAAAATTTTGTCGAAATAGGTGCCCGTGAAAGCGGAACAGGGGGCAGAGCAAATGAGATGAAGAGAAGAATGGTTTCGGTGGTTACTCCGGTATATAACGGAGAAAAATATCTGCCCCGGTTTCTGGATTCTGTATTGATCCAGACCTATGCGCAGCTGGAGATGATATTGGTGGACGACGGATCCTCGGACAATACTCTTTACATGGCCCGCCGGTATCGGAAGGCTTTTGCGGAAAGAGGCTGGGATTATCACATTGTAGAAGCGGAGCATAAAAACGCCTCGGCGGCCATTAACAGAGGGCTGGATTTCGTGACAGGAGAATATCTGATCTGGCCGGACAGCGACGATGTGCTGGAGGCTGATTCCATAGAGAAGAGAGTGGAATTTCTGGAGGCTCATCCGGAGTATCAATGCGTGCGGAGTCTGCCTTATTACATAGAGGAAGAGACCGGAATGCGTGCAGACTGTATGGGGGAACGGACAGGAGACCTGCAGAAGGAAAATCTGTTCTGGGATGTGCTGGAGGCGGAAACCTTTGTGTCCTGCGGCTGTTATTTGCTGCGTTCCCAGGCCTTTTTTGAAATCTATCCAAAGCGGCGGATTCCGGAGTCGGATGCAGGGCAGAATTTTCAGATGCTGCTTCCGTTTCTGTATCGGCACAAATGCGCCACCATACAGGAGCGGCTTTATGGGGTGTACATTCGGAATGACAGCCATTCCAGAAGAAAAAAGAGCTCTGAAGAGAAGGAAAAGAATTGCCGGGACTTTGAGGCATTGCTTTCCCGGATTATGCCCCTGTGCCCTATACAGGATAGAGTCTCCCGAAGGCGGATCGCCCGATGGAAAGCCCGCCGCCGGTATGAGCTTTCCAGAGGCGGCCCTAAATGGAAGCAGTTTTTTGCATTGTGCCGGCTGGCGTGGTACGGGAGGAGGGGCTTATGTCGATTTTGGAAATAATGAAAAATTTTAATATCCTTTTATCTGCCCGCCAGCGGCGCAGAATCGCAGAACTGGCGGTTCTTATGGTGATCGGCGGATTTCTGGAAATGTGTTCCGTATCGCTTATTCTGCCCTTTATGAGTATGCTGATGGGAGCCTCGGATTCTATGAACACATGGTATATACAGGGATTCTGCCGGCTTTTCGGACTGAATTCCAGGCAGTCCTTTCTGACGGCGGCGGCTCTGACCCTGGGAGTTGTTTTCATAGTAAAAAATCTTTATCTTTTATGGGAATTTAATCTGCAGTACCGGTTTGTATACAATAATCTGTACATTATGCAGGGAAGGCTTCTGGATACCTTTATCCATCGGCCATACGAATTCTTTTTGAAGGTTAGCTCCGGGGAGATGATCCGTATTATCTACAACGACACCCAGGCGGCCTTTGATCTGCTGGTTATTTTATTACAGCTTTTGACGGAGCTGGTGGTATCCTTCATGCTGATTGTCACGGTATTTATCATCACCCCTGTGGTAACGGTGTGTATGGCAGCCGCTCTTTTTCTCATGCTTTTTGTCAGCAACAGAGCCATAAAGCCGGTGCTCCGCAGGGCGGCCTGCAAAAGTCAGGAGGCCGGAACAGGAATGAGCAAATGGCTCATTCAGACCATAGAGGGAATCAAGGAAGTCAAGGTGCTGGCAAAGGAGGAATATTTTCAGAAAAACTATGCCCGGCATGGAGAAGCATCGGCAAAAAGTGTGAGCAAACGACGGATTTTGGATATGACGCCCCGCTATATTATGGAAGCGATGCTGATGGCGGTTATGTTTCTGGTTATTGCCGGAATGATCCATGGAGGCGTGGATCTGGAAGGGATGATTCCCACATTGTCGGCAGTTGCCATGGCGGCTATGAGACTGCTTCCTTCAGCAAACAGAATGTCCCGCTGCCTGTCCGGAATAGCCTATAATGCGCCTATGCTGGATAAGCTGATAGAGACGGTAATTTACCACAGGGTGGACCGGAAGGCGGAGGATTCAGAGGATGATTTCTATCAGGAAAAGGGGGAGCTGCCAAGGCTGCAGAAGGAGATTATGCTTGACAGGGTCAGTTACCGTTATCCTGACACGAAGGAGGATGTTCTGAAGGAGGCTTCCATGATCATCCGCCGTGGAGAGGCTGTGGGAATCGTGGGACGGTCCGGTGCGGGAAAGACTACGACAGTGGATTTGCTGCTGGGACTCCTGCGTCCCCGGGAAGGAGAGATTCTGGTGGACGGCGTGAATATTCGCGGGAATATGCGCCGGTGGCTGGAGCAGGTGGGCTACATACCCCAAAGAATTTTTATGCTGGATGACTCCATCCGTGCCAACATAGCTTTTGGCGAACCGCCCGGGGAGGTAAGGGAGGAAATCCTGTGGGAGGCACTGCGGGCGGCCTCTCTGGAGGAATTTGTCTGCTCCCTTCCGCTGGGACTGGATACCCAAATCGGAGAACGGGGTGTGCGGATATCCGGCGGCCAGCAGCAGAGGATCGGGATTGCCCGGGCCCTGTACCGCAATCCGTCGGTTTTGATTTTTGATGAGGCCACTTCTGCGCTGGACAAGGAGACAGAGCTGGCTGTCATGGAATCCATCGAGTCTCTGCGCGGGCGCAAGACCATGATTATCGTGGCCCATCGCTCTTCGGCGCTGGAGAGCTGTGATCATATTTTCCGGGTGGAAGAAGGGAAAATTATCAGACAGCGGTAATGACTGCTTTGCAGTGGGTGAAAAGATATATGAAGATTGGGATTCTGACACATCATTATGTGAAAAATTACGGTGCCTTCCTGCAAATGAAGGCGCTCTATGAAACGCTGAGAAAGGTGTATCCAAAGGCGGATATCCGTATTGTAAATTTTATCTGTCAGGAGCATTTATGGAGAAATATCATTCATGTGCTTCACTATAGACGAAAAAGCGATACACCGGTTATATATGGGGAAAAAATCAGACAGCTGAGGACTTTTATAAGGTATGAGCGCTCTCTTCCCAGGACGGCCAGGGTGGGGACGGCGGAGGAGATCGAGGCTCTGGGATTTGACCTCCTGGTGTTTGGAAGCGATGAGATCTGGAATGCGGCGGACTGGGGGTATCATCCCCTGAAATTCGGCGCGGGATTTTCGGAAAAGACAAAGCGGATCGCATATGCGCCCAGCGCAGGAACCTTCTTTCAGATATCAAAGGAGTCAATCCGGGAGGGCATAAAGGGCTTTTGGAGGGTTTCGGGCCGGGATGGTGAGACCCTGGATTTTTTAAAGCGTATGCACAGAGGGGATGCGGTCAGAATGCCGGATCCGGTGTTTTTATATGATTTTGACAGGGATTTGCAAAAAGAGGGAATCGAAAAAAAGCCTTTCCGCTATATTTTGATTTATGATTGTAAGCTGACAGAGAAACAGGAGCAGCAGCTTCGCGCTTACAAAGACCAACATGGCTTTAAGCTCCTGGGGGCGGGAGACTATAAAAAAATATACGACGGGGTGACGGTGAACCTGACGCCTTATGAGTGGGTGAGTCTGTTTCAGCATGCCGATAAGGTGATAACGGGTACCTTTCACGGAACCGCATTTGCAATCAAATATCACAGAGATTTTGCAGCCTTTCCCACGGAAAGAAACCGGATACAGAAGGTGGGATCTCTTCTTCGGGATGTGGGAATGGAGGAGCGGATGCTTTCCCCCGGGGAGGAAGATAAGCTGTGCAGTATTTTGGACAGGGAATTGGATTTTACAAGGGCAGATGCCTGCCTGAACCGGATGAAGGAGGAGGCGTTTAAGTTTCTGTCCACAGGGTGATCTCGCGGCAGCAAGTCAGGCAGAAGGGAGAAAGTTTGGAAGTAAACTTCCAAATATTGACTGGTACGCGCGCCGGAGCGCGCATAGGGGTATAGAGATGGAACTTGGCAATAGAAAAATGAACATAGTATGTGACATGGAAAAGTGTGCCGGCTGCATGGCCTGCGTGGATATATGTCCCCAAAATGCCATTCAGGTCCTGCAGGGCCTGCGTTATTATCAGGCGGTCATTGATGAGAAGCGCTGCACGGACTGCGGGGCCTGCCGCAGAGTCTGCCAGGGCAATGAGTCTGCACCGCGGCATTTACCTATCCTGTGGCAGCAGGGATGGGCAGCAGATGAGAAGCTGCGTTCGGGCGCCGCTTCCGGCGGCCTGGCATCGGCGCTGTCCAGGCAGTTTATCAGTGAGGGCGGTCTGGTCTGGAGCTGTACTTTTGACAAGGGAGAATTCCGCTTCCGGGAGGCATGTTCTCAGGAGGATTTAAGGCAATTTGCCGGTTCCCGGTATGTAAAGAGCGATGCCCGGGGAAGCTATCGGGCCATCCGCAGGCGCCTTGAGGAGGGCAGGAGAGTATTGTTCATCGGACTGTCATGCCAGGTTTCGGCGCTGAGGAATTTGGTAGGGCGGGAGCTGGAGGTGCAGCTTTATACGGTGGACCTGATCTGTCACGGAACGCCGGCTCCCCGGACGCTTTCCCTGTTTCTGCAGCAGTACGGAGAGAAGCTTTCGGAGCTGCAGGACATTCGTTTCCGGAAAGGCAATAACTATCAGCTCTTTTTTCTTCATAAGGATGGGAGTGTTGTCAGCCCAGTGCCGGAGGGAGTCAAGGATCCCTACAGTATTGCCTATTCCAACGGACTGGCATGCACGGAAAACTGTTATGCCTGCGCCTACGCAAAGGAAGACAGGGTGTCAGACATTACTCTGGGAGATTCCTGGGGCAGTGAGCTGCCCCGGAAGGAGAGAGAGAAGGGCATATCTCTGGTGCTGTGCCAGACCTCCAAGGGCATGGAGCTTTTAAAAAGGAGTGCCCTTCACCTGGAGGCAGTAGACCGGAAGAAAAGCATTATGGGAAATTATCATCTGGAAATGCCCCTTGTGAGACCGGAGAAACAGGAGCTTTTTATGAAGGGGCTGGAGAAGGGAAAGAGATTTAACGCGCTTGTGAGAAAATGCTGTCCCAGGCAGTACTATAGCAACTGCTATAAAAAATTACAACAATTGCTTGTAAAAAAATGAATTGTCTAGTAAAATGGTCATATGGGAGTTGGAAAGTCCAAGGAGGATAGCGAAAAGTCCCCAAATTACACTAATAAGTTGGAGGAAAGTCATATGAAAGTTTACACAACTGACAAGATCCGAAACGTCGTACTGCTGGGCCACGGCGGAAGCGGCAAGACCAGTCTGGCAGAAGCCTTTGGCTACTTGTCCGGCCTGACATCCAGAATGGGAAAGGTTACCGACGGAAATACCATAAGCGATTACAGTAAAGAGGAACAGAGGCGTCACTTTTCCATCAACACCACCGTGATTCCTATTGAATGGGAAGGCGTGAAGATCAATATTATAGATACTCCCGGTTATTTTGATTTTGTGGGCGAGGTGGAGGAGGCGGTGAGCGCCGCCGGCGCCGCCATTATTGTGGTAAACGGAAAGTCCGGCATTGAGGTGGGCACCCAGAAGGCATGGGAGCTGTGTGAAAAATACAAGCTGCCCAGGTTTGTGTATGTTTCCAACATGGACGTGGACAATGCTTCCTTCCGTCAGGTGGTGGAGGATATGACGGAGCTGTACGGCAAAAAGATGGCTCCCTTCAATCTGCCGATTCGTGAGAGCGAGAAGTTCGTGGGCTATGTGAATGTGATTACCGAGACCGGAAACCGGTGGCAGGGCAAGGAAGTGGTTCCCTGCGAGGTGCCGGAGTATAATAAAGCCAATCTGCAGATGTGCCGTGACACCCTGATGGAGGCAGTGGCGGAGACCAGCGAGGAAATGATGGAGCGGTATTTCGGCGGCGAGACCTTCTCCGAGGCCGAGATCCGGGCAGCGCTTCGCACCAATGTATGCGACTGCAGCATTTTCCCTATGACCATGGGCTCTAATGTACTGTGCCAGGGCGTTTATACACTGCTGGATGACATTGTAAAATATATGCCCAGCCCGGAAAACCGCAAGGTGGCGGGCATTAATATGAAGACGA
>CAMWUL010000029.1 GCA_947177445.1 uncultured Lachnospiraceae bacterium | reverse complement strand
CAGCACGCGCTGGGCATCATGTTGCTTTGAACGGCGAAGCCGTGAAAAGTAACGTCTTTTCAACTACACCTTCACCGATAGCTACCCCCGGTTCAGCCTATAGGAGGACTTTGGCAAGGCCCGAAAACGGGATTCGCAAGGCACACCAGGGCCGCGATCAGCAAGTAAAAAACCGTTTATGACATCAGGGCGGAGTGCGCCTTACGCACTCCGCCCCAAACCGTCAGCCGAAATATTGTATCATTCCCGAATCATTCCTGGGTTATTCCTCGATCAGAGCCAGATCCAGAATGTTGTCATCGCCGTCAGCCAGCAGATCGCAGGTGATGGTGATGGAACCAGGATCTCCGGAATTGGAATAGCTCAGAGACATATTTCCCTGGGGCGCCGCCTTGTAGGCAGTAAACCTGTAGGGAAGCAGCTCGTCGTTCTCGGTCTTCATGACCGTATCGCCATACACGGTAAATGCCTTGGGGAAGCTGGTAGACTTTACGCTGACTCTCTGAACGCCGGCGGAAACCTCCTTCATGTAATAAACCACCACAGAAGCGCCTGCCGTAAGGGCTGAGGCGAGAGTGACCGTACTGCCTGTCACAGTGTGCTCCAGCTCCACACCGCAGTCGTCGTCAGCCGCATATACCGTTACGCTTCCGGCAATGGGCGCATCCTCCAGGGTAATTGCAGTTCCGGCTTCGTCCACGGCTGTTTCCACCCGCTTGATGAATTTCGCGGAGCTGTGGAGTTCTCCCCCGGTAATCAGCTGCCAAAGCTTTACGGTCTGGATCTGAGTCTCGATGGTGAGGGTGCCGCCCCTTTCACCGGCAAACTGAACCCGCTTGGGATGTCCGGCTCCGCCGTAGGCAAAGGTGCTCTCGCCGGTGAGCTCCGTGGTGGAGACGTTGGCGAAGTCCAGGTTCAGGAAAGGCTTCTTTGTGGCGTAATCCACGAAGATCAGGTCGCATACTTCTCTGTTGGCCAGGTTCTGGTTGGTGATGTTGTTGGTTGTCATAGTGAGTACCTCCTGTGTTTGAAATGTGTTGTGTATAAAAATTGTTTGAAGGGGTGCGCACCTTCTCACCTACTTATATATGGGAAGGAAAAAACAGCTGTAAACACCGTCATTATCGGGAAAACCGGGATTTTCTATTTTCTCGCCAAAACAGCCCGAACAAAAAAACCTCCAAAGCAACAGATTTTTTATTTCATCTGTCCTCTTTGGAGGTATCATGTCAGCCCGATCAACGGCTCAACACCGCCGGGCTCATTGCCGGCGGAAATCCGTCAGTTCCCGGAAACCGCCGGCTGGGCGGAGGATGCTTTGTCCTCCAGCAGCCGCCCTGCCTCAGGAAGCTGATTGCTTCGGATCTCGATCAGCGGGCCGCCGGTTCCCTGAATGTAATCCCCGGTGATTGTCACCCTGCCGATATTATCATCCTTGGGAATCTCATACATTATATCCAGCATGAATTCTTCTATGATGGAACGCAGCGCCCTGGCTCCTGTGTCCTTCTTAATGGCCTTGTCGGCAATGGCCTCCAGGGCGTCCTCCGTAAACTCCAGCCGCACCTCATCCAGCTCCAAAAGCTTCTGGTACTGCTTGAGGATCGCGTTTTTGGGCTCCTTCAGTATTTTGATCAGCATATCCCGGGAAAGCCCTTCCAGGGTATAAATGATCGGCAGCCGTCCGATAAATTCCGGAATCATCCCAAATTTCCGGATGTCCTCCACCGTAACCCTGGACAAAAGGTTCTTGTCCTTGTCATATTTATCCTTCAGTTCGGAATTAAAACCGATAGAAGCCGTCTTCGTCAGGCGCTCCCGGATAATATCCTCCAGGTCCGGAAAGGCCCCGCCGCAGATAAAGAGAATATTTCTGGTATTCACTGTGGCCAGCGGCACCATGGCATTCTTGCTGTTGGCTCCTACAGGCACCTCTACCTCGGCTCCCTCCAGAAGCTTAAGCATTCCCTGCTGTACGCTCTCTCCGCTCACATCCCTAGTGTTGGTATTCCTTTTTTTGGCAATCTTATCGATCTCATCAATAAAAATAATTCCCCGCTCCGCTTTCTCCACATCATTATCCGCTGCCGCCAACAGCTTGGATACCACGGATTCAATGTCGTCTCCGATGTACCCTGCTTCCGTCAGAGAGGTGGCATCCGCAATGGCCAGGGGGACATCCAGCAGTCTGGCAAGAGTCTTCACCAGATAGGTTTTTCCGCAGCCGGTGGGACCGATCATCAGCATGTTGGATTTCTCAATCTCGATATTGTCCATAGTACCCGTAGCCACCCGCTTGTAATGATTATATACGGCTACGGAGATCACCTTTTTGGCATGCTCCTGTCCTACCACGTACTCGTCCAGACTGGCCTTGATCTTGTGAGGCGCAGGAATATCGCGGATGTTCAGCACCGGCTCTTCCCCGCTTTTTTTCTTCTTCTTTTTCAGCTTCTGCTTATTGGGAATTCCCCCGTCTCCCTGCAGATCCGCCAGGTTCACAAAGCTGATATTGGGGAAGCCTCCCTGTTTTGACATCTGATCCAGCTCGTTCTGAAACTGAGGATTGCTCAGCATTCCCTGATAATCGAACTGGCTCACCGCATCCATGGTCTTGTGCATGCAGTCGTCGCAGATACATATATTGTTGGGCATTTTAAACATCTTACCCGCCTTGCTCTCCGGCCTGCGGCAGATAAAGCATACATCCTCGTATTCGCTGTTATCGCTCTTTCCAGCATTCCTGGTGGAGGAGGCGTCACGGCGTCCATCTGTCAGGTCCGCCTCTTTTTCATCCTTCTCTTCCTCCAGGTTCTCGATTTCCTTATCTATATCCGACATATTCTTCTCCCATCTCCATTCGTATGCCCGGCTGTCCGCGCATCTCTGCCTGATATGAGTATACTTGAAAAAGCCTATCGATACAAGTAAACTTTTTATGAAAAAACGTATCATTCCCATGGCATAAAAACTCCCGGGCAGGCCCTGCGCCCACCCGGGATCTTGCTTTGTTCCATTTTCATTTTACGGCAGGAAGCTTTACTCTATCCCGTCCGGTCTGACGCCCAGAATGACCTCCAGATCAAAGGTCTCATACTCTCCGTTTACCACTCTCTGTACCGTCACCGTAACGGTCTCGCCTGCCCGGTAATACTGCAGTGCGCTCTTCAGCTCTTCCCGGGAATAGATTCTCTGTCCGTCCAGCTTCACAATAATGTCTCTCTGCAGGATACCCGCCTGGTCTGCCGCAGATCCCTTCTCCACGGAGTAAACCAGGGCTCCCTGAGGGGCGTTGAACAGTTCGGCATACTGATCGGTGATATTCTGCATGGTAATCCCCATGTAGCCCATTTCATTGTCAGCCACCTTCACTCTGGTCTGGCGCTCCATCAGCTCGGCGATAATTGGACTTGCTGCGCTGATGGGAATTGCATAGCCCATGCCCTCCACCTTCGTGTCGCCGATCTTGTTGGAATTGATTCCGATGACCTCACCCTTGATATTTAACAGCGCGCCTCCGGAATTGCCGGGGTTGATGGCAGCGTTCGTCTGGATAAAGGTTCCCCGGGAGCCGTCCTCCAGCTCGATCACCCGATTCAGTGCGCTGATAATGCCGTCCGTCACAGACTGTCCATAGCCCAGAGCATTTCCGATGGCGATCACAGGATCTCCCAGCTCCAGAGCGTCGCTGTCTCCCAGAGTGGCAATGGTGATAGCATTCCTGGTCTCATCACTCAAATTTCCCAGAGGCACCGAGATCACTGCCAGATCCATGTCGGAATCCTGTCCCTTGATGCTGGCCTCCGCCGTGGAGCCGTCGATAAAGGTTACCTCCAGACTGGTGGCATTTTCCACTACATGATTGTTGGTCACCAGAAGAAGCTCTTCCTCGGTCTCACCCACAATGATGCCGGAGCCGCTTCCCACGCCGGGCACGCTGTAGGTCTGTCCCCACAAGTCTCTGCTCACAGAAGTGTAATTATTGATAATGGATACCATGGCGGGCATCACTTCCTTCACCACGTCCTTAATATCATTTTTCACATAGGTGATCTGATTGGAAATGACAGGACTGCTGTCCGGCAGTGAAGCAGGCTTTTCAGGGTCATTCCCCGGATCCTGCGCATTCCCGCTTTCCGTCTGGGCTGCCTGTCCCGTCCCCAGCTGTACCGCGTAAAATCCCAGACCTGCAAATAATCCGAAGCACAGCCCCAGGCTGACGCTGAGGATCACCTTCCGGAAGAGTCCGCCTCCCGGTTTCTTTTCCCGGGGCTTTTTCCCCTGGGGCGCTGCACCTCCTCCGTTACCTCCAGGCGTCCCTGTAGGATATGTGGTATAATCAAAATAGGGACTTCCTCCGCCAGAGGTATTTGTCTCAGAATTGGAATAAATTTCATTCTCGTACATAATGCTCTCCTCCTACTTCTCAGGACTTGTTTCCTGCCTTTATGTAACTCAGTATATCCGCCAAATGTGTCGGAATTGTGTTTTCATTATGAAAGCATTGTGAAATTCTATTCCACCGTCACCGATTTTGCCAGGTTTCTGGGCTTATCCACATCACAGCCTCTTCCCACTGCCACATAATAGGCAAACAGCTGAAGCGGGATGATTGCCAGCGAATTGGTAAAAAATCGATTGGTGGCGGGGAGATAGACCACATAATCCGACGCCTTTTCGATGGCCTTGTTTTCCTCATTGGTCACCGCCATGACAAAAGCGCCTCTGGCCTTTACCTCCACAATATTGCTGATGGTCTTCTGGAACAGCGCCGGCTGAGTGGACAGCGCCACCACAAGCGTGCCGTCCTCGATCAGTGAAATGGTTCCGTGCTTTAATTCTCCCGCGGCATAGGCTTCGGAATGAATGTAGGATATCTCCTTCAGCTTCAGGGAGCCCTCCAGGGAAATGGCGTAGTCGATGCCTCTTCCGATAAAAAATATATCTCTGGCTCCCAGATATCTGTTGGCAAAATGCTGAATCTTTTCCTTTTGTCCCAGGAGAAGCTCGATCTGATCAGGCAGGCACCGCAGATCCTCCAGCAGCTTCCGGAACATTTCCTCGTCCACCGTGTGCCGCACCTTTGCCAGCTTCATGGCCAGCAGATACAGTGCCGCCAGCTGGGCGCTGTAGGCCTTGGTAGTAGCCACTGCGATCTCAGGCCCCGCCCAGGTATACAGGCAGGCGTCCGCCTCCCGGGCAATGGAGCTGCCTACCACGTTCACGATCCCCAGCACCTTCTGTCCTCTCTGCCTGGACTCCCGCAGAGCCGCCAGAGTATCCGCCGTCTCCCCGGACTGGCTGATCACGATAATCATGTTTCCCTCCTCCAGGATGGGATCTCTGTAGCGGAATTCGCTGGCCACATCCACCTCCACCGGAATCCGGGCCAGCCCCTCCAGCACATATTTTCCGGTGACACCCGCATGATAGGCGGAACCGCAGGCAACAATGTGGATCTTATTTATACTCCGAAGCTCCTCGTCCGTCATTTTCAGTTCTTCGATAACAATATCATTATTCACAATTCGGGGAGAGATCGTGTCCGTGATGGTTCTGGGCTGTTCGTACATTTCCTTCAGCATAAAATGCTCATAGCCCGCCTTCTCCGCCGCGTCCGCATCCCAGTCGATGGTGGAAGGCTCCTTTGCCAGCTCCTCCTCATCCAGAGAAAAGAACTGAAGGCCGTCGGGCCGCAGAATGGCCACCTCCTGATTTTCCATATAATATACGGTTCTGGTATATTTCAAAATGGCAGGAACATCCGAGGCAATAAAGCATCCCCTGTCGTTTTGCCCCACAATCAAAGGACTGTCTTTTCTGGCCGCATAAATTTCGCCGGGATGATCTGCAAACATGATTCCCAGGGCATAGGATCCTTCCACCCGATGAAGAACCTTGGTGATGGCTTCCATGGGATTCCCCTTGTAATAATAATTCAGCAGATGGGCCAGCACCTCCGTGTCGGTCTCCGACACAAAATGGTAACCCTTGTCGGTAAGCTTCTTTTTCAATGGAATGTAATTCTCAATAATACCGTTATGCACCACCGCGATACTGCCCTCCTGATTGGTGTGAGGATGGGCGTTGTTATCGCTGGGCGCGCCGTGGGTGGCCCACCTGGTGTGGCCGATGCCGCAGCTTCCCGGCATGGTCTCTCCTCCCCGGGTGAGGTTTTCCAAAATTTTCAGCCTGCCGATAGCCTTCCTCAGCCGGATCCTTTCCCCGTCATACACTGCCATTCCCGCAGAGTCATACCCCCGGTACTCCAGCTTTGACAGCCCATCCAGGATAATGGGCGCCGCCTGTTCTTTTCCAATATAACCTACAATACCGCACATAACAGCCTCCTTGTTTATTTCTTCAAAGTATTATTTCATTTCCAATATTCTCTGTTTCCGGTGAGCGCAAGGATCCACCTGCGGGGAAGATGTCTGTAATGCTTTCCCAAAAGATAACCCGTATACCGAAATCCGCATTGTATGCAAAAGCCGGGAAACTGATACAGCTTTCCCTGTGCCCTCATCTCTTTAAAAACCTCCTGGATCATTTTCATGCCCTCCCCCTCCGAAGGGACTCCACGGAACACCTCCGGGTGATCGGCCTGAGACACTCCCAGATCAAAGTTACGGTGCAGCTGCTGCAGATTCGTATAATCATGGGAATGAATCACCCGGGCATCCGCTGCGTAGACGATGCCGTACCCGGCTTTAACGGCGCCCGCCGCATAGATCATATCCTCATTAAATATGGTATGCCGGATAAAACCGCCCAATTCATCATAGACATCCCTACGGTAAGCGGCGCAGACATTGGAGCAGAAAAAGGTTTTGATACCCAAACTGTCCAGATCTGCCCTGGTCTTGATCCGGGACTGCTCCGGATAGTTAAAGGCCCTGGATATTTTTTCCGGCAGACTGCTGTGGACCGAGGGCAGCTGGCGGGCATAGGCTGCCGCCGTCCTTTCATTTAATCCCCTGGTCAGATTTTGAATCAGATCCCGGTCTGCCGGCATCGCGTCCTGGGTCATAGTGACAAATATTTCCGCGTCCGAATGCTGCACTCCCGCATGCCTGGTCCCTCCATGGTCAAACTGTGCCTTTGATACATGCCATACCTTTACCTCGGGAAATTTTGTCCAAAAATCTGTCCCACGGGCAAACTCTTCAAAAAGACCTTCTTCCGTATTCATAAGGATAATGTCCCGCACCGGTCTGGTCTGGTCCTGCAGCCTGGAAATCAGCTCTGTCAGCTTCCCGTCCGGCCTGTACACAGGAATAATTACGTCAATATTCACACAATATCCCTTTCCGGGGCGCCTGGGCAACGGAAAAGAGGAAGCCCAAAAGCCTCCCCTTATCGTTTGCAGGATACCCGACTGAAAACTTATTTATTTACATACTGAGCAGTGTCAGAATTGATTTTTTTGCTGTATTCAAGAACCGTTTCCGTCACCTTGTAATCTGCATCGTCAAACAGGAACTCGTGGAGCCATACCACATTGGCCTCCAGATCCAAAGGAACAATGCAGCTTCCCTTGGCTCCGATATTGCCCACTGTGCGCAGACTTTCGTCGGGGAAGCCTCCCTCGTCCACGATCCGGTAATTGGCAACATTGGCCAGCAGATCCAAAATGTCCTTATTGTCAAAATTGGTATAGATATCGTCGATGCACGCCTCAAAAGCCTTTGTCAGGTCTGCCAGGCTGGCCTCCTTCGCCTTGGCCTCCAGCGCTTTAATAACCTCCCGTTGTCTTGCGGTACGCTTAAAGTCGTCGCCCTTGGTGTAACGGATTCGGCAGTAAGCGGTGGCCTGCAGGCCGTTCAGCAGCTGATAGCCGGTTTCCGTCACCGGCGTATATTCACATTCCAGGGCCTCGGCAATATTGATCTGATAATTGTTGATATGCTTCAGCTCTTCGCTGTCCACATCAATGTAGACACCGCCCAGGCTGTCAATGACGCCGCTGAGTCCTCTGTAGCCCACTGTCACAAACTTTTCAATATTCAGATCCAGATTACTGTTCAGGGTCTTGATGGCCTGCTCTGCGCCGCCGAAGGAATACGCGGCGTTGCACTTTCTGTACTCGGTTCCGATATTCAGATACGTATCACGATAAACACTCACAAGCTTGATGTCGCCGGTGTCCAGATTGATACTGGCAATCATAATACTGTCACTGCGGCTTCCTCTGTAAAGCTGGGAATCCGTCTCCGCATCCACACCGAACAGCGCCACGTTCATATATCCCCGCAGCGGGCTGGTCTCGTTCTCAATGGCCTCGTCCACCTCCGGAGAAATACCCAGGTCCTCTCTTTTCAGCTCCGTTCTCTTTGGCTCGCTGTCCGTTTTGGACATAACCAGATACAATACCACCATCATCACCAGAATGATAACGATCTCCACCGCAAAGATGATCATTTTCCTCTTCTTCTTTGCTTCATGCTGTTGTGCACTCATTTTTTTTGTTTCATTTGCTGCCATGATACCTTCTCCTTGTTTAGTAAGCATTCTTATTAATAAACCCCGTAAAGAACGTCATAAAAATAATTTTTATGTCAAATCCCACGGTCCAGTTTTCAATGTAATAAAGGTCGTATTCGATCCGTTTCCGAATAGATGTGTCCCCTCTCAAGCCGTTTACCTGAGCCCATCCCGTCAGTCCGGGGCGGACCTGGTGCTTTACCATATACCTGGGAATCTCCTCCCGAAACTTCTCCACGAAAAGCGGTCTCTCGGGCCGGGGGCCCACCAGGCTCATGTCTCCCTTCAGAATATTGAACAGCTGCGGCAGTTCATCCAGGCTGGTCCGGCGCATGATCCTGCCGATCCCCGTGACTCTGGGATCGTTCTTCACGGTCCAGGCCTTCTTTTCCTCGCCGGGAGGCTGCTGCTCCATAGAGCGAAACTTATACATATAAAAAGGTTTGTTGTGGAGCCCCACCCTCTCCTGCCGGAAAATCACAGGTCCGGGGCTGGAAAGCTTTACCAAAAGTGCCAGCACCAGCATCAAAGGCGAGGTGATCAGGATCCCCAACAGGGAGCCTGCAATATCTGCCGCCCGCTTCAGGAAAATATTCCCCGTGTTGGTCAGCGGCACATACCGGATGTTGATGACAGGAAGCCCCATCAGATCCTCCGTATAAGGCTTGCTGGGAATCATGCTGTTATAGTCCGGTATAAATTTAGTGTGCACTCCGGATTTCTCGCAGATCCCCACGATACTTTCCAGGTTGTGATAATCCTGCAGAGATAAAGTGATGGCGATTTCATCCAGCTTGTTTTCCGGAAGAATGACCTCCAGATTTCCCAGCCTTCCCAGCACCTTCACGCCCTTGTAAAGCGTGCCCGCCGGAATGTGGTCGTCCAGTATGCCGCAGGCCGCGTAGCCCCACTGGGGATTGTCCGTAAGCCTGTCAATGTATTCCTCCGCGGCCCTGGAATATCCCACCAGAAGAATATGCTTCAGGTTGTAGCCCCTGCTGCGGATCGTGCGCAGCCCCTTCCGGAGCAGAATCCGGAAGCAGGAGGTAAAAAATACATTGAATACATAAAAGATGGCCATCACGGAGCGGGAAAAATTGATCTCCCTGACCACCATATACAAAATGATGATCAAAACCACGATCCCTATGGTATTAGCCTTCACAATGCCGTATATCTCGAAGCGGCGGCGCACCGTTCTCTTGGGAGCATATACGCTGCAGGCATAATACATCAGCACATAGACCGGGACGATAAAGATCAGCAGCCGGAAATACTCTATGGCAGGAAGCACACCGATCCCGGGGCCGTTATTCAGGATATAAAACTTAAAGTAATAAGCCGACATAAAGGATGCCGCTGTGATGGCAGCATCCGCGATCACCATTAACCGGTTAAATACCTTCTGATTATCCTTTATCATACGCGCCACCCGAGAAACGGCCACTGTCCTTTTTCTATTTCAGAAAGCAGCGGCCAGTTATGTTCCACAGTCCTTATTATAAAAAGAACTGTTTAGGAAATTATGAAGCAATTTCTTAAGTTTTCTTAAGAATGCGGATCAGGTTCAGGTAAAGCTGTCCCTGAATCGCAAGATAATTTTTAAAAAATTCAGCCCGAAAGCGGATTCTGTGGGCCCGCCCTGCCTTTGAGGCCAGCTTCCGGATTCCCTTTCCCAGGCCCTTCAGGTATATGCCCCCCATTCCCTTTCGACAGAAAAAGAGAAGCTTGATCGCTGATCCCAGAATCAAAAACGGCAGGTTCAGAATCCACTGCAGGGGCGGCATATTTTTTCCCGCCACATATACATTGTTGGCCGCGGCCAGCGAGGTCTTCCACTCATTGTAGCGGGAACCGCTGGAGGCGCTCCCGTAGTGGACCACCTTCGCCCGGGGCTCGTAGAAATTTCTCCAGCCATAAATTTTTGCCCGCCATCCTATGTCCAGGTCCTCCAGGTAGGCAAAATGCTCTTCGTCAAATAATCCAATCTGCTCAAACGCCTGCCGGCGGTAAATGGCTGCGCCGGCGCAGGCGGAAAACACCTCAGCAGGCTTGTCGTATTTTCCGGCGTCCCTTCCCTTTCCCCGGGCGTAGGCCCAGCCCAGAACACAATACCTGTCGCCCCCGTCGTCCATGAGCTCCGGCCTGTCCCACATAAGCATTCTGGCGCTGACGGAAAAAGCCTTCGGCCTCTTTTCTATGGCCTCATACAGCGCCCTGACAAACCCGGAGTCCACCCTTGTATCATTATTCAGAAGGATCACATAAGGCGTCCGGGCCTTTTGAATCCCCACATTTACCCCATGACAGAAGCCGGTGTTTTCGGGAAGGGCTTCCACCTCCACACCGGGAAACTCCTCCCGCAAAAGCTCCAGACTCCCGTCCGAGGAGCCGTTATCCACCACCAGCACATGAAAATCGGGAGTGCCGGCTTCCTGGTTTAACAGCGCTTCCAGACAGCCCTTCAAAAAATCGATCCCGTTGTAATTCGGAATGACTACAGTCACTTTTTTTTCCATCATACTCTCCTGCCGCCCGCCGTAAACGGGTTTTATTCACCCGTCACACAGCTTCCGGCGTATTGCTTTCGGACTACACCTCCACGCTTCTCTCCGGAAGGTACAAAAGCCGATATCCCGCTTTCCGCAGAGCCAGACTGACACGTATGCTCAGCTCCGTCACATCCGTGCCCGGAGGCAAAAGGGATACGTCGAAAATATGCTTATCCGGCAGCTCCCGGTAGGTCACTCCCGCCGCCCGGGCAAAGATCTCCCAAAGCGGCGGCGCCACCTGGATATTTCTAAGATCCAGCGCCTCCGCGTCCTGGGGCAGAACGGCCCGGTGAAGGTATCCGCTGTAGGAGGCTGGAAGTCCCTCATAAAAAACCCTGCCCTCTGCGGACATTCTTCCGCCTGCCACCCTTCCTCCCCGGAGAATCCTGCCGCCCACGGCGCCCACATCCTTACGGCTCTCAAAAAGGCTGCCTTCATATTCCAGCCGGTAAAATCCCAAATGCTCCGTGTCCACCGCTCTGGCCTTCCACTGCCTTCCCCGGACAAATTCCTGCACCGCCCTGCGCCCCGCCTCGTAGGCATAGCGCTTGCTGGCCGGGTTTGCCGCTGTGGATGAGCTGTGACACCGCCAGTGATACAGCACCAGAGGAATATGCCGGATCCGGCCCGCACACGGCTCTTTTTCCGCCCCCAGCCTTTCCGCCGCCCGAAGCACCAGGTCGTAGTCCTGAGCCCCTTCATACTGTCCCCGCAGCCCCAGAGACTGTATCAGCTCTCGTTCCATCACCAGGAAGTGGCAGATATAATTGTTGCTCAAAAGAAGATCCAGGTTGAAATCCTCCTTCCGGTTCGGATCATAATATTCCGTCATCTCCCCGTTGCACTTATCCTCATCCGAGTAAAGCAAAAGGGGCGCCCCGCCGTCCCCGGGTCTCCGCTCTATTTCGGAGGCCATCTCAAACAATGCGTTTTCTGTCAAAACGTCGTCGTGGTCCAAAAGGCCTATATAATCTCCCCGGGCCGCCGCAAGGCCTGCATTGGTGTTTTCGGCGATACCGCCGTTTTGGGCAAGCTTTTTATAGCGGATGCGCTTATCCGCATAGGATTCTGCCACCCGCTTTACACTGTCGTCTCCGGTGGCGTCCGCCAGCACCAGCTCCCACCTGTCATAGGTTTGATTTCTGAGGGATTCGATCAGCTCCCGGAGATATTTTTCCGGCGTCCTGTAGGTGGGCGTCACAATACTGAAGGTGACTGAAAAGCCCATATCTCCGGCCTGACGACGCTGGGCCTCCCGCTCCGCCTGGGATAAGGGTTCCCACAGGTATGGCTCCTGCCCCGATGCGTCCACCCGCTCCCGCACTGCGCTGAGCGTCTTTTTCAGACCATTCCGTTTCAGATAATATACAGTTTTCCGCAGATCGGCAAATTTTATTTTCTCCATCTTCTCACCGCAATCATATTGTTCTGTCGCACTAAAAACATATCGCTCATGTCTGCACCTGCTTTTTCCTGGCATGCTCTTAATTATAACAGATTATCCTTTTTTTACAAGCCAGGTCCTTAACAGGTTATTTTTCACGGCCTCGCCGTTCACGGAGCAATGTTGACAAATCTCCCAAAGCGAATATAATGAAGAAAATGCAGGAGGTTTATGGAATACCATGAAAAATCAGAAACCAAACCCAGAATTGGAAAAGGGAAAAGAAGGCTCGCGCATGGTCAGTCTGGACCTGCTGCGGATCCTGGCCTGCTTCAGCATCATCGTACTGCACGCTTCCGCACAGTTCTGGTATACGCTTCCCATAACGGAACTGGACTGGCAGATCGCCGATGCCTATAATGCAGTATCCCGCTTCGGTGTCCCTGTGTTTGCCATGATCAGCGGCGCCTTGTTTTTAGCTCCTGAAAAAGAGATCGGCCTGAAAAAGCTGTACACCCACAATATTCTGCGTCTGGTTATCATATACCTGGTGTGGACCTGTCTTTACGCGGCCTTTGACTGCCGCAATGTCCCTGCTTACCAGCTGGATAAGCAGGCCATACTGATGGAAATATACGGCGGCAAATATCATCTCTGGTATGTGCCCATGACCGTAGGATTTTATATCCTTCTGCCGGTACTGCGCTCCTGGGTGGAAAAGGCGGAAAAAAAGAATCTGCAGTATTTTCTGGTGCTGTTTCTGATTTTCCAGGTGGGGAAGGAAACCACCATGGCCCTGCGGCACACATATGAGGTGGAATTTTTCTGGAAGCTGGCGGACATATATATGGTGTGCGGCTATCTGGGATATTTTGTGCTGGGCCACTATCTGCTTCGTTTCGGCCTCGAAAGAAAATGGAGGAAGCTGGTTTACGCCGGCGGAATTGCAGGTGTGTTTGCCAACATCCTGTTGGGAGCCCTGCTTTCCCTGCGGGCAGGAACTCCTTCCGCTGCTATTTACGACAGCTTCGGCTTTTTCACGTTTTTAATCTCCGCCGCTCTCTTTCTGTTTTTTACGGAAAAAGTGGAACATATCCGGTTTTCTCCCCGGGCCCGCCGTCTCATCCGCGAAATTTCCCTGTCCACCCTGGGAATTTATCTGATGCATCTGGGACTTCTGGAATATTTATTTCCTTTCGGAATCCACAGCATGAGCTTTACTCCGATTTTGTGTATTCCGCTGTTTTCTCTGTTCTGTTTTGCGGTCTGCTTTGTACTGTCGGCGCTGCTTCGCAGGATTCCTCTGATCGGAAAATTTTTATGCTGATATCCTTAAAACGCTGATGCCCATAAACGCATATGCCCACAAAATTGCCGCGCCGGGACGATAACGCCCTGAGCGCGGCACAAACAATTTATGAGAAGTATAGCTTATACACTTTACAGCACTGCCTTCAGATCCTCGGTCAGCTTCTCCAGCCGGGCCTGGGCATCCGCCATATCGCTGCCCTTCACGCCCATGTAAAACTTGATCTTGGGCTCCGTTCCGGAGGGACGCGCACAGCACCACTCGTCGTCAGGAAGCTCAAAATAGAGCACATTGGACTTGGGCAGACCCGTTTTTCCCTCTTCTCCGGTGACCATATCCACCAGACGATCCGTCTGATAATCCCGGAATTTCAGCACGGTCCTCTCCCCAAAGGCCTTGGGCGGATTCTGGCGGAGCTTATCCATAATCTCTGCGATCTGCCTGGAGCCGTCGATACCCTTCAGGGTAATGGTGTACTGGCTCTCTTTATAGTACCCGTATTTCTCGTAGGTATCCAGCATCATATCCCACAGCGTTTTGCCATGCTTCTTGCAGAAGGCAGCCACCTCGCAGAGGCACATCACAGCCACGATAGCGTCCTTGTCCCTGGCATGGGTTCCGGCCAGACAGCCATAGCTCTCCTCCAGGCCGAACACATAGTGATTGCTTCCGGTCTGCTCGAAAAGCTTGATCTGCTCGCCGATAAACTTGAAGCCTGTAAGCACCTCGATCAGCTTTACCCCATAAGCCGACGTAATGGGCCTGGTCATGTTGGTGGTCACAATGGTGGTCACCAGGGCAGGGTCGGCAGGCATGGTTTTCGTTGCAGTCCGCTCCCTGAGAATATATTCCGCGATCAGCATACCTGACATGTTGCCTGTAAAGGAAACATATTCTCCTGTCTTTGTGTCCTTGGCATAAACACCCAGGCGGTCTGCGTCGGGATCCGTAGCCAGAACGATGTCCGCATCCTTTTCCTTTGCCAGCCTGAGCGCATAGGTAAATGCCTTGGGATCCTCGGGGTTGGGGTAATCCAGCGTGGTAAAGTCGGGATCCGGATTCTCCTGCTCTGGAACCACATACACATGCTTGAAGCCCAGCTCGGACAAAATCCTCCGCACCGGAAGGTTGCCTGTACCGCAAAGGGGCGTGTACACGATCTTGATATCGTCTGCCATTTCGGCAATTACATCGGGATGGATAATCTGCTTCTTAAGCTCCGCCATGTACTGATCGTCAATTTCCTTTCCGATGACCTGATACAGCCCCTTCTCCAGGGCCTGAGCCTTGGGCATGGTCTTTACAGTGTGGTAATCCTTAATGCTCTGTACCTCTTCGATGATCTGTCTGTCCTTGGGAGCGGTAACCTGGGCGCCGTCCTCCCAGTATACCTTATAGCCGTTGTATTCAGGAGGATTGTGGCTGGCCGTTACCACGATGCCCGCGGTACAGCCCAGGGTGCGGAGGGCAAAGGAAAGCTCCGGCGTAGGACGCAGAGATTCGAACACATACGCCTTGATGCCGTTTGCCGCCAGGCAGAGCGCCGCCTCATCGGCAAACTCGGGAGACATACGTCTGGAGTCGTAAGCGATGGCAACCCCCTTATCCCCGGTTCCCTGCTTCAAAATAAAATTGGCCAGTCCCTGGGTAGCCTTCCGCACGGTATAGATGTTCATGCGGTTTGTGCCTGCACCGATGATCCCCCGCAGGCCTCCGGTGCCGAATTCCAGCTCCTTATAAAAACGCTCCTCGATTTCCCTGGGATCGTCCTTGATACCTGTCAGTTCATCTCTTGTAGCCTGGTCAAAGTAATCGTCCTCCAGCCAGAATTTGAATTCCTCCATAAAACTCATAGTCATACCCTCCTGTTTTATTGTTTCTGTAACAGCCTGTCGCTCCTGCGGGCGTCTGCACAGATGTCATATAAAATAATTTTATCATATTTTTTTCCATATGAAAAGCCCCGGATACCAGAGCATTTCCGATATCCGAGGCATTGCAGAGCCCTTATTGAGATACGGTCACAGAGGTAATGTGGGGGTTCACGCCCTCATACCAGTAAAGGAAGCCCTCCATGTCGATCTTATCGCCGATTTTCAGGTTCTTCACTGCGGCATATACATCCGTGGTGTTGTCGCACAGATAGGATTCCACAGTAAAGGTATAGGTCTGTCCATTCACGGAAACGTTAAAATACAGGTCGTCGCCGTCCTGGCCGGAGCCGTCCCAATTGTACAGGAAGGCCACATCGTTTCCTTCATCATCCTTGCCCGCAGGCTCCACTGTCATGCCCTTGAAGGATACGAACTTATTCTGATGGTCGATCAGGCCCTCAGTCCCCAGCAGAGAGGTTACATCCATGGCCTCCGCCACATAATTTCCATCTCCAAACTCAAAGGTGGCATCCATGATTTCAATCTCGCCGGACCACTCCTTCTTATATCCGGTTACCTTGATCTTGGTTCCGGGAGTCAGCTTTTCATAGTCCGCCTCGGAACACTCCATGTTGTACACAAAATACGCGCCGTCCTTATCCTGGGTGTAAACGGTAGCTTTATTCTCCCACCAGGACTGCTTTGCCTGCACGTAGGTCTCCACCACCACCTGGGTTTCAAGAGCCGCTGCAGCATACTCTTCGTAGGTCATAACGCCCTCGGACTTATCATCCCCGGACTCATGCCCTTCGTCGTTCATAACATCCTGGGACTTATCATCCTCGGACTCATGCTCTTCGTTGGTCATAATATCCTCGGACTTCTTGTCGTCTCCTCCTCCGCAGCCCACGCAGGCCAGTGCCGTCAGCAAAACCAACAGTAACGATACTATTTTTTTCATCTTCTCTCCTCTTGAAAGCTTTCAAAAGCTTTCACTATGTAGTCTGTACGACTGATTGTCAAGCGACACCTAAATTATACACAATATTTCCAATAAGTCAACGTTACTTTTCACGGCTTCGCCGTTCAAAGCAACATGATGCACACAAAATGAGCCAAATTCGCTCATTTTGGCGCAGGCATTCTCGGGTTTTGCGTGCAAAATACGCACGAAAACACCTCGCGGCCCCTACCCGTGAAAAGTAACAGTCAACTGCCCCTCTTGATCCTCCCCCGAACCACGTACAGAAGAATCAGCACCCACGCCCCGGCCAGGCCCGCCAGCAGCCCCACCGACATTGAGGGCAGCGCCCCCAAATCCTCCCGGATGGATGCAGAGGAATTTCTGCCCCCGATCTGGTCCAGGCGGTACAGGGAGATCATGTCACTGTAAAGCTTCTCAAAATAAGCGTCGTCTACATTCCCGCCTCTTCTCACGGACTTCACCGTCTCCTCGATCATCTGGCCCGCAGCATCCCGAAGGGAGGCGGAGCCGTTGAACACCGGCGTCACAAATGTATCCCCTGTATGCTCCAGCAAAAGCTTTGCCGCCCTGATCTTCACATCGTAATAGAGACTGTTGTCCTGGCCGCACCGGGACAGGTAATCCTGATAATCCGCGGACTCCTGAGCCTTTGAGGTCACAGGCACATACCCCTCCGTCTCCGAATACGCGATCTGAACCTCATCGGTGAGAAGATACTGTGCAAACAGCCAGGCCGCCAGCACCTCCTGGGGATCCTCCTTATTAAAAATGCATACGGAGGGCCCCTGGGATATCATCCGGGGAGAATCAGGATCAAACTGGGGAATCATCCGAACCTCCGTGTCAAACTCCACGATCTTGTCCTCACTGATGTCACACAACGGCGCGTCGGTCCCCATCCAGGTGGCGCCTGCCGTGGAGTCCACCGCAAAAATGCACTGTCCCGCATTTAAAAAATTGGCGGGATAGCTGGAAAATTTAAAGGTGGAAAAGGCACCGCCGGCCGTGTGCTCCGCTATGGTCTCCAAAAATTCCTTTGTGGTATCATGAAAGATCAAAATCTCCCCGCTGTCGCTGGAATACTCCGCACCCTTCTGCCGCAGCATCTGGATCATCATATTGTCCGTGGATTTATAGATAAAAGGAATCATTACCTTCTGACCGTTTATCAAAAAATTCCCCTCCGAGTCCTGAGCCGTGGCCGCCTCGGAAACCTCCCATACAAAATCCCAGGTCAGCACATCGGGCACAGTATACCCCAGCGCCTCCACAAAGGTTTTATTGATATAACAGGCCTCTGTGGAACGCATGTAGGGTATGGCATAATAATGCCCTCCAAAACGGCACTCCTCCAGAAACTGAGGGATAATCTCTTCCACAGAAGGCGACGCAAACTGCAGCCCGCTTCCCCCCAGCCCATACTGCCCGTGGGAAAACAAATCCTCCAGAGGAACCACCAGATTAGATCCTGTCAGGTAGGTGGCAATATGATCCGGGTAAGTAATGCACACATTGGGCGTGGTATTGGTGGCAATATTTGTGATCACATCGTTATAAATCTTCCCATAATCCGTGTACAGCCGCAGGTTCACGGTAATATTGGGATACAGCCTTTCAAACTCCCGGATGGCCTGATTATAGATATCTGTCTGGGTCTTGTTGGTGTCGTTTTTCGCCCAGAATGTGATTTCATAGTCTCTGGAGGTGTCAAATTCCTCCGGCATCACAAATTCTTCCAGACTCTCCTTCCCATGACACCCGGTGAGGATCCCCATGACAAAAAGCGCTGACAGTGCCGTAGCTCCCAGCTTCCAAAGCTTTCTGACCATCCTGCCCCTTCTTTGCCCCTGCCAAATGTATCTCCCGCCCAAAGGCCTTTCCGTCCGGCGCAGTTCAAGCGGAATACGGCTTTTCCATACTTCTTTCATCCCTTGGTTCCTCCTCTTGACACACCCTCCATCACCTTTCTGCGGAAAATCAGAAACAAAACGATCAAAGGGACGGAAATCACCACCACCGCCGCCATCATGGCCGGAATGTTCTCCCTGCCGAACCCGTTCTCCCGAATCTCCTGAATCCCGTTGGAAACCAGATAATAATCCGAATCGTCCGTGATCAGCCTGGGCCACACATAGGAATTCCAGCACTCGATCACCTTCAGTATGGTCACGGTGATCAGCGTCGGCTTGGAAATGGGAACCATGACCTTTAACAGATACTTCAGATCCGAGGTGCCGTCCACCTTGGCCGCATAATACAGGCTGTCCGGTATCTGCTCAAAATTCTCCTTCAGCAGATAAATATAGAATACAGAGGTCACAGACGGCAGAATCAGTCCTGTAAAGGAATTCCGCATGTCCCAGTTGGTTATGGTCACAAAGTTGGTGATGATCACCAGCTCATTGGGAATCATCATCAGCGACAGGAACACTACAAACAGCAGATTTTTTCCCCGAAATTCAAGTCTGGCAAAAGCGAAGGCAGCCAGAGTAATCACCACCAGCATAACCGCCGTGGTCGCAATGGCAAACACTGCCGTATTCAACAGATATCTCCCCAGGGGCACCGTAGTAAAAGCGTCCGCATAATTCTGCAGAGTAGGGGACAGGGTGAAAAATTTCGGTATGTATTCTGAATTATATGCGCCATAGCTTTTCACGGATGTGAGCACCATCCAGTAAAAGGGAAACAGCACCATCGCCGCCCACAGCAGCAAAAGCCCGTAGACCACCGCGCTCACCGCCTTTTTCCGGGTTCCGGCGCTTCCTGCTCTTTTCTCATAATCGCTCATGGAAAGCCTTGCTCCTTTCTTACATCCACTGCACCGCTCTGTCTGTCCGCGCGCCGGCTTATCAGGCGCCCTCTCCAGCGGCTCCTCAATAATACACCTTCTTTTTACTCACCAGCAGGTTGATACAGGTGATGGTCAGTACAATGGCAAACAGCAGGATCGCCGCCGCAGACGCATAGGACGGATAACCGCCGCTGTCCCCGTACAGCATATCGTATACGTAACCTACAATGGTATTCATCTGCGCCGCGTTCAGATTGGTTCCAAACAGCGCCACCACGTCGCTGTACGCCTTAAAGGCGCCGATAAAGCCTGTGATGACCAAATAAAAAATCATGGGCGATATCATAGGAAGCGTAATCCGCGTAAAGGTGCGCAGCTTCGACGTGCCGTCCACCTGTGCCGCCTTGTAATAATCCGGATTCACAGACGCCAGCGCACTGGTCAATATCAGAATTTTAAAGGGCATTACCACCCAGATGGTATAAAAGCACAGCACAAACATTTTCGCCCAGTACGGTCCATCGATAAAGTCTACGGAATCCCCGCCGAACCAGTTGATCAGAAGGTTGACCAGTCCGTCGGAATAGGGTGTCTTTTTAAACAGTATCATGAACACCAGCCCCACGGCCAGGGTATTCGTCACATAGGGCAGGAAGTATACGGTCTGCAGAAAATTTCTAAGCGTTTTAATTGCATTCAGCCCCAGGGAGATCAGCAGGGCGATCCCGGTGGACAAGGGCACCGTAATGGCCACCAGAATCAAAGTATTTTTCACCGCCTGCAGAAAATAGGGATCATGCAGCACATAGGAATAATTATAGGTGCCCACGCCGAAATAGGTCTGGGAAGCGGAATTGTATCCCTCCTCAAAGGAATAGACAAAGACATCGATCAGAGGATACACCATAAAAACGCCCAGAAAAAGAATAGCCGGCAATAAATACAGCCAGCTTTTCCAGCCGCTGTAATCTCGTTTTTTTCCTTTTTTCTTCATATCAGATCCTCTCCCCCGTCTCTTTGTCAAAAAGGAATACCTTCCGGGGCCTTAAGGCAAATCTCACCTGGGTGCCATGGATTTTTTCACGATCCTCCGTGCTGATAATAGAGCGGACCGCCGGCGCCATCGCCGCCTTGTTTGCTGATACCACACTGATATCCCGCCCCATCACCTCCACTCCGCTGAGCCGGCAGCAAAGCGGACCGTCCTGACGGAGAATAAAGCCTTCAGGCCGGATCCCCACGTAAACCTGCCGTCCTGATCCGCTCCCCGCTTCTTTGGCCGGCACATTCTCCGCCTCCGAAGCCGCCTCTCCTTCATATTCCTCCATATCCAGGACAGCATCCTCTCCTATGTACAGCCTTCCGTCCATAATACGCCCTTCAAAAACATTGATGGGCGGCGTCCCCAGAAATTTCGCTACAAACAGATTCACCGGGTCATCGTACACCTCCTGAGGCTTTCCGATCTGCTGAACCACTCCTGCATTCATCACAACGATCATATCGGAAATACTCATGGCCTCCTCCTGGTCATGGGTCACGAAAATCGTAGTGATACCGGTCTCCCTCTGAATTCTGCGGATCTCCTCACGGGTCTGCAGCCTCAGCCGGGCATCCAGGTTGGAAAGGGGCTCATCCAGCAAAAGCACCCGGGGCATTTTCACCAGCGCTCTGGCTATGGCCACCCTCTGCTGCTGACCGCCCGACAGCTCCCCGGGCCTGCGGTCCATCAGCTCCTCGATCTGCACCAGCCTGGCCGCCTCCAGCGCCTTTTCCAGCATCTGAGGCTTGGTAAGCTTATCCTTTCCCTTCAGATTCTCCAGAGGAAACAGAATGTTCTGGCGCACTGTCAGGTGCGGATACAGGGCATAGTTTTGAAATACCAGACCAATCCCCCTCTCCTCAGGCGGAAGAAGCGTCACGTCCTCCTCCCCGAAAAAAATCCTGCCCTCCGTGGGCTTTTGCAGACCGCTGATCAAATTCAGAGTCGTGCTTTTTCCGCATCCGGAAGGCCCCAGCAGGCCGATCAGCTTTCCGTCCGGGATCTCAAAATCAAAATGATCCACCGCTGTTACCTCCGCCGGGTTCTTTCTGCCCCGTCCGGGAAATTTCTTTGTCAGATTCTGTAATACCACTTTCATGGAGTTCCTCCCTCTGGTCATATGGAGCTGAAAAAGGATGTTGCGCAAGCTCTCCTATTAATGATAATATCTTTATGAAAGGCATTGGGTACAGCCCCAGTATACCCCACCCCGAAATTCATGTCAATGTCCTGCCAGGAGGTAACATTATGTCGCATTTTCCATCAGATTCTAACGATTTCTCCGTCTCCGCTTCCGGCATCACCATAAGCCTGAACCGGGATACCCTGCTCTACCGGATCGCTGCCCCGGGCCGTATCTGGGAGCAGTCCCCCTCTTCAGGCTGCGTGATCCTTCTTGCGGACGGCTCCGGCGTTTCCTTCCGGGATGCCTCCTCCATCCGGCATCAGTTTTATGAAAGCGGCGTGGGCACCGGAATTCTGTCGTCTTACGCCGATTTTTCTGTCTCCGGAAAAAAGCTTCCATTTTCCTTTGAAACCTATGTGTGGATCGAGTATGCCACAGGCTGTGTGCGCTTTGAGCTGATCCCGGGACAGGAGGGACAGGAGGGACTGGAATTTTCCTCCCTCCGCTGGCCTGCGCCCTTTGTCTTTGACACACCGGAAAACAGCGCCGTCAGCGTCATGCCGGTGCTGCAGGGGCTGCTGATCCCCAACCTGTGGGAAAATCCGGTGAGCTCCCTTCCCTTTGACGGGCAGATGTGCAGCGCCGGCGCCTATATGCCCTGGTTCGGGCAGATCGATGGACGGAAGGGATACATTGCCATCTGTGAACAGCCCTGGGACGCGGGCTACTATATCGACCATCCCGCCGGCGGTCCCCACACCCATGTGGGCATGTATTTCCTGCCAAGCCTTGGACAGCTGTCCTACCGCCGTATTGTCCGCTTCTCCTTCCTGGAGGACTGCGACTACAATGATCTTTGCAAGGTGTACCGCAGCTTCGCCAGAGAGACGGGCCTGCTTACCACCCTGGCGGAAAAATCCGCCCGTAATCCCCTGGTGGATAAGCTGATCGGCTCCGCCATCGTGCACAAGGGCATCAAAACCCACGTTTCCCCGGACTCCCTGTTTTATGACCGGGAAAACCCGGAGCGGAATGATTTTCTCATCCCCTTCGAAGTCCGCACCCGGGAAATCCGCCATTACCACGAAAAAGGAATCCCTAAGCTCTACCTGCACCTGGACGGCTGGGGCGATCCGGGTTACGACAACAAGCATCCCGATTATCTCCCCGCCTGTGAAGCCGCCGGCGGCTGGGAGGCCATGAAGGAGCTTTCCGATACCATCCGGGAATGCGGTTACATGTTTGGCCTCCATGACCAGTACAGAGATTACTATATGGATGCCCCCTCCTTCGACAGAGAATTCGCCTGCCAGGCTCCCGACGGCTCCATTTTTGACATGGCCCGCTGGGCCGGGGGACGACAGAGTTATCTGTGCGCTTCCCAGGCTCCCTACTATGTAAAGCGGAATTTTGAGGAAGTGTTAAACCACGGAATCCACCTGGAAGCCTCCTATCTGGACGTATTCACCTGCAACGAAGGGGATGAATGCGCCAATCCCCATCACCGGATGACACGCAGAGAGTGCTTCGAATACAGAAGCGCCTGCTTTGCATACCTTTGGTCAAAAGGGATTCTGCCCAGCTCCGAGGAATGCGGCGACTGGGCCATGAGACAGCTGGTTTTCTGTCATTACGGCCCCTATGACTTTATGCTGGAAAAGCCCGGCGCCCCCAGACGGGGAATTCCGGTGCCTCTTTTCAATCTGGTATACCATGACTGTATGATCCTGCCCTGGCCCATGGACCGCCTGCCGGATACGGAGGACTATATGCTCTACGCCCTGCTAAACGGCGGCGCCGCCTATCTGGATAAGGACGGCGCATACCCGGGCTGCGACGGAGCCTTCGATACTGCCCGGGAAAATCAGCTGGATGAGGAGATTGCCCGCTGGCACGTGGTGGCGGCGCTGCAGGAGCGGGTGGCCAAATGCGAAATGCTGCGCCATGAATTTTTGGACGGAAACTTAAACTGGCAAAGAACCCTGTTTTCTGACGGAACGACTGTGACCGTGGATCTGGCCGCCGGGACCTATGAAATCGGGACTCTGTAAGGCAAGAGCCTGTAAGACGAAAACAAAACTGAGTCAATCACCCCGCCGCAAGCAGCGGTGCATGGAAATTGAAACGCCCCAAGGGGCGGGGTATTGACCCTCGCGGCATTCGTCAAATACCCATGCAAGCATGGTTATTTTCCTCATTGCTCGCGGGAATAAACTGCAAGCAAATCAGAAATACTATTCAACACAATCCCCTATTTATGCGGGTAAAGGAGTGTAAACATGAAAATATTATTTTACGATACCAAAAGCTATGACCGGGACTCCTTTCAGCAGGTCCTGAAAAATTATCCCCAGGTAACCATAGAGTATACCAAGTCCGACCTGGATCCCAGAACCGCCGCTCTGGCGGAAGGCTTTGACGCGGTGTGCGCCTTTGTCAGCTCAGATGTGGGCACACAGACTGTAGAAATTCTTCATCAAAAAAATATCCGGCTGCTGCTCATGCGCTGCGCCGGCTTTAATAACGTGGATCTGGAGTCAGCCGCCAAATACGGAATCCGCGTCATGCGCGTGCCCGGCTATTCCCCGGAGGCGGTGGCAGAACACGCCATGGCCCTGGCTCTGGCCAGCAACCGGCGCCTGTATAAGGCCTACAACAAGGTCCGGGAAAATGATTTCAGCTTAAGCGGGCTCATGGGCTTCAACTTCTATCAGAAAACCGCGGGCATCGTGGGAACCGGCCAGATCGGCGCCGCCATGTGCCGCATCTGCCGGGGCTTCGGAATGAAGGTTATCGCCTATGATGTGTACGAAAATCCTTCCCTGAAGGATTTTGTAGAATATGTTCCCCTGGAAAAGCTCCTGGCGGACAGCGACGTCATTTCCCTCCACTGCCCTTTGATGGATTCTACCTATCACATGATCAATCTGGACACCATCCGCCAGATGAAGGACGGCGTGGTTCTGGTCAACACCTCCCGGGGGGCCCTGGTGAAAACCGACGATCTCATTGAGGGCATACGGATGCACAAATTTGCCGGGGTGGGTCTGGATGTGTACGAGGAAGAAACCGACAATGTATTCGAGGACCGCTCCGATGAGATCCTGGAACACTCCACCACCGCCAGGCTTCTGTCCTTCCCCAATGTGATGATCACCTCCCATCAGGGCTTCTTCACCAGAGAGGCCCTGGAGGCCATCGCCGTCACTACCCTGCAGAACGCCATGGACTGGACGGAAGGAAAGTCAAGCCGCAATGATGTAAAGCAATAACCTATGCCACAATATTTTGCAGCCAGACGCCCTTCTTTACCAAAATAAATCCGATGACGCACTTTATCAAATCCAGCAGCTGACAGCACAGGTACAGGGGCGCTATCGTCAGGCCCGTGTACCTGCTGAGCATAAAAGCAACCGGAATGCTGACGCACCATAAGAACACACTGTCGAACAGGAAGGTAACGATGGTCTTTCCTCCCGATCTGAGCGTAAAATACGTGGTGTGCATAAATGCCCACATGGGCATACAGGCCGCCGCCATCCGAAGCAGCACCGACGCCAGATGCTTTACTTCAGCGGATGTATTGTACAGCTGGGGGAACAGGGGCGACACCAAAATCATCAGGCCTCCCAGCCCCAGACAGGACAGCACCGCAAAAACGATGAGCTTCACGTCCGTGTCCCTGGCCTCCTGCATTTTCCCGGCGCCCAAAAGCTGCCCCACGATAATGGAAATGGCACTTCCCATGGCCATAAACACAATATTAAATAGGTTGGAAATGGTGGTGGAGATGTTCAGGGCCGCCACCGCGTCCAGACCTCTCATGGAATAGCACTGATTCATCATGGCCATTCCCGCCGCCCAGAGAATCTCGTTAATCATCAAAGGCGTGCCCCGCTTCACAATATTTCCTGCCAGCTGCCCGGGAATCTTAAGCTCCCTGTAAGCTCCCACGATAAAGGGCATCTTCTCCGCATGGGTATGGGTCCAGACGATGACGATCACCGCCTGCACATACCGGGATACCACCGTAGCCACGGCGGCGCCCACCACTCCCAGCTCGGGAAACCCAAATTTACCGAAAATCAGAAGATAATTCAAAACCAGATTTACCAGCACGGCCGCCACTCCCGCAATCATTGGCAGCTTGGTCTCCCCGCATTCTCGCAGAGTGCTGGCATAGGTTTCCTCCACTGCAAAAGGCAGAAGCCCTGTCAGCATCACCCACAAATACTGTCTCCCATACTCCAGAGTCATCTGCAGGGCCTGATCATTTCCCTCACCGTGGAGATAAAGCAGAATCAGACTGTCTCCCTTGAATATCAACACCAAAATCCCCAACAGCACAATACCGGCGCAGATATAGAGCTTAAACCGCAGGGTATGCTGCAGGCCCCTGTTATTTTTACAGCCAAAAAACTGCGCGCCAAAGATCCCCACCCCGGAAATGGCGCCGAAAACTGCCAGATTAAACACCAAAAGCAGCTGATTCACAATGGCGATGCCTGACATCTGCTCCGTACCGATCCGCCCCACCATAATATTATCCAGAAGGCTCACAAAATTCGTGATTCCATTCTGGATCATAATAGGCACTGCCACCGCCAGCACCATACCATAAAAAGCCTTATCTCCAAACCATTTTTTCCTTATATTCATAAACAGCTCCAATCTTCCCGCCCGGGCATGTCAGTGCCACTTATTCTACACTATCCCTTTCCCTTTTGTCTATGTATTTTCTTGCTGTAAATGAATGTTCTTTTCTAACAAAACAATCCCCCTGCGCATAAGCAAGGGGATTGTTTTGCATATTATCTACAAACGGAAATTCATTCCGCGTCTTTACTATACCGCAGAAGGAACCGCCTCTGCCTTTTCCTCTTTCAGCGGAAGCCTGCCGTAGAGCCCGGTCATAGCCCGGATTTCCTCCGCCAGCTCCTTGGTGAAAGCGTCCTTTCTCATCCGCCACTCCCAGTTGTCTCCCAAGGTGGACGGCGTATTGATGCGCCCCTCCGACCCCAGCGCCAGATAGTCCTGGATGGGAATCACCGCCAGATCCGCAACACTGGAAAGAGCCGCCCGGATAAACTCCCAGTGAAGCTCATCAGCCGTGCATCTTGCCAGATTCATGTACTCATCACAAAACTCCCGGTCTTCCTCCTTCAGCTTATAATACCAGCCTATTGTGGTGTCATTGTCATGGGTTCCGGTATAAACCACGCAATTATGATCATAATTGTGCGGCAGATAGTCGCTGTCCTCTCTGGAATCAAACGCAAACTGCAGTACCTTCATTCCTGGATATCCGGTTTTCTTCACCAGCTCCAGCACAGAGGGCGTCAGGAATCCAAGATCCTCTGCAATCACCGCCCGCTCTCCCAGCGTCTTTTTCATGGTCTCAAAAAAGCCGTAGCCCGGTCCCGGCTTCCATTCGCCGATTTCCGCGGTTTTGGCATCTGCGGGAATAGAATAGTAGGCGTCAAAAGCCCGAAAATGATCGATCCTCACCACATCATACAGCTCATAGCAGGCCTTAAGCCGCTTCATCCACCACCGATATTCCGTCTTTTTATGATACTTCCAGTCGTAGAGAGGATTTCCCCAAAGCTGTCCCGTAGCCGCAAAGGCATCCGGCGGACAGCCTGCCACCGCAACAGGGTTGCACTCCTTATCAAACTGGAACAGCTCGGGACCGGCCCAGGCGTCGGAGCTGTCAAAGGCCACATAGATGGGAATATCTCCAATGATCTTTATCCCGTTCTCGTTGGCATAGGCCTTCAGCTTCTCCCAATGCAGGCGGAACATATACTGCTGGAACTGATAAAATTCTATCTCCCCGGCAAATTTACGGCGGTACTTTTCCAGCGCCGCCGGCTGACGGGTTTTGATATCCTCGTCCCACTCCACCCAGCACACATTATCAAAGGAAACCTTCACCGCCATATAGAGCGCGTAATCATCCAGCCAGTAGCTGTTGTCCCGGACAAACTTCTGAAATCCCGGATCCTTGTTTATATTGCTGTTCTCCCAGGCCTCCCGCAGCAGCAGAAAACGGCTGTTATAAATTTTCCCGTAATCCACATACTCCGGGTCATCCCCGAAATCGTAGCTGTCGCATTTCTCCCTGGTGATCCATCCCCTCTCGATCAGATCCTCCGGATCGATAAAATATGGATTCCCCGCATAGGTGGAAAAGGACTGATAGGGCGAATCCCCATAGCTGGTGGGGCCCAGGGGCAGGATCTGCCAATAGGACTGTCCTGCCTCCACCAGTCTGTCTACAAACTCATAGGCTTCCCTGGAAAAGCACCCGATCCCGTAGGCCGACGGCAGACTGGCCACCGGCAATAAAATACCGCTCGCTCTCATAGCTATGCCTCCCTCTCTGCCCGCCTCCAGCGGGCACTGCTTTCAAAGTTCCCCTTATTTTTGCCTGACACCGCAAAACACTTCTAATCTTAAATTTACTGTAACATATTCGCAATTTGAATGCAATCCAATTTCTGCCGGCATTTTCGCATCATTATGGTATATTAAAGCTTCCAGATATCCCTGTTGTATTCCGCTATGGTTCTGTCAGAGGAGAAGAAACCGGCCTTGGCAATATTCACCAGCATCATTCTCTTCCATTTCTCTCTGTCCTCGTAATCCGCGAACGCTCTGTCCTTTACAGCAATATAATCCTCCAGATCCAGCAGCGTCATGAACCAGTCCTTATTCAGCAGCTCCCTGTGAAGACGCTCCAGGTTTTCCCGGTGTCCCACAGCCAGAGCCTCCTCGCTGACGATAAAGTCCACCGCTTCCTGAATCACGGGGCTCTTCCGATAATAATCTCCCGGCACATAGTCTCTGTCCGCATAATGGCGGATGACCTGGTCACTGTTTTCTCCGAAAATATAAATATTATCGTCTCCCACCAGCTCGTGGATCTCCACATTGGCGCCGTCGCTGGTTCCCAGAGTCACCGCGCCGTTCAGCATAAACTTCATGTTGCCGGTGCCGGAAGCCTCCTTGGAGGCCAGGGAAATCTGCTCAGACACATCGCAGGCGGGAATCAGCTTCTCCGCATAGCTCACATTGTAGTTTTCCACCATAACCACCTTCATATAAGGACTCACCCTGGGGTCATTGTTTATGATCTGCGACAACACCAGAAGCAGATGGATAATATCCTGGGCTATGACATAGGCAGGCGCCGCCTTTGCCCCAAAGATAAAGGCCATGGGTCTGGCCGGCTTTTTGCCCTCCCGGATCTCCAGATATTTGTGGATAATATACAGGGCATTCATCTGCTGGCGCTTGTACTCATGAAGACGCTTCACCTGGATGTCAAAGATGCCGTCCGTATCCAGCTGCACACCTTCCTTTTCCAGAATATATGCCGCCAGCTCCTCCTTTTTGCGGTGCTTGATCTGCGCAAGCGCCTCCAGCACCCCTGCATCGTCCTTCCTTTCCAAAAGCTTCTCCAGCAAAGCCGCATCTTTTTTGAAGCCGTCCCCTATGGTGTCGGTGATAAGGGCTGCCAGCTCCCTGTTGCAGGACAGAAGCCACCGTCTAAAGGTGATTCCGTTGGTCTTGTTATTGAATTTTTCCGGATAAATCCGGTAAAAGCAGTTCAGCTCCGTATCCTTCAGAATATCTGTGTGAATGGCGGCCACACCGTTGACGCTGTACCCATAGTGTATATCAATATGGGCCATGTGTACCCGCTTATCCCCGTCGATAATCTGTACTCTGGGATCCTCATACTTTTTTGCCACCCGGGCGCTGAGCTCCTTGATAATGGGCACCAGCTGAGGCACCACGCGCTGGATATACTCCAGCGGCCATTTCTCCAGAGCCTCTGCCAGTATGGTGTGATTGGTGTACGCACAGGTCCTGCTGACCACGTTCACCGCATCCTCCATGGTAAAGCCCTCTTCCCAGGTAAGGATCCGAATCAGCTCCGGAATCACCATGGTGGGATGGGTATCGTTGATCTGAATCGCCGCATACTCATCCATATGATACAGATCACAGCCCTTTTCCTTCAGCTGACGAATGATCAGCTGGGCTCCGCTGCTCACCATGAAATACTCCTGATAAATGCGCAGAAGATTACCTGCCTCATCGGAATCGTCCGGATACAAAAACAGGGTCAGATTCTTTTCCACCGCCGTTTTATCAAAGCTGATTCCCTCTTTCACCAGACTCTCGTCCACGGAAGCCACGTCAAAGAGATGAAGCTTGTTGCGTCCGTTGTCATATCCAATCACGTCAATATCATAGAGCACGGACTGTACCTTCCTGTCCCCAAAAGAAACCTCAAATCGAAGACCCGTGTCCTTCAGCCAGGAATTTTCCTGGATCCAGTCGTTCTTTTCCGCCCTCTGCAGACGGTCTCTGAACACCTGCTTAAACAGACCATAATGATAGTTCAGGCCAATGCCATCTCCGGGCAGCCCCAGCGTGGCAATGGAATCCAGAAAACAGGCAGCCAGACGGCCCAGACCGCCGTTGCCCAGAGAGGGCTCCGGCTCCGCCTCCTCCACGGCGGCCAGATTCTTTCCGTGCTTCTTCAATACATCCGCCAGCTCCTCATAAATTCCCAGGTTGATCAGATTGTTTGACAAAAGCTTCCCGATCAGAAACTCCATGGAAATATAGTATACCTTCTTTTTCCCGTCGATAGCGGGCTTTTCCTCCATCCGCTCCTTTGTCAGCTGCAATATGCGCTCATACAGCTGTGCGTCCGTGCATTCCTCTATGGTTTTTCCATAGGCCTCCTGAGTCAATTCGTTCAATCTTTGTTCCAGCATGATTATATACCTCCCATTGTTTTCAGTATTCCCAAATAATGCCTCTTTCATATTCAAAAAAGATTCCAAGAATTTTCCAAAAAGCTTCCAAGCGCTTTCCAGGAATTCCCTGTGATTCGTAGAATATCACAGGAAAACGTTTTCCGCAACCCCAAAATGAAAGTTTGTGCAATATCACTTAACAAATAATGTCTTTATAGTATAATTTTACTATATTATGAGGCATAATCACCTGGTGTCCCACGCCCCCGTCCAGCAGGAGCTTCACCTCCTCCAGAGCTCTGCTGGAAATACTGTAAAAGTCCTGAAACACCGTATTCATCTGCTTTCCCACATACCCCATGAGGGTGATGCCGTCAAAGCCGCAGACGGGCCGGAAAATGTCCATATCGATCAGCGCGTTCATGGCTCCGATGGCCATCAGATCGGAGGCACATACCACGCACTCCCTGTTGGCGGCATACCGCATGGTAATCTCCCTGGCCTTCCGTTCGCTGAAATCCCCCTGCCGAACCAGCAATGCCAGCCCCAGCTCCTCCGCCAGCCGCTGGATGCCCCTCAGCCGCTGCGCCGTCACATATCCGTCCTTCCTCCCGGCTATGTACAGCACACTTTTGCAGGAATCATCCGTCACCGTCTTTTTGGCCACATCATACTGCGCCTGCTCGTGATCCACGCCGATAGCAGTGGTCCTCTCATTGACAATTGGTGCGTCTACCACCACACAGGCAAATCTCCGGCTGTCAATGAGCCTGAGCAGAATCCGGTCCTCCCTGGACATGCCGTAAATGACCACACCGGAAATGCTCTGAGAGAGAAAATATCTGGTAATTTCCTCCTCCGTCATGCCTGCGATCATGGAGGTAAAAATGGTCACTGCTTCCACCTTCAGCTCCTTGGCCTTATCCAGGCCCCCCAGCAGATACTGCATAAACACCTGGTCGATGGCCTGCGTCTGGCGCTTGGGGTCCAAAAGCAATGCGATCCGTGTAAATTGCTTGGAGGAAAGCGCAGAGGCGATGGAATTGGGGATATAATTTAATTCCCTTATGGCCGTGTTCACTTTTTCCCTTGTCTCCTGGCTGATATTGGGATAGCCCTTCAGAACCTTGGACACGGTGGAGATCGCCACCCCCGCATGCTTTGCAACTTCTTTTATGGATACCATTTTCTGCGCCTTTCCGCCCGGACAGACTTCTGACTGACCGGATATTTACAAACCTGTTCGTCCTTCGCTCTTTCGAAAGGTTTCTATGGTAATAGTATACCTTATTCCGGAAAAAGTCAATGCTGCGGCGAAACGGTGAATGACAGTTCCCTTCTCTCTGCTTCCAAAAGCCCGCCATTTGTGGTATGATGCACTCAGGAATCCGGCTGCCGCGCAGCTTCCGCGCCTTATGCTCAAGGGTTCTGCAAAGGGGAGAATACAACTATGGCTGTCATAAAAAGCATTTCGGAAAAATACATGAAAGAAGCCCTGAAGCAGGCAAAGAAAGCCTATGCGCTGGGAGAAGTCCCCATCGGCTGTGTAATCGTCCACCAGGACAGGATTATCGGCCGGGGCTACAACCGGCGCAATACGGATAAAAGCACGCTGGCCCACGCGGAAATCACCGCTGTCAAAAGGGCCAGCAAATATATAGGCGACTGGCGGCTGGAGGACTGCACGCTCTATGTGACCCTGGAGCCCTGCCAGATGTGTGCTGGGGCCATTATTCAGGCCCGGATCCCCCAGGTCGTCATGGGATGCATGAATCCCAAGGCCGGCTGCGGCGGTTCCATTCTGAACATTCTGGAGATGCCCCAGTTTAATCATCAGGCCGCCGTAACCAGAGGCGTGCTGGAGGAAGAGTGCAGCGCCCTGCTGAAGCTGTTTTTCACACAGCTGCGGGAGCGGAACCGGGCGGAAAAGCTTCGAAAAAGGGAGACCGGGCAGACCTGATTCAGATGCAGATCTCCACCCTGCTGCCCCCGGATTTTTCTTTGGTCACCACAATCTGTTTATCGATCCTTTCCTTCAGCTCTCCCACATGGGAAATGATTCCCACCAGCCGGTTCCCCTCAGACAGACCGGCCAGGGCCTGTATGGCCTGCCTCAGGGAATCCTCATCTAACGAGCCAAAGCCCTCGTCCACAAACATGGTATCCATCCGAATCCCTCCGGCAGACGCCTGGATTTCATCGGACAGCCCCAGCGCCAGAGACAGGGCCGCCTTAAAGGATTCTCCTCCGGAAAGGGTCTTTACACTGCGCTCCGTGCCATTGTAATGGTCGATCACATCCAGCTCCAGACCACTCTGACTGCGTCCGCCGTCCGCCTCCCTGCGGCGCTTCAGCTCATACTGGCCCCCGGACATTACCATAAACCGCAGATTGGCGCGCCGGATAATCCGGTCAAAATAAGCCATCTGAATATACGTCTCCAGCATGATCCTGTCCTTTCCCGCCAGATTACCGTTGGCCGTGTCCGACAGCCCCCTGACCCAGGTCCATTTCTGTTCCAGCTCCTCCAGACTCTCCCCTCTGCTTCGGATATTTTCCAGCACCGCCCCATTGGCCGAAAGACGAATATGTACTGCCTTCTGCCGGTCTGCCAGCGCTTTCTCCGATTCCTCCAGCTTTTGTTTTTCCGCCTTCAGGGACACCAAATCCATCCGCCGGGAATGCTCCAGCTGCTTCTCCAGCTGGGATATCCTTCCCGACAGCTGTGCGGTTTCCTTCTCAGTATCCCCGAAATCCTTCTCGGCCTTCTTCAGCGACTCCTCCAGCTTCGAGCCTTGCCGAAGCATTTCCCTCCTTGCCTCTTCCGCCTCCTGCCGGGACGTATACTTCAATTCGGCCTCCAGAACGACCAGCTGTTCCCCTGTCTGCGCTCTCCGGCTTTCCGCTCCGGCAATCCTCTCCCGGCAGGCCGTGAGCTGGTCCCCCGTCTCCCGGATCCGGTTTTCCGTCTCCCGGATCATCTTTCCCAGCTGAGTCCTCCGGGATATGCGTTCTTCTTCCTGCCGGATCAGAGCCTCCAGACTGTTTATTCTGTTTTCCCGGCCATGAATCTGCAGGGGGATCTGCTGCTTTGCCTTTTCCAGAAGATCCGAATCCTCCTTGCACTCTTCCTCTGTTTCGGAAGGCTCCTTCCACAGATTCTGCGTCATGCATTCCCGTATTCTGATAACAAGGCTCTCCTGTTCGGTCTCCGCCTTTCCCTTCAAAATATCATGCTCTCCTGCCGCCTGAACAAGCCGGCTCTCCAGCTTCCCCCGCTCCTTCGCAAAAGCTGCCAGTCTGTCCTCCCCGGCCTGAAGCCGTTCGGAAAGCTCTCGTTTCTCCGAAAGCCCTCTCTCCGCCTCCTCCAGCTGCCGTTTTGTCTCTTCCAGAGACTGCCGGACCTGATCCAGCGCCTCCAAAACCGCACCCTCCGCCTGTTTCGGATCGGTCATGCCGGTCAATTCCTCCAGCCTGCCTGCTGCCTCCGCACCCTTGGCCTCCGCGGCGGCCTTATGGCCTGCGGCAGCCGCGCTGGCATCCCCGGCGGCGGCCTGGGCATGCTCGTATCGCTTCTTCTGCGCTTCTAATTCCGCCTCCGACGGAGCCTGTACGGATTTTACAGCCGGGCTGGGATGACTCAGTGACCCGCACACCGGGCAGGGATGCCCCTCTGTCAATGTATCCGCCAGTATTCCGGCCTGTTCGTCCAGAAACGCCTTGTTCTGTGCCCGGTACCTCTCGCCCTGACGGTCAGCCTTCTCCTGAGCCTTCCCATAAGCCTCCCGGGCCTCCTCCCACCTGCGGCACAGCCTGCCGTACTCCTCCAGGGATTCTTCCAGTGCAAGCAGCTCCCGGTGCCGCTCCTTCTCCCGCTCCTGCCGGTAGATCAGCTTTTCCCTCCGGGCCTCCACCGGCTCCAGCGTTCTCAGAGCCTCCCTCAGACTGCGGATCTGCTCTTCCAGCTCCTTCTGCTCCAGCGCCTGCCTGTCCTTTTCCTGCTGAAATTCTTCCAGCGTCTGCCGGGCCTTTGCCAGCCGCTCCCTGCAGCCCTTGTGGTTCAATACAGCGGCCCGCAAAGCTTCCAGGGCTTCCTTCTCCCGCCCCGCCTGCTCCTTCTCATTCCGAAGCCTTTCCCTTTGCTCCCCGGCGTTTTCCAGGCTCCTTTCCTCTTCCTTAAGCTGCGCCGCCGCTTTTCCAAGGTCCTCCTCTCTTTTTATCAGCTCCTGCCGGATCTCATTTTCCTGCTTAAGCTGCTCCCGGGCATGCTCATATTCCTGCATCAGCTCCTGCCATTTTCCGTAGCGGGGCATTTCCGCCTCCAAAGCCGCGATCTCTCTCTGCAGAAACTCCCTCTCCGGCCTGCGGTCATGTTCCTCCTCCATACGAAGCCTGCGCTGCTCCAGCGCTGTCTTTTTCTCCTCCAGCTGTTTCCGGGCCTGGAAAAGCTCCTCTTCCAGCTTTTGAAACTCCGCGGCCTTTCCCAAAGCGGCGCTGAGCTCCTCCAGCTTCAGCCGAATCCCGTCTTTCTCCTTCTGCAGATTTTCATCCAGCTCCCTGTCCTGATGTAAAAGCCTCTCCACCAGCTTGGGCGTTTCTCCAAAAGGCAGGGCGCCGGTTCTGGCCTTTTCCACCTCCGGCCACAGTGCGTCGTCCTCCTCCCAGAGAATTCCTTCCTGATACTGAGCCACGCTGGCTCTGGCGCTCTCACAGGCCTCCCTCAGCTTTTTTGATTCCTCCTTCAAGGCATCCTGAAGCCTTTGATAATACCGGGTTTTAAATATTTCCCGAAAAACTGCCTGTCTGTCCCTGGTGTCGGCCCGGAGCAGCTCCCGGAAATCCCCCTGGGCAATCATGGCAATCTGGGAAAACTGCGTCCGATCCACCCCTAAAATATCCCTGACGGCCTGATTCACATCCTTGATCCTGGTGATCCGGCCTCCGTCCGGGCAGATCAGCAGAGCGTCCGCCCTCTGAATCGTGGTTCCCTCTCCCCGTCTGGCAGGACGCTCATACTCCGGATTCCGGCATATCGTGTAGGTTTTTCCTCCATAGGCAAAAGTCAGCTCCACCCGGGTGGGCGTCCCCGGCTCCGCATACTTTGACCGCAGCATCTCCGGCTCCCGGTCATTGCCGCTGGCCTCCCCGTAAAGTGCAAAGGTAATGGCATCAAAGATACTGGTTTTTCCTGCGCCGGTGTCCCCTGTGATCAGATACAGCCCGCTCTCGCCCAGCATGTCCATATTCAATTCCACCCTGCCCGCATAAGGACCAAAAGCGGATACAATCAGCCTGATCGGTCTCATACCCCGTCCCTCCAAATTTTCTCCATCAATTCCCGGGAAAGCTTTTTCTGTTTTTCGCTCATCGGCTGATTGTTCTGCATCTCGTAAAATTCTGTCCAAAGCTCCAGAGGATCCTTCTGCTGTACATTTTCCTCTGTCTGCAGGCAGCCTGCCGCGCGGGTGCGCTTATTATCATAGTCCAGCTTCATCAAATTGGGATAGATCACTCTCAGCTTTCCCATGGCGTCGGGAACGTCCTCCTCGTCCGTCAATGTGATATGAAGATAATCCTCCACTGCAGTACCCTCATAGGCGCTCCTTGCCGTCAGTTCCATGTAGGTTCCCCGTATGCTGCGCAGATCTCTGACAGGAATCAAAGGTACGGTTCTCACCTGCAGGCTGCCCTTTTCCCAAAGCTCCAACACCGTGACGGACTTATCCTGAGACGCCTCGGAAAAAGAATACTTCAGCGGCGTCCCACAGTATCGGATCCTTTCCGATCCCAGGTTCTGGGGCCGGTGAATATGCCCCAGAGCCACATAATCGAATTCCGCAAACACAGACGCATCCACATTATCCGCACCTCCCACGGAAATATCCTCCGAATCCGAACGAAGCGCACCGGTGACAAACTGATGCGTTACAAGAATGTTCCGCACCTCAGTGTCGATTCCCAGCTGTTCCACCACCGCGCCAAGGGCATCCGTGTAGGTTTCCACCGCCGCCTCCGGAAAATACGGACTCACCTGCGCCGGCTTGAGAAAGGGCAGCATATAAATATACACCGGCCCGTAATCATCCTCCATGGCATAAGGCTTTACCTGCCCTCTGTATACCGGACACATATGGATACCGCCGGGGTCCATCAGACGGCTTCCGAAGGCAAGCCTGTCCGGCGAATCATGATTCCCGCTGATAACAAACACCTGGAGCTCTCTCTCCCCCAGCCTGCAGAGGAAATCATCAAAAAGCCGGACCGCCTCCGCCGGCGGAATGGATTTATCATAAATGTCCCCCGCCATCAAAATGCCCTGGGGCTTTTCCTCATCCACCACATGAAGGATCTGATTTAAAATATATTCCTGATCCTCCAGCATGGAAAATTCATGGACACGCTTTCCCAGATGCAGATCTGACAGATGAATCAATTTCATAGGGTACCTCTCTCTTTCATCACAATTCGTATCTTGGCCCCGAGCCCGGGGCAGCGCTTTTTATTCTTCTTTTTCCCCGGAGCCTGTGATAATCCTCACCTCATATGCCTCCCAGGGCTCCGGAACCTCCAGCTTCCTGATCATATCCTCCAAAACGTTCTCCGGAATGTACCTCTCTCTTTTCCGGTTTCTGAATAGCAGCTCCCCATAAGGTACCTCCAGATACAGGATATGCACCCGGGCGCCGTAGCCTGAAAAAAGCTCCACCAGCTTCTGCCGGGTCTCCCGGACAATATTGGTGGCATTCCAGATAAAGGGTTCCTTTCTCCGAAGCAGCTCCCTGGCTCGTTCTCTGGCCTGAGAAACCACTCTGCCGGAGCCCTTCGACGGCAGAATTCCCAGTTCCGTGCGAATGTCATCCAGGGAAATCACAGGCAGGTTCCCGCCGTTTTTTTCGATCCAGCTGTCCTTTCCGGACAAGGGCAGACCCGCCATGAGGATCACATCAAACACCGTATCATCATACAGATCAGCACCTTTCCATATATGCTCCTTGTGGAAGTACTGGTATTTTGTATAGGAGCCGGCAAACTCCCAGGGGCCCTCCCAGCCCCCGGTCTCCCTGGCATATTCCCCAAACAGCTCCACCTGCTCCTCCAGCGAATCGGCCTCCTTTCCAATCCGGCCCTCCACATCCGCCCGGGACAACAGGTAGAGCAGACGCAGGGGAATGCTTTCCGCCGCCTTTAACAGCTCATACTCTGCCCTGGGCTTTTTCCAGAACCACACCGGCAGCCCATGATACCGGATCAGCTTTGCCGCCGTCTCCCGCTGTTCAAAGGACAGCCCAAACCGCTCTGCCTCCCGATAAACCAGCCTGCGGAATACCTTCTCACCCACAATTGCATGTTTCGGTGAAACCCATTTTCCGTCCTCCTGCTTTGTACAGATCTCTTTTCCTATATCGTGAAAGGCCGCCGCCATAAATAACAGCTCCTGCTCCCCGGCAGGCAATTCCTGCCACTTAGGAAAAGCAGTCAGGCTCTCACACACCATCCGGGTATGGCTGTATACATCTCCCTCTCCATGGTACTCCGGATTCTGAGGAATATTTTTTAAAGCGCAAAGCTCCGGATACCCTTCCGCCAGCCGGTCCAGAGAAAACCCGCAGCTGCGGATCTCTTCAAAAATCCTGCTGTCCATGGCTCTCCCCTCCCTTCTGCCAGTCAAAAAGGTCCACTCCTTCCGCCAGGCGGTTCGCAACAATGGGACGGTTCATCCAGTGGCTCTCGGAATCCAGGATCCTGTTCAGAAAGGAACCTCTCACAAACTTCAGGCGGTCCGTCACATAATCTCCGTCCTCCACCTTGATATAGATCCCCTCCATAATCCCCGTGAGATCTGTCTGGCGCGCCGAAAGCTCCAAATCCACCCCGCCCTTTGCGCACTGCCCGGCAAAATTTTTCTCCGCCTCCTTTGAAATAAAGAGACTGGGACCGATCCATCCCGCGATTTCTTCCACACTGTCAAAGCTCCCCGCTGCAAGCACACGGACTGACCGGATAAAGGGTGCTCTCTTCAGAAACTCCCGACGCTTTCGGGTTGAAAAGAACTTCCCTGTTTCCTTGTCCATAATGTCAAATTCCATAAAATAATGGGGCAGTCTGTCATAAAAAACCGTATGCTTTGCATACAGCCATTCACCATACATAACATATCTGTCCTCCAGAAGCCTGCACAGCTCCCCCTCCAAGCAGCCTGCCCAGAGCTTAAACAGATCGAACTGACGCTCTCCGCCGCCTCCATTCAGAAAATGCCCCCGGCTCTGCAGATACATTCTCCCGTCACTGCCGAAGCTGATCCCGCAGTTTGCTCCGTCCACCTTTTCCTCCAATACCAGATATTTTCCCTGCAGCTGCTCCAATTTCACAATTTTCAGGTCTTCGTCTCCTGCCTGCTCCCGGGATCCCTCCAGATGACGGGTGCGGGGATATTTATAAATCTGTTCCATAAAAACCTCCATTTCACAAGAAATTTCACACGAAAGCCTCGGAATCTCTCCTGCTCCATGGAAGCATCTTTCCGGTTATTGATCGCGGAGTAGTTCCGCGAGAGGTTTTTGTACGCATGCAGTGCGATCCTGCCCGTTTAAAAACCTTTCCTGATATGATAAAAAAGCCATGACGGGAATATCCGCCACAGCCTGCACGAAAAAGGACTCCGCTTCACCGCCGGCCTGCTGCCTTGGTTTTCACGATTCGCCCTTCTATCCGTCTCCTATTGAAAGATGCCCCCTGCTGACTGCTATATATTCCGACTCATACTTTCCAGCACACAAAAAACCAGCCGCTGCCTGTTCATCCTGCAGCGTCTGCGGTCTCTGTCTGTTCCCTTGTCAGAATATGTATTACATGGGGTCCTCCAATCTACAAATCAAATCCTCATTACCTTTTTAATGTAGCATCTGAAAAACCTTTTGTCAATAAACCCCTTGCTTTTTTTGGAGATTATGGTATAATGACTTTATTCGAGGCAGAAAATGGCCTTACTTATGGGGCATTAGCGCAGCGGGAGTTCAACAGTTGAATAAAGGGAAAATCGCCACAGGCCGCATAAAGCCTGT
>CAMWUL010000028.1 GCA_947177445.1 uncultured Lachnospiraceae bacterium | reverse complement strand
TCTCATTATTTCCCTCCTTCTGGGACTCGTCAAAAATCAGCTGCAGCCCCCAGTGGAGATGCACGATTTTGATATTATTCACGTTCTCTTCAGTACTGTAGCCCGTATGCCCCATATATCCGATTACGTCACCGGCTGTCACCACGCTTCCCTCCTCCAGTCCCTCTGCATAAGGATAGTTCTGCCGCAGGTGTGCATAATAATAGTATCTTTTTCCGTCAAAGCTTCGGATGCCGATGCGCCATCCGCCGTACTGATTCCAGCCCAGAGCCTCAACCACTCCGGACTCCACCGCCATAATCGGTGTACCTACCAACCCCATCATGTCATGTCCCAGATGCTTCCTCTCGTAACCATAGCTCCTTCCGACTCCAAAGTCATCATAATGTGTATAATCAAAGCCGCGTGCCAGAGGGAAATAGCCCTTCAGCCCATACCGCTGCTCATAAGCCGCATTGCCTGCTTCGTCTAATACTTCCTCCTGATATTCTCCCACAAGCCCTCCAATGGCGGCGTCATAGGCCTCCTGGTAATAAGAAAAATATTTCATATCGGCGGTCATTTCCTCCAACGTCTTATCGCCCTGGGAAATCGCCTCTGCTGCCTTTTCCATAGTTTTCAGGGAGCTATTATCAAATTTTCCGCCTGTTTTGGCCGCAGTGTAGGCCAGAAGGTCCACCCAGCTTATCTCATAATCCGTTCCATGGGTTTTCACATCCCATTCATAGGCCTTGCACAGTGCCTCATAGGAAACAGTAAAATCCACCCATTTTATGTAATCATTCTCCACGGACAGCACATGGCTGCTGGCGCTCTCGGCTTCTTCTCCCGCCCGTCTCCAAAGTCCTGCCGTCAATATTGCCACGGCGGCGCATTCCGCCAGAATTGCTCCCTTGATCCATTTTCTGTATTTTTCTCTGCCTCCGCTGTGACCGATTTCACGGATCTTCCCGGCAGAACGCTGAAATATTTCTTTAATCATTGCTTCCCCTTGCGCATCACACTGTCATTCCAATATATGAAAAGAGAAAGAAGCAATATTCATCCGGCAGGAAACTGTCCCCGGTGCTGCATCAGCCCGGCACCGATACCAGGTATTGCGCCGCATCACATCGGCAACGCGGCACAATCCTCCGATATCCGTCTCCGGGAACATTCCAGCCGAATACTATTTTCGCATCAGGCCTTCTTTTTGATCCGGGAAAGCTTTGCCTGAATGCTTTCCGCAAAGCCTTCCGGCATCAGAGAACCCGCCATTTTCACCATATCCTCCGGCGACATGCCCTTCAGCATATCCCACATACCGGTTCCCGGCTCGATTTTCATATTTGTGGCAAGCTTTACCGCCGTGGCAACAATCTCAAAGGCCTCCGGATTCTCGGCAATCTCCTCCATGGAGTCCCTGATACTGTACATGCCCTCCGGAAATTCCATGGGCGCTTTCAGATCCATATCCCCTATTGTGCGGAACCAGTTGGCCACGCCCTCAGCCCTTTCCTCCACCTCCGGCAGTGTATAAATAGACGGCTCCTGCTCCACCCTCTCCACAGTCATAGAGTCTCTGCATTCTCCTGCCTCGGCCAAAATAATATTATCGCCTCTTTTCAGAGCCGCCTCAAAAACAAATACCTTGTTCCCGTGCTGTTCCCCGGCCTTTTCACCGTTCACATACAGCGTGACCGACGGCTGATTGGAGTAAACCCGTATCCGTGTGGTTTCTCCTGCCCGCTGGGCATAACGCTTGCCGCAGAGGTGGACCATGGGCTCCCGGTTCCAATACGCCTTATAAAGATAAAAGCTGTCCTTTTTCGTCTTTCGGTCAAAGGTCACCAGGCCCTTGTTGTTTCGTCCGGCTACGCCTCCCTCGTCTCTGGCCGCACAGCCGAAGTCAAACATGTTCCATACATAGCTGGACCAGATCCAGGGACGTTCTTCCAGGACCTGCGCCATATGCTCATGATAAAGCGCCTGATATTCTTCACTGTAATCCTTGCAGGCCGGCTCCGGCCCATGGTAGGTGATGATCCCTTCGCAGCCATACTCTGACAATCCCAGACAGATTTCCGGATGCACCTGGTGAAAATGATCCAGCCAGGGACCATTATCCTCCATCCTGCCTCCATACCATCCAAAATAGTGATTATAGCTTTCTATATCCGTAATGCCATGCATGGGTCCGTCCTGCGGCGTCATGCTTACATGGGCAATGGTGGTCAGGCGGGTGGGATCCAGTTCTTTGGCAATGGCATTCAATTCCCTGTGATTTTCCACCAGATGCTCCGAAATACCGCCAATGAGAATTTCATTGGAAATACCCCAGAAGCAGACAGATGGATGATGGTAATTCTGGACGATCAGCTCCTTTAGCTGACTGATACAGTTCAGATGAGCTTCCGGATCCTGATTCATCACACTGATGAAGGGAATTTCTGCCCATACAACAAATCCCATTTCATCACAGGCATCATAAAAATCCTGCGAATGCTGATAATGTGCCAGACGAACCGAGTTTGCCCCTAATTCCTTAATGATCAGCGCATCCTCATAATGCTCCCGGGCCGTGAGGGCATTTCCCATATAAAGTCTGTCCTGATGACGGCTCACTCCCCGAAGAGGAACTGCCTTTCCATTCAGGAAAAATCCCTTTTGGGGATCACAGGAAAAATCACGAACTCCCGCACGGAGGCTTACCTCATCAACGGCCTCGTTTCTTCTCTGTAAAATCGCCGTCACTGTATACAGGTACGGATCGTCGATTTCCCACCTGCGGGCGTTGGGAACGTATACGGTAACCTTGCTGTCCTGTGCAGGCCTGCAGGCATACCCGGCCTCTTTTCCCTCCGCATCACTGATAGTATACAATACCGTCAAATTTTCATCGGGATTTTTTATATATGACACCAGTTCAAATACGGCTCCGCCCTCACAGGGTCTGGGTGTCACCTGAAGTCCGGGACCTCCGTAATATTCCAGGTCAAAATGAGTGTCCGGCACACTGATCAGATTTACTCCCCGGTACAGTCCTCCGTAAAAGGTAAAATCCGCAGACTGCGGATATACTCTGTCCCTGTGCTCATTGCTACAGGCAATGACCAGAAGGTTTTCTCCCGCTTCCCTGCAAAGCCCCGTCACATCGGCGCGGAAAATAGAATAGCCGCCCTCATGATACGCCGCCTTCGTTCCGTTTACATACACCTCCGCCTGCTGTCCTGCCGCCAAAACCTCCACATATACCCTTCCGCCCTTCAATGGCTGCACAGGTGTCTCAAAGCTTCTGGCATACCAGCATTTTCCCCGGCTGTAAGATCCGTTTCCGTCATGTCCGTCCACCGCGTTCCATGTATGAGGCAGATCAACCTTTTTCCAGCCCTCCGGCAAAACATCGGGAAGCCCTGCATCCTCCTGTATAAATCTCCAGTCATGATCCAGTCTGATCACTTTGCGCATATTTCTCCTCCTTGCCATAATATTTGATCTTGTATTATTTTTACCGAAAAGATAAGCTTTAACCAAATAATCATGCAGACCATGCCTTTTATGCCCGCGCACACAAAAACAGCTCCGGAAGCTTTACCTTCCGGAGCCGTATCCAATTCCATTTCTATAAAAAATCCGAACTGCTGACGCAGTCTGCTGCTTTATCACACCTCCGGCTCGATCAGCCCATAGGTGTCTCCCTTTCTCTTGTACACCACATTGACCTGATCCGTCTCGGCATTGATGAATACAAAGAAGTTATGTCCAAGCAGTTCCATCTGGATGCAGGCATCTTCAGGATACATGGGCTTGATGTCAAACCTCTTGGTGCGGACGATCCTGACCTCCTCTTCATCAACATATTCATTCTCCATATACATTTTGCTGAAAGAGCCGCCCGACTGATGCTTGTCCACGATCTTGGTCTTATACTTCTTCAGCTGCCTTTCAATGATCTCTTCCACCAGGTCAATGGAAACATACATGTCGTTGCTGACCTGTTCGGAGCGGATGATATTGCCCTTGACAGGAATAGTCACCTCGATCTTCTGGCGCTCCTTCTCAACACTCAGCGTCACATGCACCTCCGTATCGGGATTAAAATACTTCCCCAGTTTTCCGATCTTCTCTTCTACGGTTGATTTCAATGCGGGTGTAACTTCAATGTTTCTGCCTACAATAATAAACTTCATGCTGTTCATCCCTTTCCGCTGTTTATTGTATGATCATTATAGCATATTCCCGCAAGGTTTTGCAACAATTTGGCAAATTTTTTCCTTATTTTTGACATTACCTCTGTCAATCTATTTTTTCTTATTTTTCGTCTAAAATCGATTTTTATTACAACTTCACAAAACATATGTTTCTTTTTATCCTCTTATCCCATTGCATATCCCATCCGAAAAAAATGTGGATATTGTGCATAACTCGGTGTATAAGTCATTGTTGAACGATTTCGCCCAGGCTTCTTTGTGGATAACCTTTTCGATTTTTCAATCAATTCTTTTTTCAGATTTCAATCATCAGCTGTTTTTGTACAATATGCACAGACATCACCCTCAGACTCTTCCGCCTCCGGAATGTAATATTTTGACAACTTCCGTAATTCATCAGACAAATGTTTCCCTTACTCCCAAACGTACTCTCCCTTACGGGAATCATATCCATCGGCCAAAAAAAAGAGGCGCCGCACCCCCGGTGCAGCACCTCCTTCAATTCTATAAAATCTGTCTGTTAGAAAATTCTTCTGATGGCCAATATCTTTCTGTAACCGGCTCCCGACACAATAATTCCGGTTCTGCTGTTGGAAGCATGCACGATCTGTCCATTGCCGATATACAGCGCCACATGTCCCGAGTAGCAAATCAGGTCGCCGGGCTGTGCGTTTTCGAGACCATCCACCGCATACCCCTGGGTGCGGTCAGATGCCGACGAATGCGGCAGGCTCACACCAAAGTTTGCATAGACGCTCATTACAAATCCTGAGCAGTCGGCGCCGTTGGTCAGGCTGGTTCCTCCATACACATAGGGATTTCCCACAAACTGCAGAGCGTAATCCGCCACGGCAACTCCCATTTCGCTGCCCTCGCCCACGGCATAGGTTGCCGGCTGCTGTGCAGGTGCAGAAGGTGCAGTATTACCGCCTGCATTATTATTGTTATTCCGGGCGGCCGCTGCTGCAGCTGCCTCTCTTGCCTTTCTCCGTTCCTCTTCCTCCTTGGCCAGACGGGCGGCTTCTTCCTCCCTGGATTCGGCCTGTACAAACTCACTGTGGAGGCTCACATAATCCGTGGATACCCAGCCTTCGCCTTCCTCCACGTCCACCCTTGCCCAGCCTTCCGTCTCTTCCAGCACCAGAAGCTCCTCAGCCTCGGGAAGCATTCCCAAAATCCCGGATTCTGTACTGGGCTCCATCCTGACAAACAGAGTCTGAGTCGTCACAGTGGCAAACCGGGTTCCCACCGCCTTTGCAATCTCCACGGCAGCCTCTCCCGTAACACAATATTCTGCCTTTACATACCCTGTGACCGTTCCCGACGTAATCTTATACCAGCCGTTCTCCTCTTCCAGAAAGGTTCCGACGGAATTATTGTAGAGCTTACCCAGAATCTCGCCCTCTTCGCTGGGAATACTCCGGACATTTACATATGCGTTCACCTGTGCGATCACCAGATTTCGGAACAGCTCTTCTTCGGCGGCTTCTCTGGATACAGCGCCATCCGTAAACCGGCCTTGAGAATCCTCGGTATTAATCCATTCTATAATAGACTCCACAGGTATGGAGGATGATGTCAAAATATCTTCCAGACGGTTGCCGTTACCGATTGCCAGATCCACTCCCGCGCTGGGAAGCATGGCTCCAGAGCCCGACGCAGATGCTGTCATGCCCGCTCCGGAAAAGACAACTGCCGCCGTTAATATTCCTGCTGTCACTTTGATGCCCTTGAATATCATCATGTTCTCCTTTTCTGGTATCAGTATATGTGAAAAATTACATTGTTGTTATCATTTATTACAAATTTATTACATCTGTTAAAAAATATATCACCTTTTCTTAATTTTGTCAATATAAGGATATTTTTGGCAATACCCTGGAAAATACCCATTTTACGGGGTTTTTCGCTGCAACAGAAAAGAACCGCTGAAATAAACGGTTCTTTTTCAAAGAAAATATTTTGTATTCTTAATAATACTTTAATTTTCTCTTGCGGTTTCTTCACTTTTTGTGCCTGTCTTCATATTTCGTTTTTCAGGTTCTGTTTTCCCTGCAATAGTTTCCCGCGGCCACAGCGGCATTGGCTCCGTCCGCAACCGCAGTTACAATTTGGCGTATGGGTTTTCTCCTCACGTCCCCTGCCGCGAAAAGTCCGGGCATTTGTGTGGCACAGTCTTCCCCTGCCAGCACGTAGCCGGCCTCGTCGCAGTCCACCAATTCTTTGACCAGCTCCGTTCCCGGACGGATCCCAACCGCTATAAACACACCGGCAATCGGCAAAACCCGGGCCTCATCCGTCTTCCGATCTCTGATGCGGATGCTCTCTACCTCCTCTGTCCCCTGAATTTCCTCCACTGCATGGCTGAACAGAACTTCTACGTTAGAAAGAGCCTTCAGCTCCTCCTGAAGCACTGCGGCTCCCCGAAACTCGTCCCTGCGATGGATGAGATATACCTTTTCACAGGTTCTGGCCAGATATGCCGCATCCTCCAGCGCCACATCGCCGCCTCCCACCACCGCTACCGTCCTTCCCCGAAAAAAAGCGCCGTCGCAGGTGGCACAGTAAGACACGCCCCTTCCTGCCAGCTCTTCCTCACCGGGCACCCCCAGATGCGCATGAACTGCCCCGGAAGCGAGAATTACCGATATGGCTTCCAGATTGCCTTCATCCGTCTCTACCAGCTTATAATTCCCCTTATCTTCAATAGAGAGAACCTGCGCCTCCCTGAATTCCACCCCCAGCCGGTCTGCATGCTGCCGAAACTGCATTCCCATATCGAAGCCATTGATGCCCGGCATTCCCAGATAGTTGTCCACCTCATAGGTGTTCAGTACCTGTCCGCCGCTCATGGGATTTTTTTCTATAACCAGCAGATTAAGACCCGCTCTCTTACCGTACACCGCCGCCGAAAGACCTGCAGGCCCGGAACCGATTATGATGAGATCATACATACCTATTCTCCTGTCTTCTGTTGTCAATCAAACCGCCGATTTCTATCATAGTCTATCAGTTTTATAGTGGAAATACAAGGAAAAAATGTGGTACAATCTGATTATAAGTTACGTTACTTTTCACGGCTTCGCCGTTCAAAGCAACATGATGCACACAAAATGAGCAAAAAGCGCTCATTTTGGCGCGTGCTGTCTCGGGTTTTTGTGCAAAAAGCGCACAAAAACACCTCGCGGCCCCTACCCGTGAAAAGTAACTAAGTTACAACTCACAGGGATCGTCCCGGAAAGGATTTCCATGAAGACAACTTTCAATAAAACTGCTCTGATTACCGGCGCTTCCAGAGGAATCGGAAAGGCCACAGCAGAAGCCTTTGCCCAGGCGGGCTTTCATCTGACTCTCACCTGCCGGGATTCCATGGATGAGCTGAAAATATTCTCGGAAAGCCTGCAGGAAAAATACCAAATCCCGTGTCTCTCCCTTCAGGCAGATATGGGCTGTGAAAGAGATGTGGAACGCATTTTTTCCCATCTTCAAACACTGGATGTATTAGTCAATAACGCCGGCATCTCCCATATAGGGCTGCTTACAGATATGACTTCAGAGCAATGGCATCGTGTTTTGGCTGTAAATCTGGATTCCTGCTTCTACACATGCCGTTCTGCCATTCCCCTGATGCTGAAAAAGCACCAGGGACGCATCATCAACGTTTCTTCGGTCTGGGGCGCCCAGGGAGCTTCCATGGAAGTGGCCTATTCCGCCTCCAAAGGCGGAATGAATGCCTTCACAAGAGCTCTGGCCAAGGAGCTTGCTCCCAGCAACATACAGGTCAATGCCGTGGCCTGCGGCGTCATTGATACCGCCATGAACAGCTGCTTATCTCCTGAAGACCTGGCACAGCTGACCTCAGAAATCCCTGCGGACCGGCTGGGCGCTCCGGAAGAAGCCGCCCAGCTGATCCTCCAGCTTGCCCAGGCGCCCGAATATCTGACCGGACAGATTATCACCCTGGACGGGGGTTGGTTTTAGTCCCTTACTCACCCCATCGTCTTGGGCGGATTGAGCTCCTCCAGCGCACGTACATCTGTATCCGGCACCAGGGAATCCACAATCCGCTGCATCTCTTCTTTCGTTTTAGCATCCCTGCAGCGCAGAATCAAATGCTCCTTCTCACTTTCCGTCAGGCCTGCGTAGCCTTTCATGGCAGGCTCATTCATGGCCAGCGCCATGCCAAATCCCATGGGAAGCTCCCGAAGCCCCACACTTCCAGTTATTCCATTGATATCTGCATCCATAGCACATACTCCTTTCCGAATAAAATCCATTTTTGAACTTTCACATCAAAAACAGTATGTGCAAAAAATCATCTTCTATAATGCGCTGCTTTTAAAAATGTTTCTTGTGCTGACAGCAATAATAAGCGATATAAAACCCGAAAACAGGACGACAGCATACTCAAACCCTTTACAGATTTCAAACAGGACGCCATAGAGCGCATTGCCCAAGGGCTGTGCGCACATGGAAACGGTAAGGATGACGGCAATCACCTTTCCAATTAAATTTTGCGGGGTTTGAGCCTGGATAAAGGACATCATCTGTACGGTGAAAATGGTTGAAAATACCATTATGGCAAAGCAGCAAACGGTTATGACAATATAATTTATCATTCCGGATGAAAACATTATCAATGCGGCGCCGATAGGAAATACACATACCGCACAGGCAATTACCAGCTTTCCCGACTTATGAATCGCCAGCCTGCCTGCAAAAATGCCTGCACCAATCCCCCCGAAAAGCCCTCCTGCCGCCAGTGCCCCCTCTGCAAAGCCATAAAGTCTGTTTGCCTGTGATGCTTCTATATCTAATACCTCTGTTACCAGATATGGCAATGCAACAATAATCATTGCAGACAGAAATAAATTAATTCCGCTGATTACAAAAAGCGCTTTTCCGACAACAGGCTTCTCCTTTCGGATAAAACGGATACTTTCTGCAAAATCGATTCTGGCTGTCTTCAATATACCGCCGTTTAAAGCTTGTTTTTGAAACGGTATGTCAATAAAAATTTCCATAACTGCCGATACAATAAAGCATACCGTGCAGGCCCACAATACAGGCTCCAATCCATACGCACTATATAAAACGCCTCCAAGCACAGGACCTGTCAAACCTGCAAAGGAACTGATCGTATTGATTATAGAATTGGCTTCCATATAATGATCCTGATCGACAAGCACCGGGATACTGGCCTGTACGGAGGGCTGATATGCACCTGCAATACCATATAGAAGCATCAAAGTAACCGTCAAAAGAAGAATGAGATGAACCCCATTCATCAGCAGAGAAAAAGCTATAATAACCGCCGCCGTAAAGAAATCCAATATAACCATAATATTTCTTTTATTAACCCTGTCCGCAACAATGCCGCCTATGGGCGACAATAAGATGGCTGGAACAAAAGCACACGCTGTAACAGTTCCGTAAAGCGCCGACGATCCTGTCAAATTTAATAAATACAGCGGCAACGCAAACCTGATTGTTGCGTTGCCAAACAGCGAAATAATCTGGCCGATAACAACCAAAGTAAAATCCTTTGAAAAAACCTTTTTGTTCATTCCCTAAACCTCCATCCTTTCTATTCCATTGGCCAGGACATGATATGTAAAAATTGCAATTAATACAAAAATTCCGCTCATTGCCGACAACACCCAGATAATACTGCCAGGAGAAATCACAATACAATTGGCCACAGCACATACAATAATCAGTGCGCACACGATGGTCGCGACTGCCGAACGTTTTTTCCATCCGATTGCAGCGGCAATTGTACCAACTGCGGAGGATAAAATCCCCATCAGAAAACTGGAAATCAAAACCGCAGAAAGAAAATTTCCCGTGATCACTTGCGGCATAATCCCAAAAATATGAGCTGAAATATACATAAAACCTATAACCAGCGTATTACTGATAAATGCGGAAACCGTTGTAATTCCACTGACAATCAAACACTTTGTTCCAAGCAATACCTTCCGATTGACAGGGTAGCTCAATAAAATGACTGCATTTTTTCCGCAATATTCGCTGATAATCACTTTTACAGCAACAGCCGCCGACAAGATGCTGAAGCAGGAAAATGCCAGCGCAGTCGTCAAGGCCAACAGGCCATTCCAATTTGTAAACAGCTCCGCCTCGTCGGATGTGCCGCTCCCTCCGGCTTCCAAGTGAAAAATAAAAAGAAAAAATACACCAAGTGCCAATAAACTGGCGAATATCCCCAATATTGCCCATAGATAAGTTGACAACCGCATTTTTATTAGTTCAAGCTTATATAAATTCATATGGATTCCCTCCTCATAAGGCCTATTACATAATCTTCAAAATTTTCTACCGGTGATTTCTGTTCGTCATTTACAACAACATACTCACAAACGTTCTGCCTCCCGTCCGTTCCGCCGCTTGAAAAGCTGCAAAGCAGCTCCTGCTTTATGCATCCCCCCGAAAGAATACCTATTCTATCCGCCGTATGCTTTATTTCTTCAATAATATGACTTGACAACAAAATCGACATCCCCCGGGCTGCCAGCTTTCTCATCAGTCCACGCATTTCTGTGATCGCAATGGGATCAAGGCCGTTAAGTGGTTCATCCAGAATCAGCAGCTTAGGACGATGAATAATCGCCCTTGCCAGTCCGAGCCTTTGCTTCATGCCAAGAGAATACTCAGCAATCCGCTTCTTACCTGCATTTTCAAGACCAACTAAATGCAATACCTCTGATATATCCGCTTTTTTCCTCATATAGCTCAAATGCATGGTCAGAAGCTCCACTGCATTTAAGTGTTCGTAAAAAGTGGGATTCTCTATTACACTTCCAATATCTGATAAATATTCCGGGGTACTGCTTACCTCTTTGCCCAAAACAAAAATAGCTCCTCTATCGATTTGCTGTAATCCAAGTATCATTTTCATCAGGGTTGTTTTCCCTGCACCGTTGATACCTAAGAGCCCGTATATCTCTCCTTCAAAAATCTGAAAACTGCAATGACTTATCACCTGGGTCACTCCGTAGCTTTTTTCAATGTCCTTCACTTCGACAACTGCCGCCATATTTTCTCCTTTCAATACCGCGCGTCGGTATGTAATATATTTAAAATATATCTGCCCATATTTCAGGACAGATTTTTTTCGAAGCATACCCTATTGTTTGTTCTTTTGATAGATAGATGCCAGCTCCTGCAGTCTTTTTAACATTTCATCATCTACAATATCCAGTCCAAAACCCTGCAGCAGCTGACTGAATACCATAAACTTACGACAGGATTCTTCTTCAGAGCTGTCAAATATCATAGGATTCATCCAGACGTTCGCCGCAAGCAAAATCAGCTCCGCCAATTGCTCAGGATAATCCGTTTCAATAGTACCGTCTGAAATACCCTGCTTAATAATGGGCAAAATATAGTTTGGCGCCGCGTTATCTATGGTATCATGCAAAAGGCTGAAAAGAAGCTTCGGGTTATTATGAAAATCCGGGGCCACAGTAAAAATATCGTTCTGTACCGGCCTGTTAATGGATTCCCGGAAAATTGTTTTCAGCTTCTCTCTGCCGCTAAGATCCCGGCGGTCACGAATGACTGCAAGCTGCTGATTTGATTCAGCCGTCATCCTGTCTGTAACAGCAAGTAAAATATCGTCCTTTGACTTAAAATGATGATAAATAGCGCCTTTGCTGAGTCCGCCTAAATGATCAATAATATCCTGAATGGAAGTATTCTCAAACCCTTTTTCCATAAATAAGCGGAAAGCAACATCTAATATTAAATTAACGGTTTCTTCCGGATGCTTATTTCTTGCCATTGCTTCCTCACCCCAAACATACTTCCGGTATGTAATTACATTAACATACCGGAAGTATGTTTGTCAAGACATTTTTGTGCAAACAGCGCTGCTACAACACTATTTCTGTTTCAAAACCATTTTCCATGAATACTCTGACCCGAATCTGTGTCTCCTCGCCCTGACAGTCATTTCCAGGTGAGCCGGCTGCCGCCTTTGTCCGGCGGATAAAAGCCAGAAGCCGTCCACGGAAGGTGGCCCTGCTGTTACTGCTGTATGGCGCCACATCTGCCAGATTTCCGCTTTCCAGTCCTGCCAGCTGCCCCGGTCCGTCTACGGACACCGTAACCATTCTGTCCTGCCAGGCCACCGGTCCGCCCCCGGCATCCAAAAGCTCCATCTCCAGCTGGTAGAGATAGCCGGGCTCCCCTGAAATCATCTCCCATTTTTTTCCGGTCAGCACATCCGGCCTCCGCCAGACATGACAAGACAGCTTCTCTGCAGATCCGGCGGTAGACAGACTGCAGACTCTCCTGACACCGTCAAAGCCCTCTGCCGTCAGCGTACCGGGCTGAAAACAAACGCGAAAAGAATAATCACCATCCCCGTTATATTCATCAAGCCTTCCCACTTCAGAACCGTTCAGATACAATGATATCCCGGGCAGATTGGAGAATACTCTTACCAATATCTCCTCCCCGGGTTCGTAATTCCAATGGGCGGACACAGGACGCCAGGGCTGGATGCCGTCGGCCACACGCCTTGTTGCCATGACCAAAACCGGTTCCTGCGTCCAAAAGGATTTACGGCGGTAGAACTCCGGTTTTTTGTCTCCGGCACAGGTCAGGATTCCCGCGGGAGAGCCATGTACCGGCCAGCCGGACGCCTCCCCCAGATAGTCGATTCCGGTCCATAGGAACTGGCCGCTGATGTATGGGTTGTCTCTTACCGCCAGCCATGCCTGGTAGCCATGACCATTCTCGCTTCCCAAAAGGGGCCTTTCCGGAAATCTGGCATGGTCCTTTTCGTACAGGTGCTCCTTATAATTGTAGCCTGCAACATCCAGCCCCTCCAGCAGCCCTGTCTCCGCGGAAAGCTCCGGAAATGCCGCCGCCAGCGTAACCGGCCTGGAATCATCCTCCCGGCGGACAATCCTTTCCAGATCGGCGGCAATCACCGTCAGCCGCCGGGCATCCGGCTTATTAGGATCATACTGTCTCTCCGACGCCGGCTTATTGGCGTCATTATTACCGGTCATGGATGCAAAAGAAGAGTTGCAATACGGATCGTTGGGATAATCGATCTCGTTTCCGATGCTCCAGAGAATCACAGAAGGATGATTTCTGTCTCTGCACACCATTGCTCTCAAATCAGCTTCATGCCACTGAGGAAAATCCTCCGCATAGCCCTGATGCCTGGGCGGATACACGTTATGCCCTGTAGACCATTTATTTTTTGCATTTTCCCACTCGTCAAAGGCCTCATCCATCACCAGGAAGCCCATTCTGTCACACAGCTCATATAGCTCCGGCATATGAGGATTATGACTGCACCGGATGGCATTACAGCCGCATTCCTTCAAAGCCTCGAGACGCCTCTGCCATACCTCCGGTTTCATCGCCGCTCCCAAGGCTCCGCCGTCGTGGTGGACGCAGACTCCCTTCAGCTTTGTCTCCGCACCGTTCAGAAAAAATCCCTTTTGAGAGTCAAAACGGATACTGCGGATCCCCGTTACGGTTTCGTCTACCATATAGTACTCTTCACATCCTCCGCATTCGAGGCTTCCGACGTCAGAATCGCATAGTGCATACCAGGTACGCAGAGTATACAGATACGGATGCTCCACAGACCAGAGCTGCGCCTGCTCCAGCCGTCCCTCCAGCACACAGCTTTCTCCGATCCCCGCGCGGCCCTCCATGCACAGGACGCTCTCTCCCTGCTGGTTTTCCAGCACAGTACGGATCTTCACTGTTTTTCCTGCCAGACCACTGCCGAACTGTTCTCCGGCTGTCACCCCTCCAGGAACCATTCCGCCGGCAGTTCCCCCTCTGGAAGTCATTCCGCCGGCTGTTCCCCCTCTGGAAGTCATTCCGCCGGCTGTCGCTGCGCCCATTGATTCCGTCTGGTGCCGTACCCGGATCACTGCGCTTCCGGTTCTGCATTGAAGATCACTTTCATCAGGCTCCACCGATTCCGCCCGAAAGATAACTCCATATTCAGCCGGATGCACCGGCTCCTGTATAATCAAGGATACCTTTCTTGTAATGCCGCTGCCGGTAAACCACCTGGAATCGGCCAAATCCTCGTGCACCACCTTTACACTGAGAACATTTTCTTCCTCTCCAAAGGCTGCCGCGTGTGTAATATCATATGAAAAGGTACTGTAGCCAAAGGGCCGTTTCCCCAAATAATAGCTGTTGCACCATATCCGGCTGTTCTTATAAATTCCGTCAAAAACGACCCGGATGCACTTTCCCCGGTATTCCTCCGGCAGGGTAAAATGTACCCGGTACCAGCCGATTCCTCCTGCCAGATATCCGGTACCGCTGGAATATTCTTTCGAAAACGGTTGTTCCACGGACCAGTCATGAGGCACCGTCACCTGCTTCCAGGCACTGTCGTCATACCCCTTATACCATGCTTCCTCCGCATCCTGCCCCGGCTGTGCGGCAAGCTTCTCTCCGCAAAATCTCCAGTTTTCGTTTAAGATAATCCTTTTTGTATCCATAAAATCCTCTCTTTCAGGACCAGGCTTCTCTGTTCTTGCGCTCCGCTTCTTCCAGACTCCCATAGCCGTACATTCTTACGCTGTTCCCCATAATGTCATACGCCGGATTTTTTCCGTTCCTGGCATATTCCACCACATACCTGCCATATAACTCCAGCATCTTGTCGGAATAAGTTCCCAGCTCTCCCCTCAGATACGTCTCATAGGAGGTGTCAAAGGGATTGTCCTCATAGGTGTGTATACTTCTGGCATTATCCGCAAGGGCAGGATACTCTTCGGCAAATTCTTCCATCCATTTCACCTGCATGCTGCAGATCTGCCCGATAATATTCTTTTTTTCTTCGGTCAGCTCCGGAAAATGCCCCTTGATCCTCTCGTATTCCTCCGGCGCGGTGCTCTCCATCATTCTTCCGTATTTTTCCTCAATCAGATTATGCCCCAGGGAAAGCTCTCTGTGAAAGTCATAAAGATACTGCAGCAGCATCGTCCTGTTCCAGGTAAGGTACTGGCTCCTGCGCATAATGGAAAAGGTAAACCAGTCATTCTGGCAGCTGGCTCTTCCCCCCTCATTTTTTACCTTGTCAAAGGCCTGAAACTCCAGCTTTGCTATATCCTCCACCAGCTCCTCATCCGTCTTTTCCGCCAGAGATGCCTTGTACACAAGCTCCTCGCTGTGGGCATCCAGATAAGGATCGATGTCACTGATCAGGTCCCGTCCATATAGCTCCATGGCAAAATGAGCACCCAGCTGTCCGATCAGCTCCCGGACATGACTTTCATCCTCCGCTGTCTCCTGAATCTGTTTCAATAATGCTGCAATCTCCCGGCCTTCTTCGGATTCCTGCAGACTTCTCCATAACCATTTGTCATGGGGTGGGAAGCGCCCCTCCAGATAGTGCTGAAGCTTCATGGCTTCTTTGATCCCGGCCCAAAGCATCACCTGGGCAGTAACTCCGTCTTTCCGTTCCAGCATCCTGAAATAATTATACTGCGCCGACTGGGCAAATTTAGCGGCGCTCTCCGCAAGCTTCAAATATCGGATCGGCTCCGGATATCCCTGCCGGAGCCGGTTTCGGTACTCTGTAAATACTCCTTCGTCATCCCGAAAAACCTCTCCGTTTACCGCTGCCGCCAGCCCATAATCCGGCGCCTGCCTCCAGTCGATATCCTCATATACCCCGGCTCCCACAAGTCCACGGTAAAACTCCGAGATGCATAATGCCCCCCGTCTGCTCCGCCCATTCACATGGGGCGCCCGTTTGCATCCCAGGAATTCTTCCGGCAATCCATCATATGCTTCCTGCAGGGCCTGTCCGATCTCCCGGTATGTTTCCTCTGTCATCCACATACAGAAATCCGGCCCCCAGTCGTGATCCCTGGAAGTCATATCGTCATACCCAAAGCAGTCGGAGCCTCTGCCCACCAGGCCTATTGCAATTTTCCCCTCATATTCCGGAAACTTTTCTGCGATCATCGCTTTGCCGCAGGTCTCATAATATTTCCTGGAAATAGCAAGCCCCTTATCCGCGGCGGAAGCCTCCTCCGGGGCGCCCGGGGAAACGGCACCGGAAACAGCACCGGACAGTGCCTTTTCGCAGACGGAAACATGCTCCTGCAGTCTGTAAAATGCCTCATTTCTGCCTACGCCCTGTTCCACAGCCTCCATAGCCTGCCGGTATCGTTTCAGAGCAACGGCAAAATCCTCTTTCTGATAATGATAATCTCCCAATGCAGCCAGAGCCGCTCCATAATGACTGTCCGCCACATGAATATCCTGAAATATTCTCAGTGATTCCTCTGCGTATTTCTTTGCTTCCTCCAGCTCTCCCAGCCGGACGCAGGATGCGGCCAGATTAGCGCAGGTCACTGCCTGCTCATAGAATGTCTCCTTTTCTTTTACAATCTTCAGCGCCTTCAGCTGGCACTCCTTTGCCTTGGCATACTCTCCCATCTCCTGATAGAGAAGGCTCATATTATTCTCAAGCCCTGCAATAAATATGTTGTCCGGGGTTAACAGTTTTTCGTAAAGCACCTGTACCTGAAGATAGTACTCCAAAGATTCCTGCAGCCTTCCTGCTGCCCGGCAGGCATTCGCCACATTCAGCATAGTAGTGGCATAGGGAAAGGTTCCCTCCAATCCCATCCTCACCGCCTGAGCAATGGCCTGCTCTCCGATACGGTGGGCATTTTCACTCTGGCTGGTCTCACGATAATAACCCAACAGCTCGTTCAAAAGCTGCAGAAGACTTTCGTCATCCTGCTCCTGCACCGCCTGCAGAATACTGTCCTGCATAAGCTTTTCGGCCTGCTCTCCACGATTTTCTTCATAAAGTGCGTCTACCTGCTTCAATATCCCACGAATATCCATCTTATGACCCATTCCCCCTTCGCCGCATTCACCTTTCCTCATGAAGCCTTGCCGCAAAACGGCTTTCGATCAATTCCAGCGCCATGGCGTACTGCTGCATTTCCCGGCTGACCTCATCCTTATTATCATATTCCTTTTTATAACAGATCCGATGCTCCATACTGGCCCAAAAATCCATGGACAAGGTACGGAACTGTATTTCCACTGGAAAGTACTCCATAGCATCCAGACAATGAATCGGAACCCCGAACACAATATGGAAGCTGCGGTATCCGCTTTGCTTCGGTATCTTGATATAATCCTTTTCCTTAATCACGATCAGATCGGCCTGTCTTTTCAGGCAATCCACCAGATCATATATTTCCTCAGGGAAAAAACAGATTACCCGGATGCCTGCAATATCCATCAGATGATCCTTCGCATTCATAACGCTGTCCGTCATCTCCAGACGCTCCAGTTTGTCCTCTATACTTTTCTTCAGCTTAATGCGGCTCTGTATATGATGGATCGGTTTCCCGGTATCTCTATTGTAAATGCTGTGATTTAATATTTCCAGCTTTGTCAGCATAACCCGGCTGACATCCTCATAAGGCTTAATCAATTCGTAATACTGTTCGTTAGTCATGCTCTCTGTCCCTGATATTTCCTCAACGGGAACAATCCTTCTTTTCTTTTTCCACAGCCTCTTGGAATCTCTTTGTTCCTATCCTTGCGATTGCAGAAGATATTCCAAACGGCCACTTCCAGAATACGGAAAAAATGTGAACGGCATGTGAGCAGAATATAAAATAAAACTTATGTTTTTCTTAACCATGCCGCGAGGGTCACAGCCTCCTGATTCTGTCCACAGCCTCCCTGGTATTCTCATAGGAGCCAAAGGCGGTCAGTCTGAAATACCCTTCTCCCCCGGGACCAAATCCGGATCCGGGAGTGCCCGCCACACCTGCATTTTCCAACAGATAGTCAAAAAATTCCCAGCTGGTCATGCCTCCGGGTGTCTTCAGCCAGATATAAGGCGCATTGACCCCGCCGTATACCCGATATCCTGCTTCCTCCAAACCACTGCGGATATAGGCCGCATTTCTCATGTAGTATGCCACCTGCTCCCGCAGCTGTTCCTTCCCTGAAGGGGAATAGGCGGCCTCTCCGGCTCTTTGAACGATATAGGGCGCACCATTATACTTTGTGCCGTGACGTCTGGCCCACAGAGCGCGCAGGCTCACTTCACCGCACAGCAGATCCCCGGGCACTACAGTGAAGCCCAGCCGCAGTCCTGTAAAACCTGCATTTTTGGAAAAGGACCGCAGTTCAATGGCACAGGTTCTCGCCCCCTTGCACTCATAGACGCTGTGGGGTACATCCTCCTGGGAAATGTATGCCTCATATGCCGCATCATAAATAATGACCGCGCCTATTTGGTTTGCATAATCAACCCACTCCTGCAGACGGTCTCTGCTGATAGCGGCGCCGGTGGGATTATTGGGAAAACACAAATAGATCAGGTCGGGGCGTTCCTTTGGCAGCTCAGGTACAAAATCATTTTCTTCCGTGCAGGGCATATAGATCACATTACTCCAGGTTTCGCTCTCTCTGTTGAAAACTCCTGCCCTTCCGGCCATTGCATTGGAATCCACATACACCGGATATACAGGATCACAGACCGCAATCCTGCTGTCCTGGCTGAAAATTTCCTGAATATTGCCCGAGTCACTTTTCGCGCCGTCCGAAATAAAGATCTCGTCTGCCTCAATCTGACACCCTCTGCTTTTATAGTCGTTTTCGGCAATAACGCTCCTCAGAAATTCATATCCCTGGTCCGGAGCATATCCGTGAAAGGTCTCCGCCTTTGCCATCTCATCCACTGCATTATGCAATGCTTCGATAATGGCAGGCGCCAGAGGCTGCGTCACATCGCCGATACCAAGGCGGACAATTTTTTTCTCCGGATTCGCCTTGCTGTAGTCTCCGATCTTTTTTCCAACGGTAGAAAACAAATAGCTTCCCGGCAGCTTCCCATAATTTTCGTTGACCCTGAACATGGTATTTCTCCTTTCAAATTTCCCTGTGTACCGCCTCTTCGGCAGCCGCACCATCTTTAATAGCACAAACCTGGCATTCTGATCTGTAAAAAGGCTTACTCTGCATGCATTCTCACACTTCTCCCTCAAAAACCGTAACAGCCGGTCCCGTCATATAGATCTGGTTTTCCGTTCTGTCCCATTGGATCAGCAATTCTCCCCCCAACAGCTTTACCGTTATCTCAGGCTCCGTCAATCCGTTCAGCACTCCTGCCACAGCCACCGCGCAGCAGCCTGTCCCGCATGCCAGCGTCTCCCCACTTCCCCGCTCCCATACTCTCATGAATACAGTTTTTCTGTCTATAATTTCCACAAATTCCGTGTTGGTCCGCCTGGGAAAGCTTTCATGCTTTTCAAAAAGCGGCCCCATCTGTTCCAGCGGCAGCTTTGCCACTCCCTCAGCAAAAATAACCGCATGTGGATTTCCCATAGATACGCAGGTCATGCGGTATTCCTTTTCCCCCACAAGAATAGGTTCATCTACTGCCGGATGCTTCGAAGCTTTCACAGGAATCTGTTCCGGCTCCAATATGGGACTGCCCATGTTGACACGCACACTGGCAACATATCCCCTGCCGCAGGAATTTTCCTCATCCCTTTTCACCATCAGATCAAGATATTTCACTTTTCCTGCGCTGACCACTGTAATATGTTCCGAGTCCGTCAGCCCCTTATCATACACAAATTTTCCCACACAACGGATTCCGTTTCCGCACATCTCTGCCCTGGTGCCGTCCGCATTGTACATTTCCATCTCAAAGTCGGCTTCCCGTGAAGGATTGATAAAAATTACCCCATCGCCGCCAATGCCAAAATGCCTGTCACTCCATTTTCTTACCAGCTCCGGCTTTTCTTCTGTAGGAATCTGCTCTGTAAATCCATTGATATATATGTAATCATTTCCGCATCCCTGCATCTTTGTAAACCTCATGCCATACCTCTCTTCCATATCCTTAATACACTTCATTCATATTGATACCGCTATGCGCATACCAGTCAATATTTTTTTCATTAAGTATCTTATGCAAAAATATCCGAATGTGAATATTCCGCGCCCCGGAAACATAATTATTATAAAGAAAAGCGTCCGGAAAAGAACAAGGGGAATTATAAATGAGTGCAAAAACAAAAATAGTCGTACTTCACATGAAGGAGCTGATTTATACCGGAATCTTTGCCCTTTTGGGCATCCTGTTCATCGTCCTGCTGGCCATGATGTTCCTGCCTGACAAGGAAGAAAATCCTGCACCTTCCAATCAGGACACCGCCGCAGGAAGCGATTCCATCTACATACCCGGCATCTACACCACCGAACTGATTCTGGGAAACCAATCCATCGATGTAGAAGTCATTGTGGATAAAAACTCCATAACCTCAATCCGCATGGTAAACCTGAATGATGCCGTGACCACCATGTACCCCCTGCTGGAGCCTGCCTTTGACTCCATTTGCAGCCAGGTATATGAGCTGCAGACCCTGGAAGGAATCACCTATTCGACTGAAAGCAAATACACCTCTCTGGTACTTCTGGAGGCCATTCAAAATTCATTGAACAAGGCCATGGTCTCCACGCCAAATCAATGAGCTGTATCCTTCAGGCAAACCCGGCATATCGCCGTCTGTGATATGCCGGGCCGGCAGCTACAGTCCTTCCAGCTGTTCCAGCCAAAGCCTCGCACTGGCATCGGAGGGCATCCGCAGGTCCCCTCTGGGAGACAGCGCCACGCTTCCCACCTTGGGACCGTCCGGAAGACATGACCTCTTGAATTGTTGACTGAAAAATCTTTTATAAAAATTTTTCAGCCACTTTAATATCACTTCCGCATCATAAAGTCCCTTAAATGCCAGCTTCGCAATCCGATATACCTTCGCCGGCGGAAATCCACAGCGAAGCATATAATACAGAAAGAAATCATGAAGCTCATAAGGACCTACCAGGTCTTCCGTTTTTTGCGCGATCATTCCATCCACCGGCGGCAGCAATTCCGGGCTGACCGGTGTGTCCAGCACATCCTGAAGCACCTCTGAAAGCTCTCTGTGCCCGCATGTATCGGAATAATATTGTACCAGATGGCGTACCAGTGTTTTGGGAACTCCGGAATTCACGCCATACATAGACATATGATCACCGTTGTAGGTAGCCCACCCCAACGCCAGCTCCGACATATCGCCGGTTCCGATCACCAGACCGTTCGTTCTGTTCGCAATGTCCATAAGAACCTGGGTCCGTTCTCTGGCCTGGCTGTTTTCATAGGTCACATCATGATTTTCCGGATTCTGTCCGATGTCCCGAAAATGCACAGACACCGCTTCCTTTATATCCACCTCTTCCAAAGAAACGCCCAGCGTCTTTGCCAGCTTACATGCATTATCGTAAGTTCTCCCTGTGGTACCAAAGCAGGGCATGGTTACGGCAATGATTCCTTTCCTGTTAAGCCCCAGCAGATCAAAGGTTCGAACAGTCACCAATAAAGCCAGTGTGGAGTCCAATCCGCCGGAAATCCCCAGCACCGCTTTGGAAAGCTTTGTATGCTCATACCTCTTTTTTAATCCGTAGGCCTGAATGGAAAGAATCTCCTCACAGCGCTGTCTGCGCATCTTTTCATCGCCGGGCACAAAGGGCATGGGGCCAAAGGTCCGATCCAGCTTTGTCTGCGTCACATCCAGCTGAAACGGAACCACTGTATAATCGTCCTCCGGTTCCCCGCCAAAGGTTCCCATCCTTCGACGCTCATATAATATTTTCTGCACATCCAGATCTCCGTAGACTGTTCCGCCCACGAACCGCTTTTCCTGTGCCAGGATAATGCCATTTTCCGCAATCAGATCATGGCCGCCGAAAACCAGATCCTGAGTGGATTCTCCCTCCCCCGCAGAAGTGTAAATATAGCCGCATAGAAGCCTGGCACTGGCTGATTTTACCAGCAGCTCTCTGTATTCATCCTTTCCCACAGTCTCGTTGGAGGCAGACAGATTGGCAATGACTGTGGCGCCCTTCAGCGCATGTCCGGTCCCTGGCGGATCTGCCACCCACAGATCCTCACAGATTTCACAGCCTGCAATCAGACCCGGTACATTTTTACAGGCAAACAGGATATTCGTGCCAAATGGAATCCTTTTCCCGCCAAACTCAAACATCTCAGGCTTCCTGTTTCCCTGAAAAAAATGACGTCCTTCGTAAAACTCCGCATAGGAGGGAATATTGGCTTTGGGTACCATTCCCAGGATCTCGCCATCCTGCAGCACTGCGGCCACATTATAGAGCTTTCCCTTTCTCTCCATGGGAAGCCCAACCATGATCAGGGCATCTCTGCCTTTTGTGGCACGGGCAATATCCAGAAGCCGTGCTGCCGCCTCCTCCAGCAAAAGCTGCTGCAAAAACAGATCGCCGCAGGTATATCCCGTGAGACACAGCTCCGGAAAAACCACGATCTTTGCTCCTCTTTCGCAGGCCTCTTCCATTTCCCGGCAGACCTCCTGGACATTGTAAACCACATCGCCCACCCTGATTCGGGGTGTTGCCGCCGCAACTTTAATAAATCCCTGTTCCAAATCAAACCTCTTTTCCTCTGAACCTCTTTTTGACTGTCAGCCTTTTCCCTTAGCTGCAGATCAGGATGGCAGTATACCCTGCTTCACATTATGATACAGAGCCTGCAATTCCTCCACAGCAAAGCGATAGCTCCTGCTGCAAAACTGGCAGTTCACCTCAATCTCCTGCCCGTCCTCTATCATATCGCAAAGCTCCTTTTCCCCCAGGCTGACCAGAACCTTCTCAATTTTTTTCCTGCTGCAATTACAGGCAAAGGCCGCCGGAAGCTTTTGCGTAATCTCAAAAGACATGCCCTCCAGCACAACCCCCAGCATTTCCTCCGGAGACATGCCCTGGTCCAGCATGGAGGTTACTGAAGCGATCCTGCCCAGATTCTGCTCCAGCCTGTCGATCACTGCCGTCTCTGCGAAAGGCATCAGCTGTATGATAAAGCCGCCTGCCTGTTTCACGGTATTGTTCTTCTCCATGAGTACGCCCAGCCCCACAGAGGATGGCACCTGTTCCGACACAGCAAAATAATACGTCAGATCCTCCGCAATTTCACCGGTCTGTAATAAAGTCTGCCCCACATAAGGCTCCTTTAATCCCATATCTTTGATAACGCTCAGGCTTCCATGTCCCACTGCCCCTGCCACATCCAGCTTTCCCAGCCGATTTGCGGGCAAACAAACATCCGGTATAACTGCATATCCCTTTACGTTTCCCCTGGAATCCGCTGTCACAGTTGCTCCCTGCATAGGACCGTCTCCCTTGATCTGCAGCGTCAGGATATCCTTCTCTCCTTTCAGCATGCATCCCATCATTGCTCCGGCGCTTAAAAGCCGCCCCAGCGCCGCCGTCACCACCGGGCTGGTGTTATGAGCCTTTCTGGCGCTTTCCACCAATTCCCTGGCAGTACAGGCAAATGCTCTGACCTGAGTATCCGCTGCAACAGCCCTCACCACATAGTCCGTCATATCGATCCCTGTACCTTTCTGCATTCTCTGGCTGTAACCACTACCCTCTCACTCCGGGCAGTGACAAAGCTTCCTGTATCGGCATCCAGCATTTCCACAAGCTCCATACCGGATTTTCTCACCAGCTCTGTCATCTGTTCCACCGTATATCCTCTCTGAAAATGCGTCTCTGAAAATCTTCGGAAAAGTCCGTTGTCCTCCCGGACAAATACCGTCAAATCATATTCATTGATCTCTTCTTCCGCATCATAAAGATTTTCCCAGATAAAGCTGCAGTCTTCCCTGTTTTCCGCGATGGTGGTATTTCCGATGACTTCTCTGTATTTATAGTCCGTATTAAAGTCAAAGACAAAGATGCCTCCCGGAAACAGATAATTTTCCACACGCTGAAACACCTCCAGAAGCTCATCCTCCTCCAGAATATAGTTCAGCGAGTCACACACGCTGAAAATCGTCCCCACTGTGCTGTACAGCTCCAGCTCCCTCATATCCTGCAGCAGATATAAGATCTCCGCTCCGCTTTTCTCCTTCTTCTCCATCGCCGCATTCAGCATGGCCTCCGATGCGTCTACGCCAATCACATCATAGCCTCTCTCATACAGAAGCTCCGTCAAAGTCCCTGTACCGCACCCAAGATCCACCACCAGGTTTCTTTCAGAGTCCAGCAGTCCCTCTACATCCCTTTCCGGTTTGGAAACTCCATGCCGCTTAATCAGCTCATCCAGACGATCACACCACTGACCGTAAGGAACATTATCCATAAGTTCATCATAAACCTTTGCAAAATCTCTGTATGCTTCCATAGCTTCCTTCCACCTGTCCGTCGCCTATTCGCCAAGCTTCATCGCTATTACAATCCCCACGACTAATGCAGCTGCGCCTGTAACCAGACTTAAGACCGTCACCCCGGGAAGATCTCCCATCAGAAAGATTGCTATCGGCGAAGAAATGATCAATCCAATTATAGCCCAATAGGCATAAAGCGGAAATCTTTCAAAAATGAACTCAACCAGCTTTGCTATGGCAAAAACGCCTGCCACCACTCCCAGACCAAAGGGAACCAAAATACCGCATCCTGCCAAAATTCCCTGTATATCCAAGGCCGCCAGAGCGGCAAAGAAATCCCGGATGGCATTCAGCACCGGATGATAAAATCCCATGAGCATCAGTATCATTGAACCGCTGACACCGGGAATCACCATGGTAGCCGCCGCAACCACACCTACTGCAAACAGCTTCAGCACATTCATCAGGCTGACAGACAGCTCTGCGGCATTCCCTTCAGTCTCCCCCATGGCCGCAAATCCTACCACCAGTGCGAAGAAAAGAAGCCCGGCTATCACATGCCCTGCTTTGACGGCTTTCCCCTTTACGTTTTTCCAAATGGCCGGCAGTCCGCCGATAATCAACCCTACAAACAACAGATTGGTCTGGATCGGAAAATTCTCAAACAAATAAGTCAGTCCAAAAGAGCTGCCCGCTATGGCGATTACCATTCCTATGGCGATGGGAATCAAAAAAAGAACACTCTTTTTAAACTCGCTGAACAGATGAGTGATACAATGAATCAGCTTATCGTAAATTCCCATAGACACCATCATCGTCCCCCCGCTGACACCGGGGATAATATTTGCAATGCCGATCACCATTCCTTTTAAAACACTTTTAATCATATTCCTTTTCCAATCCTTCCCTTCACGTTCATATTATTGGTCTCAAGATCTATCAAGATTTTTTGATGTATGTCTCCAGCTCCTTCACCAACCTGTCCATCTGTTCGTCCGTTCCGACGGTAATGCGCAGCGATTCCGAAATCCTGGGCTTATCCCAGTATCGAACATAAATATCCTTCTCACGCAGCGCCTGGTAAATCTGTTTTGCCGGAACGCCTGCATGGGAGGCAAAAATAAAATTGGCCCTGGAATCCGGGAAAGTAAAGCCAAGTCTCGCCAGCTCTCCCTTTGTCCGCTCTCTGGAAGCAATAATTTTTTCCGTGGTGGCTCTGAAATATGCCTCATCCTTCACCGACTCCGCTCCCAGTCTTTGCGACGGCAGGTTCATAGTATAAGAATTAACGGAAAATTTCACATCGTTAAGATATCGGATCAGCCGCTCATTTCCAATACAGTATCCCACCCGCAGACCGGCCAGTGACCTTGATTTGGAAAAGGTTCGGACCACCAGCAGATTATCATATTTATTCAGGAGGGGCAGGGCGCTGATGCCTCCAAAATCCACATAGGCCTCATCCACAATGACTATGACACCTTCATTGGCCGCCGCAATCTCTTCCACCACATCCAGCCCCTCCAAAAGACCGGTAGGAGCATTGGGGTTGGGAAAAATCACCCCGCCATTGGGCCGACAATAATCTCCGGGGCAAATATGCCAATTTTCATCCAAAGCGCAGGTTATGTAGGGAATCCCATATAGCCTTGCCCACACATCGTAAAAGGAATATGTCACATCGGGAAACAGAATCGGACGCCCACTGTTAAAAAACGTCAGAAAGGCCAGTGAAAGCACGTCATCCGACCCCACTCCCACAAACACCTGCTCCCTTTTCACATGATGATATTCTGCCAGTGCATTTACAAGTATGCCGGAATCGGGATCAGGATACAGCCTCAGCTGCTCCCAATTCATTTGCCGGGCCATTTTTGCCACCCCCGGCGCCGGCGGATATGGGCACTCATTGGTGTTAAGCTTGATCATTCCAGGCCTGTCAGGCTGTTCCCCCGCCACATATGGCACTGCCCGCCGCACATTATCTTCCCATTTCATCATAATCCCTTTCTTACCGGCAGTATTCTTTCTGCCAGCTCTGTCCTGTAGATGTCAGCCTGCTCTTCGCATCCCAGCCTTTCATAACACCGGATCAGCCCCTCCAGTCCTTCCCTTCCTCCGGCCTGCAGGTTCAGCGCGGGCTGCGTTTCATATACCGCATTGTAATACCAGACGGCCGCCTCCTCATGGTCGCCGCGGTCCTCATAAAAATGCCCCATCTCACAGCAGATCTCCGAGTTTGCTTCTTCCGCAATGACCTTGGACGCATATTTAAAAAAGGTGACCACATCTCCCTTCTGTCTGGCGGCACGGGCGGCGACACAGCAGGCCTCGGCAATCTCTTCCCCATCCCGTTTCCCGTCCGCGGCTGAAGCCATAAAAAAATCCGAAGCCAGCGCCAGGTCTTCCTCGTCTCCTGCTATCAGCAGCTCTCTGGCGTATAGATTGTGAAGCCTTTTGGATAGCCGATACCCTTTGAGGCATTGTCTGTGAAAATTCATCAGATCCCGCTTTGCATGGCTGGCTTCCGGAAGATGATTAATCACAATATCGCTGTCATATACCACCGGCTCCAGACGTATTGTCTCATGTATGGGAGCTTCCCACACAAAGTCCCTTTTCCTTTTAAACAGTTTAGGGCGGTATTCCTCATCAAAATTATAAATAGTGTTATATTGCAGCTGGTTTGCATATTTCATCTGCACGATTTCCACTTCAGGAAGCAGCATTTCCTTCAGGCGGAGAAACCGCCTCCTGTTCTCCTCATTCAGCACCTCATCTGCATCCGCAGAATAAACATACTCACAGGAAGCTCTGGAAAAAGCATAATTTCTGGCCGCACTGAAATCATCCGTCCACTCAAAATCATAGATATGTTCCGTGTAACGGGCAGCAATCTCCTTCGTCCTGTCCGTGGAGCCGGTATCCACCACAATGATTTCTTCCATTATGTCAGCCACGCTGTCCAGACATCTGGCCAGTATCTTTTCTTCGTTTTTCACTATCATACAAAGAGAAATGGTAATCATACTCGCTCCTTTGGCATGCTTTTTCGCCAGTACCTATCATAACACCAAAAGAAGGAAAATGGTACCATATTTATGAGAAAAACAGCAAAACTACCAAAAAAGATATTGTAATGTAAGGAAGAAACGGCACGGGATGCTTTAAACTGCCCTTTCGGCTTACATTGCCCCTCGCCACCTGTACTGCCGCCAGAAGGCTGAATGATACCAGCATATGAATGAGGAATCCGGTAAAATCCATACCGGCAGCCGCTTCCACGGCGGCACAGACACAGAATGCATGACAATCTCCTTTTCCATACATATGGGAAAAGAGAATCAATTGAAGAAAGCAGAATAGTGCCAGTCCCCAAAGTCTTTCTCCCTCCGGCCAGCCTTCGACACCCAGGAGGAGCAGGGCCGCTCCCCCCGATATCCACCATACAAAGCGATATACCTGGCATGTGGCGCAATCTGTAATGCAGGCCAGGAGCAGGCAGCCTATGACCACCTCCAGAAGCAGTGCAGGCAAAATGCCGCTTTGTATTGCGGCTCTCCACCCAAAATAAGCGCCTGCAGGCACTCCTGCCAGAATAACGATGCCGGTCCGCCTGTCCGGTGTCAGCCCTTCATCAAATCGATTTATGATATACAGCCCGGCTGCCAGGATTGTCAGAAGAAGCGCGCTCATCGCAGTCTGGTGCGAAAATCATCCAGCACTGTACCATCTATCCGAATCACACTGATCGCCGGGTGCTCCTCCAGCTTTTTATCTCCCTTATAAGCTCTTACCGTTATGGTAAAGGTTTCATTTTCCGGCGTATTCAGAGGGATCATAAATTGTATCCCGGACTCCTGCCTGTAATTCGGTTCTTCCGTATAGACAAAGGTTTTGTTAAGTTCCGGATTCAATGTGGTTAAGGCCTCCGGAAATTCTACCTCCACCCGCTCTGCATATCCCCATGTGGTAATGGTCAGTATACCGCTTTCGCCTCTTTTAAAAACAGGGTCGTGAGGCTCTAAAATCCGTTCCACCACTGCATTCAGAGCAAATTCCGTCACCGAATGGCTGACCTGACTGACATTTCCCACATGATCCACCGCCTTGGCCGTCACCGTAAAATCACCGCTGAACAGGGGATCCTCCTCTGTGATTTCCACCCGGATAACACCGTCCTTCGGCCAAAAGGTCTGACTGCAGTAATTATCCGTGTTCAGCACCTCAAGATAAAAATCCCTGACTCCTGAAAGCGCATCGTCCGCCGTCACCGACAAAATTATTTTTCCCTGATTTCTGTCGATCAATTCTTTATTTTCCAGCAGTTCAAGACCTCTGATCACAGGACCTTCTCCATCACCGATCAGGGTCAGCCCATTTGTCAGGTCCCTGGCTCTTTCCGAATATATTGTCCCCTTTTCCCCATTTTTATCATAGTCCGCCCCGGATATGGGAATCACCCGGATGCGCTGTCCTTCGGCGGAATCGTCCAGCGTAAACATCTGCACTGCCGCCAATGTTTTGTGCTGATTTCGCCTCCAGGTCACGGAATATGGATATCGTTTCAGGATCGTGCTTCCTTCAGTGGAATAGACAAGCTCATCTGCCTTTGTCTCCTTCTCGTCCCCTATAGGCACAGAAGACGGTGTGCAGATAATGCTCTTCCCCTCCATACCAGGCCGGGATTCTGTCCAGGAAGCAAAGATCGTCTGATTGATCTGATATCCCGCAGACGCGGTTCCCTCCATGTAAGCTTCATGCTCCAGCAAAAACGGTGTTTCCCCGTCGCACCGCACATAATATGTATTCGGCTCTCCCGCCGGATATACATGATCCGCCGGTTTTATGGTCAGCTGTTTTGTATAGATCTCCCACAATATATCCTGGGGATCAATCCGAATATGAATGGTGTTCCCTATATTTCCTGCCACATCCACCGGCGCCAGATGCAGGTATTGCACCCTGCTGCCAAGAGTAATGACTGCATCCGGCCTGAGGGTAAATACTCCGCTGCCGCCGGCCTGTGTATTCCCGTTTTCATCCACAGTATAAAAGTATCCCTTGATCCCGGAAGTCAGCGTATTTACTGTAACATTGGACACACTCAGTATCTGTACGCTTCCCCGGATACTGCTGTGAGCCTTATGATAATATATGGTGCCCTGATCCTTTGGCTCGCTCCAGGTTATCCTTACTCTGCCATTTCCCTCCGGCGTTTTTTTCACTGTTTCAGCCGCCACTGCATCCGGCGCCGCCAGATCCACGGCCTTTACTGCTTTCATCTCCAAATTCTCCACATACCCGGTCTGGCCGGAATGCAGAGTCATCGCCCCGTCTCCGGCGCGGACTCCGATATTTTCAGAATAGCTCAGCACCTGCGCCGTATTCACATAATTGCTGCCTCCGTATGCAGGCTTTGAAACCTCGATCTGTCCCTGTTTTTTTCCGCAGATATATTCGTTCTCCCTTCCGCATCCGGTTTTCCAGGAAACGATTTTGTCACAGCTGCCGCTGCCGCCTTTTTGTCCGCATGTTTTGCAATAATACACATAATGCGCATGGCAGTTCGGATAATCGGAATGGCAGCGGCGGTCCATCACTCTGTCACATTGATAGCACCGCCCGCTGTCATCGTCGCACCAACAGGCATACCAGTACCAGACTTTTCTCTCCATCTCGCCTCCGCACCTTACCGGAACCGTATAGCAGCCTCCCTGAGCCTGTGCCGAGCCTGTGTGAATATGATTGCATGTTCCTTCCACATGCTCATGAACCTGGAATTCCCCGGCCACTCCTCCTCGATATCCTCCGCCTCCTCCGGCCAGGCCGTTTCCGCCGGCATAGCCGGAAGGCTTCAGCGCCGCAGTGCTTCCGCCCGCTCCCCCCTGGCCGCCCGGGAAAGCGCCTCCTCCCCCTCCGGCCACAGCGACCACACCCTTCTGGTCGGACGAAACGACAGTGCAGCCTCCACCGCTGCCATACAAACTTCCAACACCGCCTCCGTTATATCCGTTGCAGCCGCCTATGGTATAGCTCAATACCTCTCCTTTGCTCAGCCATATGGAAACGGAAACGCTTCCTCCCTTTCCGCCGGCATAGCCTCCAAAGCTTCCTCCCTGAGCGCCTTGAACTGACAATGTATAAATCCCTGTACTGGGTACAATATAGCGCTGTGCCTTTCCCGTATACCCTGCACTCATGTCAACAATATTTTCGCTTCCGATATCCTCTGCCGAACTGATCTTTACCCAGTCAGAAAGATTCCGGCTCTGCCAAAGTGTATATGCCTTGTTGTTTCCGTCGGGCTGCCGCCAGGCCAGATCCACCGCCCCTCTTCCGCCGTGGACGGAATAATTATCCCTGGCCTCCAGTTCAAGCCCCACCCATTGGGCATACAGGGTCATATTTCTTCCGGGAACGATTTTTGTGCCCCCTTTTCCCGCCGGCTGCGTCAGGGCCTTGTCGTAATACCATCCCCCAAAGGAGCTGCCGGAACGGACTGCCGTGGGCAGAATCACAGGATCCGATTCGTACTGAGCCGTCAGCACATCAACGCTTCCCTCCGGACCTGTAAAAAAATAATCATTTCCTTTTATTGTGCCGGCAAAGGGCTGGCGGCGGCTCCACTCGGTAAAATGCCGGGTTCCAGTAATTGCCGGGATCGTCCTCCCGCCGTTGACCTCAAAAGATATCGTATATCCTCTGGGGGCCGTAAGCTTACGGCTGTCCAGAGAAAAAACGCTTCCATAATCACCCGTTATCTGGGTAACCGCCCCATTTCCGCCATAGCTGCCGCCGTTGGGGTCGATCCGAAGTGTGCTCCTGGAAGGCTTCCACATGGCATAAAGTACGATCCTGCCCTCCGGTACCAGATTCCAGATTTCCGCTCCGTCGGCATAACATTTTCCTGTACCGTCAGGCCTGGTGCTCCAGCCGGCAAATTCGTATCCCCTCCGCGTATAGGAATTTTTTGACAGCCGTGTCACCGGCGTCACCGGCGCCCCCTCGTATTCCGTTGCATTATTATACATATGGATGCTGTTTTCCATATACCCGCCATAGGTACCGGGAGCGGCATTGGGATCATATTCTACCTCATAACGGTTCCAGGATATCTTTTTACAGATGTGTTCTATGACGACGCCCTGCTCCAGATTATTGCAGAAAGGGCATAGATGGTAGTAGTCCATACCATCCTGTACCATAATATAATCGATGCTTTCCGCCGCCTCCCGGCTCATATAGATAAAAATATCCGACAGCCGGCCGCCGCAGTCCGCACAGTATGCATTCCACCCGGAATAGTGCTTTCTGAAGCATCTGCTTCTGCCAAAGGATATCCCATGATATTGTTCTTCTGCCGAAGGATATCTGTTATGAATACATTGTCCGGGGCAATGCTCCACCTGCCAGTATCCCACCGGAACCGCTCCCTGCCTTTTTGCATTATATTCATGCTGTCCCTCCCCAGGGCTCTGCAGAGATGATGTTATTCCCGTAGTTACCCTGGTTCCCTCCGAATACCATTTCACATCCTGATCCCCTGCATTTGTAGTCCATGCCTTTCTGTCCGGGGCAAAGGTCACATAGGGACTGTTATAAATAGTTTGCTGTGCCTTGACCGAAGACATGGGCCAAAAGGCCCAAAGAAGAAAAAACAGCGGCAGTACCGTCCTTTGAACAGCCCGTTTACATTTACTCACTTTCACTCCCATCCGCCCGCTCCGGCAGGCCTTAATCCAATGCCTTTACTACCCGCAGTGAGCCTCCCGCAAGCTCACGATAAAATTCCGCCACATCCTCCCGGTCCAGATATACATTGATCCTCTGAGCCGCCGTGGTTTTGTTTCCGTTTGGGATTGCCGCTCCGGATGCGTCAAACACCTGCTGAACAAAAATTTCCTTCCACACCAGGGTCGTTTCCTCCTCCTTCACAGAGTAAATATGTACCCTGTCTCCGGCCCGAAGTATCCCGCCTGCTACCTGATAGATGTCCTCCGCCTTAAAGCCTGCCACTACCGGCTCCTTCATGTTTCCAGTTATCTGGCTGTATTCCTCAAACATCCCCCCGGTCAGCAGCACTCCCGGATCAATGTTATATGCCGCTATCAAACCATTTACCTGATCCGGCCCGCACAGAGCCGTTTCCGGAATGCAGCTTTTATCCAGCTGCTTTTCCGCAAAATACTGCTGATAGTTTTCTTCTGTGATCATTTGTCCTCTGGGGATCTGCACAGCGGCAACATAGATCGTTCCCTTTTCATATTGCGTCAGAACACTTTTTTCCAGTTGAAGCATGGCTGCGAATACGGCAGCGGCTGCCACCAGAGCCGCCACAGTTCCCCCTGTTCTGATCCGATCCCCCGATATTCTTTTCTCTTTCTTTTTTTTCGATCTCATTTCCGTCCCTTATCCTTTCCTGTCAGACAAGCCTGAATGGTCTTGCTTCCATTTCCCTGTAGTCATGTTCTCTCCCCAATGCCGCCGTTTACTGCTCCTCATTTCTCACAATATCTGCCAGCTTTCCCTTATGAGCCTGCACCTCCAGACCAAACAGTCCCCTTGTGAGATAGGAGATCTCACTGTATATCCCGGTGGCCTCCACAGCAGAACCGTCAGGCGCCGTCACATATCCCCTGTTTCCCCGCTGAAAGGTCATTGTGCCCATCTCGTCAAAATGATAAATTTCCACCTCTTCTTCGCCTACGTTGTATACCGTAAAATTCACGATTCTTATAGGACCGGCAGCTATGGATCTGTTGGGACACTCCCATGCATCATCTAAATTCAAATTTCCCTTTACCGCTGTCAGATATCGCTGATATGCTTTCTCGGGATCATCGATCCGTATTTGATTGGAAATCCCATACTCTTCCACATCCACCACCGCGGCGGCCAGGTTGGATGCCGCCAGTGCGTCCTCCAGATACTGGGAAGAGCTCCTGTAAATATCCATCTGAAGCGCCGCACAGAGAAGCACTCCCAGAAACAGCAGAAACCATAATCCTGTCACCCACTGTATCTGTCCGCTTTCAGTGCTTTGCAGCAGACACCCGTTTTTCTTTAAATTCATAGCCATCCCTCAGCCTTCCGCGTATAATGAGTACGATTGCCTCCCCGTATTCCGCCTTCTCCAGAGTGGATCCTCCCAGATCCACTCCGGTCACTCCCAGCGACTCCAGCTCCTGGCAAAGCGTGATTCTGTCCGCATCCGTCAGTCTTCCCTCTGTCTCCATCTTCAGGATATACTTTCTGGCAAGCTGGCTGATCTGCGTCTTCTCCCCTACCAGCCTCACATTGTCCACATAAGACAGCATCACCACCGTCAGCGCAAGCATGCAAAGACACACTGCCATAAAATCGCCTATATTTCCCTCTTCCTTTTTCACGGCTGTACCCCGTTGAGAATCTGCTGGGCCTGGGCAGTCATAGCCGATACAATCGTCTGAATGAATGCTGTCAGACTGTCCTTCATCACAACGCACAGAAGCAGCGCAATGATACACAGCCCCACTGTCACCAGTATTCCGTCGATCCCCGGCTCTTTCTCCATTCCCTTTTTCAAAATAGTCCTTATTGTTTTCAACATTTTTTTCATTGTTAATCCTCCCTGATTGTTCTCAAAATCCTGATGCCGCGCCAAACATATAGCTGACACAGGCGTAAAGGGCGATTCCCATTACCACCGTCAGCACTCCCAGCTGATAAAAGGTCAGCTTCCTGTCCAGCGCCGTCTTTTTTCGTTCCAGCATGGTTTCCTCCATATCCCGGATCTGCTCGCCAATGTCACGAAGCAGCTCCAGCGCCTGGCCCGATTCCAGAGCCTGAAGGATCGTAATGCATAAGGAATCAATATATCTGTTGTCAAATTTTTTCTGAAAGGCATCCAATGCGTCATAGATATCCGCCTTCAGAACGATGTCGCCGGCCAGATCAAGGAGCGCCTGGCGAAGCCTTTTTTCCCGGACACTCCCATAGCATTCCGCCAGCGCGTCCGTCACGTAAACCCCCGCCCGGATCTGAATCTCCAGCGCATGATAAACCAGCTTCAGCTCCGGCAGCAGCTTCTCGTTATCCTGCCTGTTCAAATATATCAGCATCCATACCGGCGTAAAGTACAATAGAACGAACGCCGTTATCCCATATCCGGGATGCAGCGGGAAAAAAACCGCAAGCCCCGCCGCCCCCAGAATAACCCGCAGAGAGAGAAAGCGTACCGGTTCCGTCTTATTTCCCAGGTGAAATACGGCTCCGTTTTTCATCAGCCACTGCCTGTTTTTCTGGTACCAGCCGTTTGTTTTTTTCTTTTCCTTTAAGAGGCCGGTAAACTCCCGATAGGCCTTCAACAGCTTCCTCTCAGGATGCCATGCTTTTCGCAGCTGCCAAAAAGTAAGCAGCAGCAACCCGGATACCACACCGGGAAGGATTCTCAGGGCTAAAATAATCTGTGTTTCTTCCATTGATTGCTCCTTGTGTCTCTTGCTTCCGGGAACCACCTTGCCGCTTTTTCCGGTCAAAAGTGCTGCCCTCTTTCGAATATTCTGCTTCTGCCTGCTACCTGCATGCCCTGCGAAGCTGTCCCCGGAACATAAGTCCGATAGCCAGCAAAATTCCGATTCCCACTCTTCCCGGCAATGTTCCTGTAATCAGCTGCCAGACGGAAATACCCGTAAGGCTTCCCACGATCATTAATACTGCCGCCGACATGCCCAAAAGCAGCACCAGGTTAATCATAGCCTCCCGAAGCATACCCTTTCTCTCCTGAGCCATTCTCAGATATTCCCGCAGGCTTCTTCTGCTGCCGCTTACCAGGGCCTTGAAGTCTGCACAGTACCGGATGCTGATCTCCAGATTCCGGGCCAGCTCTTTAAATTTTGGATGCTCGATCCGCTCTGCCATAGCCAGGAGCGCCGCACTGGCATCACCGGTGGTGGAGGCCTCATAGCAGCAGGCATCCAGCGCACTTTTCAGCGGTTCTTCCATATATCTGCTGACCTGGCTGAAAATACTTGTGACCTCTCCTGCGGTAATACTGTAATTTCCCAAAAAATCCAAAAGCTTTGTCAGATTATTCTCCGTCCGCTTCAGGTTTGTCTCCCGCAGATGTCTCATCACATATCCCTCTGCCAGCCCCGCCGCCAAAACGGCAGCTGCGGCAGGAAGCAGTCCTCCCGCCAATGCGGTCAATAAAAATATCCCCGCCGCACATACGGCGTTTCCCACCAGCCACCACTCTGCCGTCAGCCCGGGAAAACGTATGCCAAGCCCGCTGTACTGAAGCATCCTTTCTATGGAATACCACAGTGAGTGCTCCTGCTGCAGGTCCAGCAGCCTTTGTCTTCCCGCCAGGCTCCTCTGCCGGGATGCCGCATTGATGTCGGCCCTGGTCCGCCGAAGCATCCCGGCCATATTTCGAAACATTCTCAGATCACGAAACAGTAAAACAAGTCCCGCTGCCAAAAACAAGAAAACCGAACTCTTCATGATTACAATTCCGCTGTCCCGGGCGGATAATACGTTCAGAATCCAGGACTGTATCTCTCCCAAGCTCACCCTCCTGTCCGCTTTTCAAGCTCCCTTTTATTTGTCATTTTAAAAAATTCTTTCATAGGACAGACTCCTGCTGGCAGGATCCCATCCCCTGCAGTCGAAGATTTCCTTCACCTTGTAATGCTCCATAAACACCAGAGTGCGGAAGCAATCCAGCATCTTCATCAGCTCATCCCTGGAATATCGGCTCCGATACATCGCATAATCCACCAGCTTGTCCGGCGCCCTGTCCGCAGAAGGGGCATGAATGGTAGCGGCGCAAAGCTGTCCCGTATAAGCGGCATTCAGCAAATATAAGGCCTCCGCCCCCTTCACCTCACCGATAATAAAGAAATCCACATCCATGGTAAGGCCGGCAATGCTGATATGCTCCAGGTCATAGCTGACCTGCTGTTCCCCCGATCCGGGCATGGAATGCAGAAACATCATGTCCGGATGAAACATGGTAGTCAGCTCATCTGCCTGCTGGGCCACCAAAACAGCCATATTGTCCGGCAGCGTCTCCTTCAGCGCGTTGAGCAGCGTGGTCTTTCCCGAGGAATTGCCCCCGCAGATTAAGGTGGAGCCCTCCCTGAAGCGGCTCACCAAAAGCTCGGCCGTCTCCCGGTCCAGCATTTCCTGTGCGATCAGTTCTTTCATTTGGGGAAAAACTCTAGGAACCTTCCTGATACATAAATAGGGTTCACTGTAGGTGTTTACAAGAGGCATGGAGAGCGTAAACCGCAGAATAAAATCCGGATGGCTCTCGTTGTCCGTAAACCGTTGAATTGCATTGAGATTAGATATGTTTACTTGATTTTTTGTAGCAATGTAGTCGATAAACTGTCGATATTCTCTGGGAGAGGAAAATGACACGTCTGCTGCCATTCTCTGCCCTTTTCTTTTGATGCGGACATTGTCATAGCCCACCACCCGGATATCCGAAACTGTCCTGTCATCGATCAGCCTTGACAGTCTGGAATAACCGAAAACATACTGTTCAAAAGCGTCCAGCAGCTGCTGGTCCTGCTTTTTTGACCTTTTGTAATAGGCAGCTATGTGGCCTGCCGCTTCTGCCAGAAAGGCCTCCTTCGGGAGCTGGCCCTTCTTCATCTGCATCAATGACTGCTGCTTCTGGGTGGTATAATCACTCACCAGCTGCTGCAGCAAATCTTCCTGCGCGGCATCCTGTTCTGTTTTTATTTTTTTCATCCCTCCATTCCCTGTATGACTCATAGTCAAAGACTCCGCTGCAAACAACAGGGTATCAGCCTGCATCGATGCAGAACAGCGGGGTATTTGACCCTCGCGGCTTTCGTCAAATATCCATGCAGATATGGCTGTTTTCTTCATTGCCCGCGAAAATAAAAACTGTGGTAACCGGCCGATACGGCCTGAACTCAATGAGTAAAACCAGAAACTTACCTCCGGATGTGTAAGTGGTTATCACTCTACACCAGAATCCGGAGGTTGTCAATACCTAAATTATTATTTTCTACATAATTCCCGAAAAATTTTTAAACGTGAAATTCTTCTATAATGCTGTTCAAGCGTTCCACTACCTGGTGCAGCTCCTGCATGGAGGAATCGATGCGTTCCATCTCCTCATTTTGATTTTCCACCCGCTCGTTGATCTCCTGGCTGGCCGCCGTCAGCTCCTGGGTCTCGCTGGAAATGCCCGAAAACTTGTCAACAATGCCATCCTTATTTCTGTTCAGGCTTTCCACCGCCGTTTCAAGCTCATTTATATCATTTCCCATACCGGAAATATCATCGCTGATCTTTCGGAACGCCCCCTGCGCATCCTCCATTGTCTGCATGCAGTCCATAGTGGTGCCCTGAATCTGCCCGATCTGGCTGCTGACATTCTTTACCTCATTCTGAATTTCCGTTATAATCTGGGTGATATCTCCGGTGGCAGAGGATGTCTGTGCCGCCAGCTTTCCGATTTCCTCGGCCACCACCGCAAAGCCTCTCCCTGCCTCACCGGCCCTTGCCGCCTCGATGGATGCATTCAGGGCGAGCAGAGAGGTCTGGCTGGCAATCTCTCCGATTGTCTTGCTGATGCCGTCAATGGACTCCGACTTCTGGGATAGACCGTCCGCTGTCTCACGGGTAGTATCCTGCATTCTCCGGCTCTGGTCAAACTTTCTGGAAAGCAGATCCACCGTCTCCATACCGTCCTGGCATTGGCACACAGCCGCAGCGACTACCTCATTCATACGTTCCATACGATCCGCCACATTGGAAAGCTCTTCCGCAAATTCCGTAAGATTTTCATTTGCCTGCTGAGTCTGCTGGGCCACGTCGTCAATGGCCACAACCACCTGGCTGATGGTCCCCTTCACCGAATGATTATCGGACACGGCGTTCCCCACCGAATTTCGAACACTGTCAAACTGCTTCTTCAGCGTGTCGGATGCCTGTATCAGCTGATGCACGATCTGATTCAGACGGATGCGCAGCTCCTGGACGGCCCTGTCCATAACACCAAGCTCATCCCGGCGCCGGTTCCCGATCTCAGACCTGCCATCCATCTGCAGTTTCAGCTCCCGCAGCCGGGCAATCTCGCTCTGCATGGCAACGATAGGTTTTGTAATGCTGGCGCTGAACAGGAACACCACAACTGCCGCCACGATAGTAGCAATCAAAATGGTAATAATAAAAATATTCACCAGCTGATTTACCGCTTCGTTATAAACCGATACCGGAGTCGCAACGACCACGCTTCCCACTGCGCTGGGAACCGCCATCAGATATCGCTCCACACCGTCATAATCCTTAACTGAAACCGACGCATCCGCCAGTGAAGCTGCATACGCGCCGCCCAGCACCTCATTTACCAGTCTCATGCTTCCGCCTGCCGGCATAAACTCACTGTTGCGGTGCATCAGAATCTGTCCGTCGTCATCTATCATAAACACATATACCCCGGCAGAGGTATCCGCCACTTCGTTGAGCGAATCAAACATGGTCTGCAGCTGAAGACTCATACCAATCACGCCGGCAGAACCGTCTTTGCAGACAAATTTTCTGGAGACAGGCATCACCATCCCGCCTGCGCTGTTGTCCATGTAAGGATCACAATAAACCTTCTCTTCTACAGCCATGCCTTCCGTATACCAGGGATATCCGAAATAGTCCCAGTCATCTCCCAGCTCCAGCCGGCTCCCGTCCAGAAAGGTTCCGTCAGCAAACGCCGCAAACACATCTGCCGTACCTTCATTTCCATTCATCAGCGCTTCCAGATATGTAATAACCGCTTCTTCGTCCATCTCCTCCAGGGATTCCATATAAGCAACAGCGGAATCCACAATGGCCGTCTTTTTTTCAAACCATGCCTGGATCGAAGCGGCATAATACTCCGCCGCCGTCTTCGCCTGTATGTCGTTCATTGCATCAAAGCGCTGACGTGTCCTTGCTAATACACTCAGCATCGAGATCAGCATACATCCGATACAAATCGAAGAGAAACAAATGATCAGCTTCGCCCTGATTTTCATAGCCATATCCTCCATTAAAAAATCATATACTCCCGATAATGAGTATATGATTTTTCTCTCCTGCTGTCAACGCCTGCAGTGTTCTGTTTTTCATACAAAACCAGAACCTCTACCACAGCTTAAACGTCCGGATGGCCCATCTGGCCGCCTTATAGGAAATGGTCTCCAGTTCTCCGGCGGCATTTTTCAGTTCCTTCCGGATGGAAATGTGCTGAGGGCAGTGCTGCTCACATTTCCCGCACTGAATGCACTGAGAGGCGCTGGATGTATTTTTGCGCATGGCGGTGCACTGCAGATAATCCCTTCTTCCGGAGGATTTCTTCTCAGAATACATGGCATTGTAGCAGCGGAAGGTACCCGGAATATCCACCCCGCTGGGGCAGGGCATACAGTATCCGCATCCCGTACAGCCCACCTTTACACTGCGCCGGATTTCTTCACGAACCTGCTCCACCAGCGCCTTATCTGAATCTGTCATGCATCCCGGGCAGGCCTGAGCAGCCGTGGCAAGATTCTGTTCCACCATTTCCATGGAATTCATCCCCGACAGCACGCAGGTCACCTCCGGCTGATCATACAGCCAGCGAAAAGCCAGCGCCGCCGGTGCGCGTCCCTCCGGATCCCTTCGGAACAGGTCCTTTGCGGACTCCGGCAGAAGGTCCACCAGTCTGCCGCCCCGAAGCGGCTCCATGATAATCACCGGAAGCCCCTTCCCGGCGGCATACCGCAGTCCCTCCACTCCCGCCTGGGAATGTTCATCCATATAATTGTATTGAATCTGGCAGAAATCCCAGTCATAGGCATCCACCAGCTGTTTGAACATAGACGAATTTCCGTGATAGGAAAAGCCGATATTGCGTATTTGGCCAGAGGCAAGCTTGGAGGCGATCCATTCCTCAATCCCCAGTTTTCTCAGCTTATCCCAGGTGGCGGCATCCGTCAGCATATGCATCAGGTAATAGTCGATATGATCTGTCTGCAGCCGCTTCAGCTCCTCCTGAAAGGTCTTCTCCACCCCTTCCATGGTTTTGATCAGGTAGTGGGGCAGCTTCGTGGCAATATACACCTTGTCCCGGCACCCCCTGCGGTGCAGAATCTCTCCTACCGCCGCCTCGCTGCCCGGGTAGATATACGCCGTATCCAGGTAATTTACTCCGCCCTCGATGGCCGCCATAAGCTCCCGCTCTGCCTTATCCAGATCAATGGACGCACCCTTTCTGGTGAAACGCATGCACCCATAGCCCAGAAGTGAAATGTCGTTTCCTTTTTTATCCTTCCTATACTGCATTGTTTTCCTTACTTCCTTTCCTTTTAATATCGCGGCTTTTTACAACTCCGATACTGTGGGTAAGTCCATCCCAGGAGATTCGTAAATTTTCTATGAAAATTTATGGTGAATTTAGATTATCTCTTTAGAAGTTCTTATATGTCGGTATAG
>CAMWUL010000027.1 GCA_947177445.1 uncultured Lachnospiraceae bacterium | reverse complement strand
GTAGGGGTGGGAACACGCTGTGCGGAACCGATCAGCTTGCCGTTCAGCTCAGGGATTACCAGGCCGATAGCCTTGGCTGCACCGGTGGAATTGGGAACGATATTGCAGGCGCCGGCACGGCTTCTTCTCAGGTCGCCTTTTCTCTGAGGACCATCCAGGATCATCTGGTCGCCGGTGTAAGCATGCACGGTTGTCATGATACCACTCATGATAGGTCTGCAGTCGTTCAGAGCCTTAGCCATGGGAGCCAGGCAGTTGGTTGTGCAGGAAGCTGCGGAAATCACGGTATCCTCGGGCTTCAGTGTGTTATGGTTTACATTGTATACGATGGTAGGAAGATCGTTTCCTGCAGGTGCGGAAATGACAACCTTGCGGGCGCCGGCAGTGATGTGTGCGGAAGCCTTCTCCTTGGAGGTATAGAAACCGGTACACTCCAGAACCACGTCCACCTTCAGCTCACCCCAGGGAAGCTTGGATGCATCCGCTTCCTTGTAAATGGTGATGGTCTTGCCGTTCACGGTGATGTTGTCCTCGCCGGCCACTACGGAATCAGCATATTTGTACTTGCCCTGGGAAGAGTCGTACTTCAACAGATGTGCCAGCATCTTGGGGCTGGTCAGATCGTTGATGGCCACTACCTCATACCCTTCTGCATCAAACATCTGCCGGAATGCCAGACGGCCGATACGGCCAAAACCATTAATTGCTACTCTTACTGCCATTTTAGTTCCCTCCTGAAATATTATTTTATATCTTTTGGCAACCGTCTGCCTCTGATATGCATGTCCGATTGTCAAAACTTTATCAGCAAAGATATTTTACCTAATTTCCCCTGATAATTCAAGATGTAAATGAAAAATAATTGGCAATCTCCGGAAAATTTACGCTTTGTTTAGAATTACTCCCCTTCCCTTTTCCCATCTGCTGCTATATACTTATGCTGTTCAGACGATAATCAGACCACAAAGGAGAATCATCATGCCGATCAACGCAGACTGTCATCTTCACTCATCCTTTTCCGGCGACTCACAGGCTCCCATGGAGGACATGGTGCTTCAGGGAATTTCCCGGGGTCTTTCCGTCATGTGCTTTACGGAGCATCATGACATAGACTTCCCTGATTCACCGGACGGACCGGGCAGCTCCTTTTTGCTGGACGCAGGCCGTTACCGGCAGGAGCTTGTCCGCCTGCGGGAAAAATATCGGGACAGGATCCGCCTTCTCTTCGGTGTGGAGCTGGGTCTCCAGCCGGCAGTCAACCGGGAAAATACACTGCTTGCCGAATCCTTCGATTTTGATTTTATTATCGGCTCCACCCATATCTGCCATGGAAAAGATCCCTATTGTCCGGATTTCTACCAGGGAAGAAGCGAGGAGGATGCCTACCGGGAATATTTTGAAGCTGTTCTGGAAAATGTCAGTTCCTTTTCTGATTTTGATTCCTGCGGCCATCTGGATTATGCCATCCGTTACGGTCCAAACAAGGATACATATTACAGCTATGAGCGATATGGAGATATTCTGGATGAGATCCTGAAATGTCTGATTCAAAAGGAAAAAGGGCTGGAGCTAAACACCGGCGGCCTGAAAGCAGGCATGCGGGATTTCCATCCCTGCCGGGATGCTCTGCGGCGATACCGCAGTCTGGGAGGCGAGCTTATAACCATAGGCTCCGATTCTCACGACCCGGGCAGCATCGCCCGGGATTTTGACCTGGCGGCCCAGGCTCTGAAGGAATGCGGGTTCAAATACTATGCCGTCTATGAGAAGCGAAGCCCTGTTTTTTTCCTAATCGAGTAGGGGAAAGGCCTTTCCCCTGCTTGCGCGCCGGGCGCACGTCATTTGCCGGCAGTCTTCCTCCGGCGCCCGTGCGCATGACCGGCAATTACTCCAGCACCTTTTTCAGTTCATCCATAAAGGTATTAATGTCCTTAAACTCTCTGTAAACAGACGCAAAACGCACATAAGCCACCGCGTCCAGAGATTTCAGCTTGTTCATCAAAAGCTCGCCCACCACCTGGCTGGAAATTTCCTTTTCTTCCATATTAGAGATCTCATTTTCCACCTGATCCACCAACTCTGTAATCTGCTGAACGCTGACCGGACGCTTGTGACAGGCCCGCAGAACCCCCGCCTCGATCTTGGAGCGGTCATAGGTCTCCCGGTTATTATCCTTTTTTATGATAATCAGCGGAATAGTCTCCACCTTTTCATAGGTAGTAAACCGTTTGCCGCACTCATCACAGACCCGGCGGCGGCGGATAGAGCTGTGATCCTCCACAGGCCTGGAATCAATCACCCTTGTATTTTCATGACTGCAAAAAGGACACTTCATATTTTTTCTCCTCTTCTGTTTTCGGATTTCTAAGGAGCGCTGATATAGCGCGCTTCCCTAAAAGCTTTTGCGGTTTCCGTTTCATTGCACAGTATACGACTATCCTTACTTAAAATTACCATATTCAGCAATGAATGTCAACCAAAATGATATCCGGTCCGATCTGCTTGATATCCTTGTAGGGAATCACAATATTGGGTTCACAATTGAGAAAATTCAGTACCTTGTTGCACCCCGGAACCATGATCTTACAGATACAGCCGCTGCACTGATCAAACTCCAGATCACATACCTTCCCCAGCTTTTTGCAGTCCCTGATATTGATTACATCCTTACATTTCAGCTCTGAAAACAGCATATTTTTTTTGCCTCAATTCCATGCTTCCGGCCGTTTCGGTTCATTATATCTCCCTGACCTGACAGCTTTCCCATTCATAATAGTGTATGCTTTCGACCCGGGAAGGATTCTCTCTTCTGAAAATTTAATAAGAGGTTCTCTGTCCGGAATAATTTTCATATCAGGGTCCATACTAAAAACGAATTGAAAATCCGGCGCCGGCCGGCGCAGAAATGAGGAATGAAATGGCACAGGGAAAGGTTGAAATTTGCGGGGTAAACACAGCCAAGCTGCCCCTTTTGAAATCGGAGGAAAAGGAAGCTCTTTTCCAGCAGATCGAAGCCGGAGACGCAAAAGCCCGGGAAACCTATATCGAGGGGAATCTGCGGCTTGTACTGAGCGTCATCAAACGGTTTTCCTCCAGCAACGAAAACGTGGACGATCTGTTTCAGATAGGATGCATCGGGCTGATCAAGGCCATCGACAACTTCGACTCCTCCCTGAACGTGAAATTTTCCACCTACGCGGTTCCCATGATCATTGGTGAGATCCGCCGTTTTCTTCGGGACAACAGCAGTCTGCGGGTATCCCGCTCTTTAAAGGATACCGCTTACAAGGCCATCTATGCCCGGGAATCCCTGACCCGGAAAAATCTGAAGGAGCCCTCCATAGAAGAAATTGCCAGCGAAATCGGCATCTCTAAAGAGGATATCACCTACGCCCTGGATGCCATCCAGAATCCCATGAGTCTCTATGAGCCTATTTTTACGGACGGCGGCGATACCCTTTACGTGATGGACCAGATCAGCGACAAAAAAAACAAGGAAGAAACCTGGGTGGAACACCTTTCTCTCAGCGAGGCAATGAAAAAGCTGAATTCCAGAGAACATGAAATCATTTCCCTGCGCTTCTTCGAGGGAAAAACCCAGATGGAGGTGGCGGAATCCATCGGCATCTCCCAGGCCCAGGTTTCAAGGCTTGAAAAAAATGCCCTGCGGACCATGCGAAACTATCTGACCGCATAAGAGAAATATTTTTGCATATATCTTCCGATTTTTCCCAAGCATTTTATAGCAAAAAGTCCCCGGTTATCTCATTTTCACAAGAAAACCGGGGCCTTGATTCTTTCCGTAACCAAAGCTTATGCGGGTTGCAGATTAGCTAATTCTTCCACTACCTCCAAAGGCAATTCTGTATCCTCAGCAATCTCCTCTAAAGTTAGCTTTCCTCTGGCAATTAATCTCTTAGCAGATTCTTTCTGCTTTTCAAGAACCTTTCCCATTGCCCAATCTTCTACATTCTTACTCATAATGTCTCTGCCTCCTTCCGTCTCCTTAAAATACTTCACCTGTTCTGCCAATAATGGATAAAACATATCCACTGAACTGACGCACCGAAAATCGTGCATTAATCTCCCTATAGGGTCTTTATCATCCTTATAGCTGCCATTGACATACAAAATATGGGAACCATCCCCGAATACTACACCTGTCTCCTGAATTGTTCTCTCAATATGATACAAGGGAAGTCCTGCGCCCATCACATCATTTTCCGAAATGAAAATCACATGGGAGTCCTTTATCTCTTTAAATTCCTGTCTGGCTTTCAACATCTTAGAATCAAGCATACTGCTGTGAAATCTTGCGCGGTGTACATCCGCCCCTGCATCGGCCCTCTGTACTTCAATGTCGTATTCTCGCTTTTGTGCATCCACCGCATGAATATCCAACGTAATACTCCTGCCTTTGGGAACAGGACTTTTGTACTCCCTCTGGGCTGTAACCTCCAACACCTGCAAGTCCTCCCTGTTCAGCAATATCCGCAAAAGTAACTCCGTTGCCGGAATATTCCTGTCAAACACAAGTGTCATTAAACTATCATCAAACAGGCGCATCTCCGAAATCAGTTTTAATACTTCCTGATTCTGTCTTTCCTCTGCCGCTGCAGACATATTCATCACCCACCCTTATATATAATCTGAATCATAGAAATCACTTCATAATTTCTATGATCAAAAATCTATTATATGTGCTTAAGTACATTATAACCACTTTTTTGTATATGTGCAATATTCACCAACATAAAAGCCAAGGATAAACCCTGGCTTTTTATGTTGTGTAATTCATGCTTTTTTCCGTTTATTAGAGTTAATTCCTTATAGAGTAATCCGCGCTCACGCAAGTACCCTGTTAAGTTCATCTTCCATTTTTTGTATGCCTCCACCGGCAAATTTGATTCCCTCAGATTCCCGGCAAAAAGCGCACGAAAACACCTCGCGGCCCCTACCCGTGAAAAGCAACTAAACGATCACTGCCTGTCCCTCTTCCGGAAGAAACTCCGCAAGCATATCGTTTTTGAACGTTCTGCCGGGCAGGAAACAGGCCACATGGGCAGTCTCTTTATGCACCGCAAACTGGGTGCCATGGATGATCATGGGATCAAGCCTTACAAAGGTATTCTGAGGTACATAAAAAGCTTCCACCGTATCCACGCTGAACTTTTTCCCGGGCAGCGGAATTCCCACGAAAATGATAATATCATCATCCAGAGGCAGCAGCCCCTCACAGGTAAACTGGTGTGCTTCCAGCATGGCGATTCTTTTCTCTTCCTGTCTCTTTGCCAGGCATACGGACACAGTGGGCAGGGTGGTATCCCCCAGATCCAGCTTTATCACATCCGCAAAAAAGCTGTGGGGAAATATGGATTTTGCGGCCAGGGCCCCCTCGTCCAGCAGATTTATAAACTCTCCGTATCTGGCAAAGGCCTGTTGTTCCAACGCTTTTACCTTGATCTCTTTCATAGACATCCGACTCCTTTCTCCTCAACTGTATCAAATTTAACTTGCAGATATCGGGCAGCTTCCCGCAGTACCGGAAGCAAAGACGCATATACGCCGCCCAGATGATGAATATAGGGACCGAACATCAGCTTTTCTTCCCAGGCCTTCCAGTCCTCTGTCTCCATCCACACATATGTGCCTGTTGTGGCCGGACCCGTTGTGGTATTGGCTTCCCCTGCAAACAGATAATAATCGCCCTCGGCATCGTCAAACCTGCAGACTGTCAGATGCCCCTGCTTCAGTTCAAACTGCTGCTGTCCTCCCACCAGACAGGCCTCCGAATTTTCCGCCTTCAGGGAATAGGGGAAGGGACCGCAGTGCCACAGAAGCTCCGCATTGTCATTCTCCGGATGCCGGATGGTGAGATCAGCCAGAAAGGGAACGTCCTCTCCCAGCATGGCTGCACGAAGGATTGCCAACGTAATGGCTCCGTTGATATCCGTCTCACAGGCCACCGGTATTCCCAGATCGGTCAGTTCGCCGATCATGGCACAGGAGGGCAGCTGCATCAGCAGGCCGCTGGGCCAGCATTCTATGGCCGCCACAGAGCAGTTGCTCTTTTCCATCTGGGCCGCCATAGCCAGCTTCAGCGCTGCCAGGCGTTCCAGCTGCTCTTCCTTTACGGCGGAGCAGTTCATCCTGCTTCTGATATCGCCGATCTGCTCTTCCAGGGCTTCTCCGCGCTCTTCCAGCAGTTTGTTTACCGCCATCTGCAGCATCACGGGAGCCACAGCCACCGTCTGGATTCCGAACCGTTTCATCAGTGCGGCTTCGTTAGTCATCACACTGCGGAAAGGCGAAGGACGTTCTCCGATTTTTGCAATCCGAAGTCCCCTTACATCCTTTACGATACAGGAAACTCTCAGGAAACGCTCAAAACCCTTCCGGAATTCTTCCGAATCGGCAGGCACATTGAAAATATAGCTGTAGGTGACTCCATACCTTCTCAATACCTTTGTGGCTGCAAACATGCCGCACTGAGTATCTCTCCCCCGGCTTTCCGGGGTGTTGGGGCCGGCATCTCTGGCTCCCCAGATCAGAACGGGCACCCGGAATTTGCTGACCACATCCGCCACGGCTCCTTCCTCTCCAAAGTCACAGAACGGAACAAAAATGGCATCTACTTTTTCCCTTCGGAATTTATCCGCCACAGCCGGGGCAAAGCTCTCCGACTCAATGATTCCTCTGGCACAGATATCGTCTATATCCACCAGTCTCACCTTATCCGGATGAATCGAACGAATCACAGCCATGAATTTTCCCTTTTCCTCCGCGGCCGCTTCCAGATCCAGCATTCCTCTTCTGGTGGGCATTACTCCCAAAATAATTTCAGCTTTATACATATTCCAATCCTCTCCTGTAATATTCCACTCTCTTATCGATCTCCGTGTAATCAATTTCTCCGCTTTCCAGGAATTTCTCCACCGTCTCTTCATCGGGAATTCCCGCCCGGCCTCCGATTCTGGTACATTTAATGGCAGATACAGCACTGGCATATCCGGCGCACTCCCTGTGAGATTTTCCCTTCAGAAGGGCCGCCAGAAAGGCTCCGTGAAAGACGTCCCCGGCTCCCACCGTATCTTTCACCTCCACGGAAAAAGCGGGAAGGGAGAAAAATCCCTCTTCGCCAAATCCCGCACATCCTCTCTCTCCAAAGGTAAATACCGCCAGACGGGGGCCTCTGCCCACGATCTCCCGGCAGGCCTCTTCCCAAAAATCGCTTCCCTTTTCCCGGGCCCCCGGAAACAATCCGTCAAACACAAACTCGGATCCCACAAATATGTCTATAAGCGGAATCATTTCGGCCAGCGTTTCCGAATAATAATCCGCATCCATGAACACCTCCGTTTTGGCCTCCCGGGCCGTCCTGGCAGCTTTTTGGGATAAAGGCCCGGTGTCCGAGATAAAAAGATATTGGGATTTCCCGATTACATCCAGATCCAGCTCTCCCTCTTCCAGAGCCTTTACGTCTCCCATACGAAACAGAATCGTTCTGGTCTGGGTCGCTCTGTCGCTGAGCACCACCGACAGATGGGACGTAGAATGTTCCCGCATATGTACCTGGTCCACATTGATCCCGTGTCTCACAAAATCCTGATAGCAGAATCTGCCGTAAATATCGTCTCCCAAAGCAGCCGCCATGGCGCACCTGGCCCCCAGTCTGGCAGCCGCCACCATTCCGCTGGATACCTTTCCGCCGCCCTGCCAGCTCATCTCCTGAATCCTGGCTCCCTGATTCAGCTGAGGCATCCCGTCAATATTCACATTGAGATCCATACAGGGAAAATCCAGTCCGAATATATCAAATGTTTTCGTATTCATATTCGCTCCCATCCCCTCATATGGTATACTTATTGGGATTCAGCATCCTGATCTTTTGGGCCACGAATTCTGTCATTCCGCTCCGGGATCCAAGCAGAAGCTTTATCCCGTCCGCCTTATGATCGGTGGCCTGAATCACTTCGTCCAGAGAACGGTACATTGCCGCAAAATATTCCGTGGCAATATTAAACTTGCTCATTCCCAGATTGACAGCCTTCTGCATCTGTTCTTCCGGAATGCCTGAGCACCCGTGAAGAACCAGGGGAACCGATACCGCCTCACGAATTCTGCTGATCCTGTCAAAATCAAGCTGTGGTTTCCGGACATAATTTCCGTGGGCATTTCCTACGGCAATGGCCAGGGACCCGCAGCCCGTCCTCTCCACAAACTCCACCGCCTGATCCACATGGGTAAACAGGACCTCATTGGAAATATCCTCCAGTTTCATGCCAATCCCCACATGTCCCAGTTCCGCCTCTACGTCCACGTCAAAGACAGCCGCCGTCTTTACCACATCTCTGGTCATGGCTACATTTTCCTCAAAGGAAAGAGCTGAACCGTCCACCATAACGGAAGGAAAACCGTCCCGGATCCCGCCCACGGCCACATCGTAGGAAGGGGAATGATCCAGGTGCACCGCCACAGGTACCGATGCCTTTTTCGCCATATCCACCGCCATATCGGCGATATATTTCAGAGGGATATATTTTTCCAGGCCGGGAAAAAACTGGATGATGATGGGAACTCTCTCCGACTCCGCCGCTGCCACTGCGCAGCGGATCGTCTCGTAATTTATGGTATTGACTGCTGCCACGCCGTATTTGTGTGCGGTGGCATGGGTCAGAATCTCATTGACTTTCACTAAAGACATGGTTATTCTCCTTTCACCTTTGTGTCAAAAAACAGCTGATATTCCGGCAGGGTGCTGCAGAAATTCCTGCTGACTTCATCGATCCTTTCATACTCCGCCGGTTCCAGTTTTAACTCCAGCGCCCGGATATTTTCCAGCGCATGAGCCTGATCCGCTCCCCCCACAATGGGCGCCGTAATTTTTCCGTAATTCACCAGCCAGTTGATGCAGATCTGAGTGGCGCTTTTTCCGTATCTTCTGCCTATGGACACCAGTTCCTCCGTAACCTCCAGGCAGCGCTCATAGACACCGGGCTGGAACAGAGCCGCTTTGGCTCTCCCTCCGGTAATGGGTGTGTCCTTCTGAAATTTTCCTGTCAGCAGCCCCTGCGCCAGCGTACTGTAGGGAATCACTCCTGTGTTATTCTGACTGCACCATGGCAGCAGATCCTTGTCCCCGTAGCGCCAAAGCAGATTATAGCAGGGCTGAATCACATCCACCTTTCCGTACCCTGCCGCCTCCTGCAGCTGCTCCATGGAAAAATTAGACACTCCGATGGCTTTGATTTTTCCTTTCTCTTTCAGGCGGCTTATGTTTTCCATAGCCTGTGCTATGGATATGCCCACAGGCGGATAATGGAGAAAGTACACGTCCAGATAGTCCGTGCCAAGACGCTTCAGCGTTCCGTCACAGGCATTTTCCATATCATCCGCGGCATACCGGGTGGGCCACACCTTGGAGATCACAGTGCAGCTTTCTCTGTCATGCCCTTTAAGGGCCTGTCCCAGAACCTCTTCCGCCCTTCCTTTTCCGTAAATCTCGGCCGTATCAAAGGTCTGGACCCCGTTTTCCAGATAAGTCTCTATACAGGCCATACTGTCCCGATCCTCCACACTGCCGAAATAATCGCCTCCCATGGACCAGCAGCCTACAATTATTGGAGACACCTGAATTTTGCTGTCTCCCAGTTTTCTGTATTCCATATGTTTTTCCTCACTCACTTTTTTCTTCGATATTCATTGGGACTCATTCCCACAAATTTTTTAAACTGTTTTGAAAAATGGGCAAAGCTGGGGTAGCCTGTCTCGGCCGCGATCTGGCTGACGCTCAGCCCGTCCTGCCGAAGCAGCTGCTTCGCCTTCTGCATTCTCTCCTGTTGGATAAATTCACTTAACGATACGCCTGTTTCTTTCCGGAACAGCTTTGACAGATAATTGGGTGAAAGGTAAAAGACTTCCGCCAGCTGACTTCTGGACACACTGTCAAGGTGGGCTCTGATATAACTCTGAATCTCCCGGATAGTCTGCTCTTCCCTGATCTGGCTGTCTGTCTCTTCGGTATCCCGATTTGACAGCCAGTTGTTTCCGTATTCCATCAGCTTATGATCTTTTTCCCGCTGATGCCTTCTTTCCACCAGACGTTCCATCACTTCCATAAGCACCGCCGTCTCCACAGGCTTTAAAAGATACTCAAAACACTGAAAACTCACTGCCGCCTGCGCATAGGAGAAATCCGCGTGACTGGTCAGAAGCACCGTATCGATTGCAAGTCCCCGTTCCCTGATCCATCGCAGCAGCGCAAAGCCGTCCTGCACAGGCATCTCTATATCCGTGATCAGAAAATCTATCGCATGCTTCTCCAGAATTTCAATGGCCTGTGACACGCTGTGGCATCCATAGACGCCGTCGATCATCAGCTCTTCCCAGTTCAGCTGCCTCTTGATTCCTTCCACCACATATTTGTTGTCATCCACTACCAACAGTTTCATCCGCTATTTCACCTCTTGAGGAATATAGATCTCCACACAGGCTCCGCCTTCCGGGGGAGCGGAAAATATCAGTTCCGCTCTGCCTCCGTAAATCAGTTTCAGCCTCTGAATTACATTGCTGATGCCAATATGGCGTCCCTCTTTTTCCGCATCCCAGGTTCCGCTGTTCAGTTTCTGCAGCATCTGCCCGGGAAACCCTTCCCCATTATCCGTAATCTTCAGGTACAACGCGTTTTTGTCCTGTCTCAGACACCGGCGGGCCGTGAGCCGAAGCACCAGAATTCCCTCGTTCCCCATTGCGTATTTCAGAGAATTTTCCAGAAAGGTACTGACCATCAGCACCGGAATCTGCCACTCCCTGACCTCTTCTTCCATCTCACAGACAAAAGACAACTGCTGACTGTTCCACTCGGAATTGATCCGAATCACGTTTTCCATGTGATGCACTTCCCGCCACAGAGGCATCATATCCATACAGTCATGGAGCAGATATCGGTAATACTCGGACAGACAGACCGTAATCTGCTGAATCTTTTCTATGTCCTGCACCTGAGCCATTCCGAAAATCATGGCCAGACAGTTGACGAAAAAGTGAGGTCTGATCTGCAGCTGGCGGAAATTGATCTCCAGCTGCTTCTTCGCCATTTCCGTCTCATATAGTTCCACAGACAGTTTCTCCGCCTTCTTTCCCAACTGATCCAGAATTTCATAGGCATCGTCCAGCGCATCGGGAAAAGCTGTATCCGACTGCTGTTTTGCAATACTCAGTTCCGTTTCCTGATACCGGTCCAGCACCCGGGAAAGATTTTTCATGGGTATTACAAGCCTGGTTCTCACCTGATGAATCAGCCAGAACAACACGACCATTATCTGAGAAGCCAGCAGGAACTGGGCAATCTGGATAAACATGATCTGATAGATTTCCCCCTGCTGGGATACGGCCACGCGAATTCGAAAATCCGCATTTACTGTGTCCAGGCGATACCAGAGAATACTGGTGCGGAAGGATGACTCCTCTTCTTCCTCATACTCGTCGTCGCGGATCAGACTGATTCCTCCGTCAGGTCCACAGTCCAGCATACTCATCCCCGAAAGGAAATCTTCCTCCCCGATCCAGGATCCCGCCACAAAATCTCCGTAGATCCAGGCTGCCACTATGATTCTCTGTTCCGGCGTATCCAACAGATGAAGGCTGCCGTTTGCCGGCTCCTCTTCGATCCATTCCATAATGCACGGCCTGATCCGGCGGTACATGGAAAAATCCAGATGGACCGTGGTCAGTTCCACAAACTGACAGTTTTCTCTGTTATATATAAAAAAATGATATTCGCTTTCCGACAGCTGACTTAAGATTTTATATGTGTTCTGCAGCTCTTCGATCCTGTTTACCAGCTGTAGAGCGGGCTGCTGAAACATGGTCCGATAGTCCTTGACCAGCACGGTGTTCTGTCCCATATAGGTATTATTTCTGTTCAGATCGGATTCCATCCGGTCCACATACCGGTCTGCATACTGACGAATATTATTCCTGGCCACCTCCGATATTCTGGTATGGGAATAGATCAGCAGACACACACATGCCGCCTGTACCAGAATGCCAAAAAACAAAATCCACCTCATATTTCTCCGGAAAAGACTGCGATACATTTTGATACCTCTCTCGCTTTCAGCATGCATACCGGTTAAAATCCTGGTCCGCTATCCCTTCACTGCTCCTAAAGTAATCCCTTTTTCAAAATATTTCTGCAGGAAGGGATAAAGCAGCAGCACGGGAACCATGGCCACAAAAGCGATTGCCATGCGCAGGCTGATACTGGGAATTCCCTCGCCCGCTACACTCTTGCCATACTGGGTCAGATACTGAATATTTTTTACCATCACATTCAAAAGCTGCTGAATAGAATATTTTGACGATTCACTTACATAGTATAACCCGTTCATCCAGTCATTCCAATATCCCAGACCGGAGAAAATTCCGATCGTAACAAAAATGGATTTCCCCAGAGGAAGAACCAGCCTGCAGAAAATATGTATTTCCGACGCTCCGTCTATCCTGGCGGATTCATACAGCTCCTGAGGAATATTACAGCGTAAATATGTTCTGACAATGATGGCGTTAAAGGCGCTGAACAGGAGGTTGGGCATCAGCAGAGCAAAATATGTGTTTTTGATATGGAGCACCGTAGTGTAAACCATATAGGTAGGAACCAGCCCGCCGTTAAACAGCATGGTAAACAAAAGCAGAAACGAACAGACTTTTTTCCCGGGCAGATAATCCAGAGACAAAGGATAGGCCACCAGCGCCGTAATCAGCACATTGAGGCAGGTTCCCACCGCCGTAATGCAGATCGTTGTGGCATATGCCCGAAAAATCGTATCACGGGACTGCCAGATATAAGCGTATGCCCCCAGACTGAACTCTCTGGGAAAAATGGAATAACCGTTGATAAGCAGCGAGCTTTCCTCCGTAACAGAAGACATAAACAGCAGAAGGAACGGAAAAAGCACCAGAATCATCACGATCGTCATAATGATATAAGCCGCCGCTTCAAAATATTTGTCTTGTTTTGATCTGATCATGCTTTCCTCCTAAAACAGAGCGTTTTCTTTGCTGACTTTGCTGGTTATGGTATTAAAGATCAATATCATCGTAAAGCCAATCACCGACTGGAAAAAGCTGGCTGCCGCCGACATGCCGATATTGCTCTGGCTGGTCAGGGCTTTGTAAACAAAGGTATCTATGGTCTGAGTCACATTGGTGATCAGACCGGAACCCTGAGGCACCTGATAAAACAGGCCGAAATCGCTGTTAAAAATCCTGCCCACTGCCAACAGGGCCACCGTGATAATCGTGGGCCTCAGAAACGGAAGCGTGATATAACGGATCTTCTGAAATTTGCTGGCTCCGTCCAGGGAAGCGGACTCATACAGAGACATATCGATTCCCATAATGGTGGAAATGTACAAAATACAGCCATAGCCCACGCTTTTCCAGGTATTGACAAAAATCAGAATAAAGGGCCAGTATTGTTCCTTGTCGTACCAGGAAATCCGCTTGTGCCCGAGGCTCATCAGCAGATGATTCAGGAGCCCTGCCTCGGGATCCAGAAATCCTCTCACCATATAGGACACAATAATAATGGATACTACAAAGGGAAAAAGCACGCTGCTCTGGGCCATCTTGCGGAATGTGTTATTGCGGATCTCCGTTATCAGAATGGCAAGACTTACCCCCAGGACCATATTTACAAGAATAAAACATATATTATATCCCAGCGTGTTGCGGAATAAAATGGGCAGCTCTCTGTTCTTCAGCAAAAAGGTAAAATTGGACAGGCCTGCCCAGGCGCTTCCCCAGATACCGTCCTGCACATTGTATTTTTTGAATGCCAGCACCAGACCGCCCATGGGAAGATAGTTGTTGATAAGAAGATACAAAAAGGCGGGGAGCATCATCAGATACAGAGGCAAGAACCGTTTCAGCCGCACTGTTCTTCCGGAACCCGGCTTTCTCTTTTTGGATGGGTCTGCCATAAGTCTTCCTCCTCTCCAAAACGCAGCTTTTCAGCTTCCGGCGGCGCCTTCCCCCATAAAGAGACGCCGCCCTGCGCTTTTCAATGTTAACGTCTATCTGCCTGCCATCCACTCGTCCAGCTGACGCTGCATCTCGGCAATCACATCCTCCGATCCGGCATCCTGCATTTCTTCCAGCAGAATCGGAATGTACTCTTCCGGATCCACCGCGCCAGTAATCAACGCTTTGTAATACTTGGCCCGGACATTGGACACCGCACTGATCTGATCCTGCACGGGAGTGGGATCAAAGGTAAAGCCCATGGCTTTTGAAATAATGGATGAGGCGTTATAATCCTCGATCTTTTTGTAAATATCCGCACCGTCCGTAGACCAGGGTGTACATACGAACTGATTGGGCAATATCCAGCCTGCACCCAGGTGATATCCCACAGTGGACGCGTCCTTTCCTTCTGGATAATCCAGAAGTCCGTCGGCGTTCACCACATAATCCTCGCCTTCCACACCCCAGTTCAGCAGGTTCATGGCCTCCGTACTGCTCATAAGGAAGTTCAGCATCTGCATGGCTTTTGCAGGATCCTTACTGCCGCTGCCGATGGAATAGCAGAATACCGCGCTGGTGGCTGTGGTAGCCAGAGGCTCTGCCAGCTGCACCATGGTCAGATCCACGCCGCCGCAGTTATTTTCCTGATCGATCTCAGACAGAGGATGACCATAATCGCTGAAGAAGGAAAACGCCTGTCCCGACTTGATATAGGAATAATAGGATTCCGTATCGGAAGCAGCCCCGCTGTTCACCCAGCCGTTCTCAAACCATTTGTGCACATAGGTACACCATTTTTTAAAGGTATCCGTGGCAAAAAAATTTTCCACTGTTGTAGTGTTTGCAGGATCCATAATGGCATATGTCTCTAGTCCGCCTACATAATCCAGAGGGGAAAGCTCCGGCATTCCCAGATTGTCCGGCGCGATCATCCACATGTCAGGTTCCTTCTCGGCCACCTGAGCATACAGAGCGTCCACGTCCTCTATGGAATGGATATTGCTTACATCGATGTTATACTTCTCCAGAATATCCGTGCGGAAGAAAACAGTAGCCTGCTGGGAGATCTCCTTGTGCACGGGAACGCCGTATACATAGCCGTTCAGGCTGGGAGACATGGCCACTTCCGGAGACGCGTAACTGTTCAGCACATCCTGACCGTATTCCTCCAGAAGAGGCTTCATATCGGCCACATAGCCTGCATTGACCCAGCTGGGGCCGTAGGCCGATACAGAAGTAAAAATGTCCAGGTCGCTTTTTGAGCTCAGCTCCAGCTGGATCTGCTCCAGGTAAGCCGCAAAGGGCAGAATCTGAAGATCCAGTGTCATATTCAGTTTTTCCAGTGTCAGTTCGTTGAGTTTTTCCAGCATTCTGCTCACTTCGCCCTCGCTGGGTGACGCGGCAGGCAGCGCAATGATCATACGCGCTTTATAAGGCTCTTCCCCCGGCGTCCCGCTGTCCCCTGCTCCGCTTTCTGCAGGCTTTGAATTCTGACTCTGGTCTTCCCCCTTTCCGCAGCCGGCCAGCATTCCCATTGTCATCAATACGCATAACAAACATGCCAGTACTTTTTTCATCATATATCCTCCCTCTCAATCGTATAATACCGATCTTCTTTCCGAATTTTCCATTCTGTTCCGTTGATCAGGGCGCGGTCAATTTCATCTTTCAGATATGCCCTGATCTCATCCACATCCATTCCCCGGATATCCGCAGTCAGCACACCGTTCTCCACCCGGGCGCTCATACCGCCTTCCACTCCGTCGTCATAATAAGGCTGCGTCATGGAATCCGTCAGATTCAGCACCACCTGCAGATGCGAGAAATTTTCCTCCCCGATATGCATCGGCGCTTCCTTCAGCATGGGAATCATACTGTTCTCCCGAATATACAGGGGAATTTTGTCGATCTCTTTCTCCGGGGCGATCCATCTGCCGCCCTGAATCCGCTTTCCGGTATAAAGCTCCACAAAGCTGCCCTGAGGCAGGTAAATATTGTGTACCTTCTGATCGAATACCGGCGCTGCCAGCAGAGCGCCGCCCAGCATATACTGTGTAGAAAGATTCCGCACATTGAGATCTTCCGGATACTCCAGCACCATGGCGCGCATCATGGGAAGTCCGTCCCTGTGGGTCTCATAGGCGGTGCTGTACAGATAGGGCGTCATTCGGTACCTGAGCTTGTTGATTTTCAGGAAGGCCTGCTGAGCCTCCCGGGAATAAAACCAGGGTTCTCTGGGCGTAGACTGGCCGTGGCTTCTGCTCAGCGGGGACATCAGCCCCATCTGTACCGATCTGATATATTCTTCGTCTCCGGGGATGCTCCTGTTTCCTTCATAATCACAGTTGTAAAAACCTCCAATGTCAAATCCCCAGAAGGATACGCCGCTGATCCCCATACTCAACCCGCCGTTTAAAATAGCCGCCAGATTGTTTTCGGATGCGGAGGAATCTCCCGCCCAGTGAGCCGGATACTTCTGGCTTCCCGCATAACCGCTGCGGCACCAGATCAGAGCCTTTTCTCCCATCTCCTCCTTCACCTCGGCAGAGGCCTCATAAATGGTTCTGGAATACAGATAAGTATACTTATTATGCCCTTCCACACCGGTGAGACCGTCATAGTACACGGCTGTCTCAGGAAGTTCCTCCGAAAAGTCCGTTTTGATGACGCCCACGCCCATCCGCATCAGACGTTTTACCCGCTCTTTCACATAAGCCGCACACTCCGGATTGGAAAAGTCCAGTGCTGCCATCATGGCGCTTCCCGTGTCGCCGCCCTCTCCCAGAGGAAACAGGCATACGCCTCCGTCCTGATCTTTCACCAGATATCCTCTCTGCTTCATCAGTTCGAACTGTCTGGAATTTTCATCGCCTCTTCCCCATCTGCCTTTCAGAGATACATAAGGGAACATCCAGAGGGACAGATGGAATCCCTTTTCCCGAAGTTTACGAATCATTTCCTCGGGATCGGGAAATCTCTTTTCGTCAAAGGCCAGTATTTCCGTACTGCCTTCCTCCGACATCATGTCCAGCCAGCCATCGATATGCACCACATCAGCCGACATTCCGAATTCTTCCATCTTTTCCACGATCTCTTCCACTTCGGCCCTGTTCATATAACTCATGCGGGACATCCAGAAACCGAAGGCCCATCTGGGAATCATGGGAGACCTTCCTGTCCTGGCGGTGTAGTCTTTGAGAATTCCCTTATAATCTCTGTTGCAGAACATATAATAGTCAAGATACGGATCCTCCGTCTCCATAGTATAGGCCACGCCGGAGGACGCTCCCATATTGAAATGAGTTCTGGTATACGTGTTCATCAATATGGAATATCCCGACGAACTCATAAAGTAGGGCATTCCCTTGTAGGATACGTCAGAGTTGGTGGACTGGGCATCTCTCTGCCATACGGTGATTCGCTGTCCCCTTTTGTTGAAAGCAGTGAATTTCTCCCCGAAACCGTAGAAAGCCTCGTCACAATACATATACATGGTCTCGAAGGCATCCGTTATCCTGCCGTCGTCTCCCACCGTAAATCCCAGGGGAATCGATTTATATTTCTGTCCCACGTCAAAATCTTTGATCTGCTCTCTGGTAAGTTCTTCCCCGTCCAGAAAAACCGTCATCTCCCAGGGGCACTTGCGGAAGCGGAGAGTCACTCTGTCCGTGCACGCCGTAATATAATCCTCTTCCTCATCCACCCTCACTCCGGTATGGCTGTCAAAAGAAAAAATCGCGTTGGGCCGCTCTGTCTGTCTGCATTCCGGGAACATCTGAAAGCGGAACAGCGTCTCCCCGGAAAAAGTCACCTTTACCAGCGCGATTCTCTCATGATAAGTATCCGTCTGAAACAGGACTCCGTCTTCCAGGATTTCGTATCCGATAATCTTTCTGACAAAATCCTTCTCTCCGTTCCTGGAAAAATGCGCATAACCCAGCTCCACGTTTAACGGATGTTCCTTTTTGTCCAAATTGTATCCTTTTTTTCCATGGTGATCCAGGAAAATCATCTAATCGCCTCCCTTTTTTGTGGTATTGTTTTACTTTCTGTCAATATGACTTCCGCGGTCCTCAAATTTGATACATTCATAGTACAATATGACGGTTTTTCTTTCTATAATAAATATATTTCTGATTATAGCTTTTGTATCCTGATCACAGTTTTTGCAATTTAATGCAAAATGCCGGCTCCCTGTTACAGGACCCGGCATTTTGTTCTGTCTTATTCTTTTTTGTCTTATTCTTCAACATCAGCGCCCGCCCCCTAAAGGTCTTCACGCGTGTCCTCCGCCGGTCTGCCCCGGAATATCCGACACACGCCCCTCCAAAGCCAGTATATCAGGAATCCCAAAATCGTGCCCAGCGTGTTAGTCAAAATATCGTCAATTTGAAAGTAGCCCCTTCTGGTAAGCAGCTGAAGGGACTCGATCCCTAAGCTTGTAACTGCCCCGATCAACGTACAGCAGAACAAATTCCGGGCACGGCGAAAAGCCCATGGACAGGCAAAGCCATAGGGAATAAACAAGAGAACATTCTCCACCACGAACGCATTGTTTCTGTCATTAATACCCCAGGTGGAAAACAGCTCCAGATCCATAATGCCTCTTCTCGTTCCGCTCTCCCGGGACAAAAAGGTAATGGTCAGCATTACCGTCAGGTAAACCGCAAACACGGCCACGGGCACATACTTGCCTTTAACTCCTCCCTCTTTTCCGCGCCAGAGCCTGGCAGCCAGCAGGCAGATGCAGGCCGCCGGCAGCCCTATTGCCAGACTATAGGGAAGATACCTGACCATAGACAACATATCATTATATATATATTCTATCATTTCTGCTCATTTCCTGATCAATTCTGCGGCTTCCCGGCACCTCGCTTTTCATCGGCAGATCCGCCAGATTTTACGAAACACGGTTCTGTACATTCTACCGGAAACGATCCCAGTTTTCACCCGCATGATCCCACTTATCCTTTTCCTCAAACAGCCTGTCGTTCATCCAGGCCACCGCATCTGTCACACCGTCCTCGTCAAAGGAAAACTCCGCCGTTTCCTTCTCTTCCTCCGGTGTTTTGAAAAAATTAAAGGGCTCCGGCCAGACAGTGCACCTGAGCCGCTTTCCTTCCTCTCCCGAAACGCCCTCCAGACGGTACCGCATTCCCTGACAACAGCCGGTAAACTCCGTCTTTTTTAAAAATTCCATCGATAATATATCTTCACGCCGTATCATGTCAATCACTTCCCGCCGATTCCCATGGGCTTATACTTCTTCTGTATTTGTGTACAGCAAAAAGGCCCCGGCGCCTCTTTTGCCGGTCAAAGGATTCAGCAAAAGATATGCCAGAGCCTCCATATTCAGTATACCCCATTTCACCTCCTTTTACAAACACTAAATATGCTCATTCATTTCTTTTTTCAGCTGGCGCATAATTTTTTTCTCCAGCCGGGATATGTAGGACTGGGAAATTCCCAGCATAGATGCCACTTCCTTCTGTGTCATCTCCTGTCCGTCCTGGCTTCCCAGTCCAAACCGAAGGTTAATGATCATTCTCTCCCGGTCCGAAAGCTTGCTGATGGCCCCCAGAAGGATCTTGCGTTCCACTTCATTTTCAATGTCTCTGTAGATCACATCCTCGTCGGTTCCCAGAATATCGGACAAAAGCAGTTCGTTCCCGTCCCAGTCCACATTCAGAGGCTCGTCGATGGAAACCTCCAGCTTCGTTTTATTATTTCGCCGCAGATACATTAAAATCTCGTTTTCAATGCACCGGGAGGCGTAGGTGGCCAGCTTGATATTTTTTTCCGGGTTAAAGGTATTGATGGATTTGATCAGTCCGATGGTGCCGATAGAGATCAGATCCTCCACTCCCACTCCCGTATTATCAAATTTTTTAGCGATGTAGACTACCAGGCGCAGATTATGTTCGATCAAAATGGCCTTTGCCTCCGCATCAATCTCGGTTCCCAGATCATTAATGACCTCCGTCTCCCGGTCCACCTCCAGGGGCGGCGGAAGCACCTCTGCCCCTCCTATGTAATGGATCTCTCCTCTCCTGCCATGCAGGAGCAGCTTCTCTCTTCGTATGATCTTAAACTGCATTTTTCCCGGTATCGCTACTTTCAGAATCATATGTCCTCTCATTCTGCCGCTTTGGCTGCTTCCCTTTTCCGGCTTCCTCCAGAAGCCTGGGATTTATGATCATTTTGACGGCTTCCGCCCCTGCGCTGTCCGAAGCTATTTCCTCTTTGCTGACGGCGATATAAACTCTCCGGAAGGTCCTTTCCAGCCCTCCCACCTCCAGCCGAAGCTCCGGAAGCAGATATCCCATCAGGATTCCTCTCCGCTTCCCGATGCTGTGATAGGGAATGACTCTGCATCCCTGGACACTGTCACCCCAAAGCTTCCGGAATATATCCTCATCCACCACGGACACCGGACTGCCGCTGAGAGGCTCCGTCAGGCTGTTTCCCGAATCGATCAGCGCGTTCACCGCCGCTTTCCTGGTGCCGTGGATCAGAACTGCACGGCATATGCTGTCCTCCTGTCCCTTACCCTTACAGATCCGCCCCAGGAACAGGCAGAGGATGCCGCCGGCTCCCAGGATCCCGCAGACGCCGGTAAGCGCAGCCCTTATCCCGGGAAAGGTCTGGACCAGGAAAAGCAAGGCGCCTCCCATGCAGAAGGAATATACCAGAAGCTTCTCGAGGAGCTTCAGAAAGGTTCTGAACCGCTTCACAGAAAATGTGATCACAATCATGCCCGCCGCCCCTGCGGCCATCCCAAGCACCTGCTTCAGCAGTCCCGGTGCGGAAAGTACAAACGGCAGCAGACTGCTGAAGCCTCCGAATGCCGCTCCCAGCAGCAGTCTTCCCGGCGTGGCAGTGCGGAAGGTACTGCGGTCCACAAGAAACAGCAGGTAAAGGTTCATCACAAAATTGATCACAAACAGACTGTCGGCATAAAGTTCATAGCGCATAGGCATCATCCTTTTCATAATGATTATAAAGGGAAGACGGCATGGAATTTGTCAAATGTGAGGCGCGGAAGAAGCGTTTTTTTCGACATTAAAAATCCGCAGGACAACCGTCTCGTTATCCTGCGGACTAAAAAACTTATTGAATTTTTACTTTCTCTGAAGGAAATCCGGAATCTTCAATGTCTTCTCCTCCACGGAGCTTCTGATGTCCACCGGCTTCTGAATCCCCTGTACGGACCTTACATTCGGCTGAAACTGACCGGGCTGTCCGGCGGAACCGGGCTGACTGTTAGGCGCCTTCATGGAATTCGGCACCGCATGAGCTACGGGCTGCCTGTATGTATTGGATCCGCTCAGCCTTGCCTGCATATTAACCCCTGCCATGTCCTCCAGTCCCGTGGCGATCACGGTGATGGTACAGCTGTCCGACTTGGAGGCGTCGTACATGGCGCCAAAGATAATATTGACCTCCTCGCCTGCCAGGTTCTGCACATAGCTGGCAGCATCGCTGGCATCCGCAAGGGTAATGTCTCCCGACACATTGATAATCACATGGCTTGCCCCGGTGATGGTAGTCTCCAGGAGAGGACTCTCCACTGCCATTTTCACCGCTTCCAGGGCCTTGTCGTCGCCCTTTCCCTCTCCTATGCCGATATGGGCAATACCCTTGTCCTTCATGACAGTCTGCACATCGGCAAAATCCAGGTTGATCACGGCAGGCACATTGATCAGGTCGGTGATGCCCTGCACGGCCTGCTGCAGTACCTCGTCTGCCTTTTTGAGAGCCTCGGGCATGGTGGTACGCCTGTCCACAATCTCCAGGAGCTTGTCGTTGGGTATGACGATCAGGGTATCCACATGCTCCTTGATCCGCTCGATGCCGCTGATGGCATTGACCATGCGGACCTTGGCCTCAAAACGGAAGGGCTTTGTCACGACGCCTACCGTGAGAATACCCATTTCCTTGGCAAGCCTCGCCACCACAGGGGCCGCTCCCGTTCCGGTACCGCCGCCCATGCCGCAGGTGACGAACACCATGTCCGCCCCCTTCAGAGCTCCGGCAATATCCTCGGCGCTTTCCTCCGCCGCCTTCTCTCCCACCTCCGGCCTGGCTCCCGCGCCAAGCCCCTTGGTCAGCTTTTCGCCGATCTGAAGAAGCCTGGGAGCCTTGCAGAGCTGCAAAGCCTGTTTATCCGTATTGACACCTACAAAGTCTACTCCGTCTATGCGTTCATCTATCATTCTATTGACAGCATTATTACCTGCTCCGCCCACACCCACTACTATGATCTTAGCGGCAGATTCAGCATCGTTCGTCTTAATTTCAAGCAAGAATACGCCCTCCTTCATGTCACTTAAGTCCTATAGACTATCATATAATTATTTTGCAAATTAATCAACTGTTTTTTATTAAATCTTAATCCGCTTTTCGCCATATACACTCTATTCCGGTTTAAATGTGTACCTTCCTCCGCTCTCGTCGTAAGCCAGCATCTGCAGAGTACCCTTTCTGCCGCTTAAACTGGGCAGAAGGTTGGGAAGCGCCATCAGCTTGTCCTCCAGGGTGACGGCATCCGTACCCAGCGCCACCTTCACCTGATCGAAATAAAGCGTCACCGCCCCGGACCGGTTGTAATAGATCTTGTCCGCATCCAGGCTGTACTTTTTCAAAAGCCTTGTGATATTCAGAATACTTCCAAAAATTTCCGGCTCCTCCACGGGAAGCGGCTCCCCCAGCACAAAATGGTCAAAAGACAGACCGGTGACCTGGGGGATTCCTCCCGTCTTCACGCTGGAGCACTCTACCACGCTGCCATCCTTATCAAAATAGATATAGGCATCCAGATAACTCACATATCCGGTCAACGCCTTTTCATATACGATGATCTTGATGGTATCCGGAGCCAGCACCTCCACGTTCATCACATCCACAAAGGGGATTCCCTCTATCCCCTTGTTTTTATATTTCAGGGAAAGATAGAGAGAATTATCCCCCAGGAACCCATCCATGACGATAGCCTTGATATCGTCCTCCGTATAGTGTACATTTCCCTCCACGTATACTGTGCGGACAGTGTAGGCTGCCCGGATATAATATCCGGCTCCCAGCACCGCCGCGGCCAAAACAGCCATACACAGCAGCGTGATTATTGTCCTTCTGCTCTTAAACACTTACCACACGCGCCCCTAACTCTCTGAAATCTCTGCAGATATTTTCATATCCGCGGTATATAAACGAACATCCTGTGACCAGAGTCTCACCTCTGGCCATGAGTCCCGCTGCCACCAGAGCTGCGCCTCCCCGAAGCTCCCGGGCCTGTACTGCGGCCCCCTTCAGGGCAGGCACTCCCTTCACAAGCGCACTCTTTTTGTCCCTCATCTCGATACATGCCCCCATCCTGCGCAGATCCTCCACCACCCGGAAGCGATTTTCAAAAATAGTCTCCTCAATGACACTGAAGCCGTCGCCAATTGTCTCCACGGCAAGCGCAACCGACTGCAGATCCGTGGGAAATCCCGGATGGGGAGCCGTTCTGAGACACCCCAGACACTTAGGCGGCACAGACGCCTGTACATAAATGCCCTCCCCGGAAACACACAGCTTTGCGCCCATTCTCTCCGCCGTCTCCAGCACGGATACCATGTCTTTCTCCGGCGCATTTTCCAGAAGGACACTGCCTCCCGTTCCAATGCAGGTCAAAAGGTAGGTTCCCGCCACGATCCGGTCTGACGGCACGGTAAAATCCGTCCCGTAAAGCCTCCTGCCGCCCCGAATCATCAGACGGCCCGTCCCCGCTCCCTCGATGCGGGCCCCGCAGCACTGAAGATACCGGCAAAGCGCGGTGATCTCCGGCTCTCTTGCCGCTCCCTCCAGAATGGTGTCTCCCTCCGCCATGACTCCCGCCAATATAATGTTTTCCGTGGCGCCCACGCTGGGAAAGGGCAGGCAGATCCGGGCGCCGTGAAGCCTGTCTGCCACGGCACGAAGCCGTCCCCTCTCCTCCGAGAACTCCACTCCCATCTGTTTCAAAGCCGAAATATGCAGGTCGATAGGGCGTTCCCCGATCACACAGCCGCCGGGATGCTCCAGCACAGCCTCCCCGCATCTGCCCACCAGCGCTCCCAAAAGAAACAGGGATGAGCGCATTCCTGTCACCGCCTCCCGGGGCATATCCCCTCTCCGCACCCGGGAAGGATCCACCGTGATCCCTCTTTCCTGCCATCTCACCACGCAGCCCAGGCTTTTCAGCAGGCTTACCATGGCATATACATCCGCAATCCTTGGACAATTTCTGATAAAAGAAGTCTCTCCTGTAAGCAGCGTCGCCGCCAAAATCGGCAGTGAAGCGTTCTTTGAGCCCTGAATGCAAACCTTGCCCTCCAGAGCCACCCCGCCCTGAATACAAATAGAATCCATAGAACACCATCCGGTATCAAAAGAATCTATTCTATCCTATGTAGCAGGGCTTATCCAGGTGTCATGTCCACTGTTCTGACACGGAAACCTGCTCACGCAAGCTCCTTCAGCTGTATCCTTCTGGCCACGCTCAGGACCAATCCGATCTCAATGAGCAGGAACATAACCGATGATCCTCCATAGCTGATAAAGGGAAGGGATATGCCTGTATTGGGGATGGTGTTTGTCACCACCGCGATATTCAAAATCGCCTGGATTGCGATATGCCCCATGACTCCTACCACCAGCATGGCGCCGAACAGGTCGCCGGCATTGTTGGCGATGACCATCATTCTCCACAGAAGCATGATAAACATCAGTATCACTGCAATGGCTCCGAATATTCCCAGCTCCTCACAGATAATGGAAAAAATCATGTCGTTCTGTGATTCCGGAAGGAAGCTCAGCTTCTGCATGCTCTGACCCAGACCCTTGCCCCAGATGCCTCCGCTGCCGATGGCATACAGGGCCTGCAGCGTCTGGAAGCCTTTATTCTGGGGATCGCTCTCCGGATTCAGCCAGGCCAGTATCCGTCCGCTTCTAAAGCCTCCTTCCCCGTCCCCGGACACCACCAGAAAGACTGCCAGCGCCGCCAGGGCCAGGACGCCCACACCCATAATGACAAATTTCTTGTAATCCGGACTGGCCACAAAGACCATGAGCACGGCAATTCCCAGAATAATGATGGCAGAGCTCAGGTTTTGTGTGATCAGGTAAATCTCGCCGGCAATGGGAAAGGGTATGATTACCATCAGGATAAAGCCCTTCATGGTGCGGACGCTTTTTCCCATCTTACAGACCAGGGTGGCCAGAAACAGGATCATACACAGCTTCGCCACCTCCGCGGGCTGCACGTTCAGACCGATGCCGGGAATCCTGATCCAGCGCCTGGCTCCGTGGGATTCCACTCCCAGCGGCGTCAGCACCACCGGGATCAAAAGCGCCGAGACAATGTAACCAAGCAGGGCGAACCGCTCCCAGAAATGGTAGGGAATATTTGCCGTAACGATCATCATTACAAGACCGATCACAATGGCCGTCAGCTGCTTTTTCAAATAATAGGCCGCATCCTTGTATTCCTGAAAGGCTTCGTAGGAGCTGGCAGAATAGATCATCACCAATCCAAAGCCCAGCAGAAACAGAACGATAAACAACATACTGTAATCAAAGAAATATTCTGTCTGCTCCTTTTTTCTTCTTTTGCGAGATGTTCTCTGTGCCGCCATAAAACCAAACCTCCATGCCGCATCCGGCGGCGCATGTTTTACCCCAGTCCTCTGACATATTCCTTGAACAGCTGGCCGCGTACCTCATAATTGGGAAACATTCCCCAGCTGGCACAGGCCGGCGACAGCAAAACCGCATCTCCCTCTCCGGCCAGGCTTGTGCACAGCCTCAGACATTCCTCAAAGGTATCTGCAAAACGGATCCGGTCAAAGCCATGTCTCCTGGCGCACTCCGCAATTTTTTCCCGGGTCTGACCGATAAGAACCAGCCATTTTACCTTTCCCTCAAAGCTTTCGATCCACTCGTCATACTCGCTCTGTTTATCATAGCCGCCGCCGATGAGAATCGTAGGTCTGCTCATGGCACGGATTCCCTGAATGGCCGCATCGGGATTGGTTCCCTTGGAATCATTGTAATAATCCACGCCGCCTTTGGTGTCCACATACTCGATACGGTGCTCCACAGCCCTGAAGCTTCGAACCACGGAAAGGACCGTCTCCTGAGGCGCACCCATTCCTTCGGCTATGGCCAGGGCCGCCATCACATTCTCCATATTGCATATTCCCACAAGCTTAAGCTCCCGGGTGTCTAAAATCTCCTGCACCTGTCCGCCGCCGCTTTTAAAAATCCTGCCCTCCTTCAGATAGTATCCCTCACCCAGCTCCCTGACGGAGGAAAAGAATACAACCCTGGCCGGACACCTGGCCCCAAACGCCCGAGTAAACTCGTTTTCATAATTCAGGACGCAGATGTCCTCCTTTGTCTGGTTCAGAGTCACGTTCTCCTTGGCCGCCACATAGGCCTCCATTGTATGATGCCGGTCCAGATGGTCCGGCGTAATATTTAAAATGGCCGATACCCTGGGGTGGAAATCCCGGATGGTTTCCAGCTGAAAGGAACTGATCTCCCCTACCGTAACCGTTTCTTCCGAGGTTTTTCGGCATTCCGAGGTATAGGGGTTGCCGATATTTCCCACCACAAACACCTTTTCACCGCCCAGCCAGGCCTTCATGATCTCTCCCACCAGCGTTGTGGTAGTGGTTTTGCCGTTGGTGCCGGTGATCGCTGCCACCCGGCCCTTTTCCTCCTGATACCCCAGCTCGATCTCACCCATAATCCGGGCTCCGCTCTCCTGCAGTGTCTTTACCAGCGGAATATCCACCGGCACCCCGGGGCTGAGCACCACCGCCTCCACGCCCTCCAGCACCTGCCGATCCGGCTTCCCCGTGACACAGACCGCCTTACTGTCCTCCGGCAGCCGGGACCGCAGATCCTTGGGAGTGAGCTTTTCACTGCTGTCATATAGGACCACCCGGGCCCCCATATGCTCCAGCAGGCCCACAGAACCCACTCCGCTGATACCGGAGCCTATCACAAGACATTTTTTATCCTTCATTAACATAATCCTCTCACGCCTCCTGCTGCCTCCCTTCTGCTTTTTCGTCACACCGCCGGCTCCGGCGGTACAAGCAGTTCCTTCCTTATTATAATTATACTCCCAGCAGCGCCACCAGGCACATCAGAGCAGTGATGATGGTAAACAGCGCTGTAATTTTCGTCTCCGACCAGCCGCACAATTCAAAATGATGATGAAGCGGCGCCATCCGGAAGATTCTTTTCCCTCCGCTGAGCTTAAAATAGACCACCTGAAGGATCACCGATGCCACCTCCAGCAGATATACGATCCCCACAATGGCAATATAAAGAGGCATCTGCAGCACATATGCACAGGCTGCCACAAAGCCGCCCAGGGCCAGGGATCCCGTATCGCCCATAAACACCGATGCAGGATGCACATTGAAAAGCAGAAATCCCATCAGCGCCCCGGCCACGGCACAGGTTACAGGCTCCAGACCTCCGCCTCCGGCCTGTGATACCACCGTAAAGAATACCGCTACCATCATGGTCACGCTGCCTGCCAGACCATCCAGTCCGTCCGTAAAGTTTACTCCGTTCACCGTGCCCAGCACAATAAAAAACAATATAGGCACATTCCAGAATCCAAAATCCAGGTATTCCCCCCAAAAGGGAATTTTCATGGCCAGGCTGATATCCGTATAATGCAGAAGATAATATGCAAAAACCCCGGTAACCGCTATCTGCAAAAACAGCTTCTGCCAGGCAGTCAGCCCCATGGAGCGCATACAGACAACTTTTATGTAATCATCCAGAAAGCCAATGAGCCCAAAACCTACGGTGAGAAAAAGCACCGGAGCCGTCTCCGGCCTGTCTTTTGCAAAAATCAGTGTGGCAGCCGCCACGCTGAGCATGATCAGGATCCCTCCCATGGTGGGTGTCCCGGTCTTTTTCAAATGAGTCTCCGGCCCCTCCTCCCTGACTGTCTGCCCAACCTTCAGCCTTCGCAGAAACGGAATCATCACCGGACCCAGCAGAGCACTGACAGCAAAGGAAATGGAAACCGACAACACGCATATCTTAAACATAGCCTGCGCCTTTCATTGATTATACCTCATTATCCCCAAATACGGAAGAATATTTTCAAAAAGCTGACGGACGATGGGCGCCGCCACCTGGCCTCCGTAATAGACACCCTGCGGATTATTCACGATAGCCAGAGCAATGACCTGAGGGTCGTCTGCCGGTGCAAAGCCCACAAAGGAAGCTATGTACCTTCCGCTTCCCCTGGGAAGCGTCTGACTGGTAGCCGTCTTGCCTCCTATTTGGAAGCCCTCCACCTTGCCGTTTTTGCCGGAGCCCTCCGACACCACCATCTCCAGGATCTGGCGCATAGTGGCGCTGGTTTCCTGAGATACGATTCCCTCAACCGCCGGATATTCCATGACCTCCAGCACATTTCCTTCCGCGTCCACGGTCTTTACTCCGAAATGCGGCGTGACCCTGACGCCGCCGTTTATGATGGATGCTGCCGTTGTCAAAAGCTGAATAGGCGTAATCTGGAAGGACTGGCCAAAGGATACCGTTGCCAGCTCCACATTCCCCATATCCTCCATTTTGTGCATGATGGTTCCCGCCTCCCCGGGAAGGTCTATTCCCGTTTTTGTCTTCAGTCCGAATTCCTCAAAATATTTGTAATACTGCTCCACCCCAAGCCGAAGCCCCACCGTGATAAACACCGGGTTGCAGGAATTCATGGTGGCGTGGACAAAATCCTGTGATCCGTGTCCCGCGATCTTATGGCATCGTATTTTTCTGTCATCCACAACGATAAAGCCGGGACAGCTGAAGGTACTCTCGGGCGTCACCGCTCCCGCCTCCAGTCCGGCAGCCGCCGTGATAATCTTAAAGGTGGATCCCGGCTCATAGGTGTCGTTGATGCAGCCGTTTCTCCAGATACCGTTTAAGAGATTCTGCTTTTCCTCACTGGAAATATTTTCCGGCGTTCCTTCGGGGAGCTCGTAGGGATTGTTCAGATCAAACTCCGGCACATTCACCATGGCCAGAATCTCCCCGTTGCGGGGATCCATCACCAGGATGGAAACACTGTCCGCCTCCTTTGTGGCCATGGCCTGGGCCGCCAGCTGTGTGGCATAGGATTGAATGTTCATGTCCAGACTGATGCACAGGTCGCTGCCCGGCACCGGCTCTACCCGCCGCTCTCCTGCCGCTTCCACCTCGATGCCCTTGGCATCCGTCACCGTCAGAATGTACCCCGGCTCTCCCTGAAGATATTCCTCATACTTCACCTCCAGGCCGATGATCCCCTGATTGTCGCCTCCGGTAAAGCCCAGAACCTTGCTGGCCAGCTGGTCATAGGGATAATAGCGCTTATAGTCCTCATCCACCTTTACTCCTGCCAGGTCATATTCCCGGATCCGGTCCCCAGTCTCCTTATCCACGTTGCTCTTGATCCGCTCCATGGAGGAATATTTTTCCACTCTATTCTTTACATATTCCTCAGACAGTCCCAGCTCCTGACACAGGACCTCCGTCACCCTCTCCGGGTCCTCGATCTGATTATGTATGACAGATACCGTGCAGACCGTCTTATTGTCTGCCAGCACCACACCGTTGCGGTCCAGAATCCTCCCTCTTGCCGCCTTTATGCTTCGCTCTCTCTCATGCAGGCTGGTCGCCATCTGGGAATAATGCTCTGCCTCCCATACGCTCAGATACACCAGCCTTCCAAACAAAAGCACTAAAATGCCGGTGCACAGGAGAAATGCCGTCAGTATCTTCTTCCTGTGGAACAATTTATTATTGTCCGTCAGCATAAAGAACCTCATAAAAAAGGTGTTACTCTACTTTATTCCCTTTTTTATGAGGTTATGATTCTTTTGCAGATTATTCGCTATATGTCCTTGCCGTCACTGTATATTGGGGTTGACCGGCACGTCGGCTCCCATGGAGGATCCCCCGCCCTCCACCACAAAGCCATGAACCGGGTCATATTTGTCTCCTGTCTCCGGATCCACACGATAGCCCGATTCATCCAGCGGAAAGCTCATCCAGGGCTTCTGATCCACGGAAGCGTCTCCTTCCCCGGAGGGTTCATTTCCGGTTCCGCCCGGTGTCCCGCCCTCTCCGGCAGGATCACTGCCCCCGGAAGGGTTCTCCCCTTCTCCGGACGCATCGTCGGCAGGCCTGGTATACTCTGTGGTAATCTCCAGCTGAAGAGCATTCAATTCCCGGATTTCTTCTTCTGTCAGCTCCTCCGTCATAAAAATATTCAGATAGGGAAGCGTCTCCATCAGGATGCTGCGCACCAGGCCGGTGGCCAGCTTGGGATCGCTCTGCTTCGCCACATTGGGCCTGTCCACCACCACATAAATGGCAATCTGGGGATCCTCCGCAGGAGCATAGCCGATAAAGGATACCACGTGATCTGTCTCCGAGCGTTTGTGAGTATTCTGGTCGATGGTCTCCGCCGTCCCCGTCTTTCCGCCGATGGCATACCCGGGAGGCCTTGCCGTCACGCCGGTTCCATAATCCACCACCGCCTTGCAATACTGCCGGATATACTTGGAGGTGGATTCCGATATGGTCTGCTTCAACAGCCTGGGCTCGATGTTCTTCACTGTGGCGCCGCTGGCGTTTGTGATTTTATTTACCACATGCGGTTCGTAATAATATCCTCCGTTGATCAGAGAACAAAATCCCGTGATCATCTGGATCATAGTCACGTTAAAGTTCTGCCCGAAGGTATTGGTGGCAAGATCCACCGGCCCCATGGAGTCAGGGGTGTATATCAGACTGGCCGTTCTGGCTTCTCCCGCCAGATCCACATTGGTTTTCAGACCGAAATTGTATATTTTCTGGAACTCGCAGAAGGTATCCTTGCCCATGGCCTGACCGATCTTCATCATGGCCACATTGCAGGAGTTTGCTATGGCCTGCTCCAGGGTAACCGTCTGCTCGTACCGATTATGACAGCGGATGGGATATCCCGCCACCTCGTAAACATACCCGCATTCATAAGACGCGTCCGGGGAAATGCTTCCTGTTTCCAGAGCGGCGGCCACCGTAAAGGGCTTCGCCGTGGAGCCGGGCTCGTAAGTTCCCGAGATGCAGTAATTTTTCCAGAGGTTGTTCAGATTCAGATACAGCTGATCCTCGTCCATGGCATCCAGCACCGACTGGTCAATGACAGTACCGTTCTTTTTGATCTCAAAATATCCGTTGGCATTGGTAACCTGCTCCACCATCATGGAGCCCAGGAGCCTCTGAGGGTCCCTCGCGTTGTTCAGATCATAGCCGGGAGCGCTGGCCATGGCCAAAACCTCTCCGGTATCCACCCACATTATAACGCAGCCCACGTTTTCCGCACCGTTTCCGGGTCTGGCCTCATCCTGGTGCTCTTCCATAAACTTCCTCAGATATTTTTCCACAATCATCTGTACATTGGCATCGATGGTGGAATGGATATTTTCTCCGTCCATGGCCGGCTTCACGGTCCGCTCCAGAATCAGATCGTCATTCAGGTAGCCGTATTCTCTTCCGTTCACTCCGTTGAGCACGTCGTTATAATATTCCTCCAGCCCTCCGTACATTCCCTGATTATCCGTACTGGTAAAGCCGATCACATCCGCCGCCAGGGATCCATAAGGATAGGTCCGCATATATTCTTCCTCGAACCATACTCCCCTGATGTTGCTGTTTTCCAGCTGAGCCGCCTGAAAACCGCTGATTTCCTCATAGGTCAGACGCTTCAGGGGTACGTACCAGGAGCTGTTGGTATTTTTGGTCACATACTCCCGGATTTTACTCATGTCCAGGTCAAAATTATCACCCAGGGCCTTAAGAGTAGGCTCCAGAAAATTCTTATCGTAATTCATTACCCTTGCGTCGATGACCAGATTATACACCTTCTGGCTGGCCGCCAGCCTGGTGCCCTTAACGTCCAGTATATCTCCCCGCCGGTAAGGAATCGTTGTGGAAGAATATTGCTGCTGAGAAAGAACCCGCTTCTGATATTCATTCTCGTTTTCCCTGGTGATCCATACCAGCCGTGTGCTCAACCCTGCAAAGGCCAGCAATACCATGACAAACAGCACCACCAGCTTCTTCTGCATTTTAATGGAAAACCTGTTTTTAGCCTTGCTTCTGATTCTTGCCGGTCTTCTGATTCTGTCCTGCTTCCTGATTCTGTCCTGCTGTCTGTCTCTGTCCTGCTGTCTGTCTCTATCCTGTTGTCTGTTTCTATTCTGCTGCCTGTTTCTGTCCTGTTGTCTGTTTCTGCCCTGTTGTCTGCTTTTTTTCTGCCTTCTGTTTGTTCCCATCCGTCTGCCCTGTCCCTACTGCCCGTTCCCCTCGGCCCGGCGCATATAGTCGTTCTTCTCGTTCTGATAGAGAATAACCTGTCCCTCCTGGGCGTAGGTCATGCCCAGCTCACCGATGGCAATGCGCTTTATCTCCTCCAGATCAATGCTGCTCATGATCCTGTTGTACTCTTCATCGTTGGCCAGCTTCAAACTGTTGAGCTGACTCTCCTTGGCGGCCACTTCCTTGATCCGGTTGGTAAGCTCTGCCTGCAGCTGAATATAATTTACCAAAACCAACGCCGCGGTGCACAAGGCCGCCGCCAGGAAAAGCACATACCCAAGGTTCATGTGGCGTGCCTTGTCCCTGTTTTTCCGTACCACGGGCTCGGCCACCGGCTCGGGAGTCCCCTGTCTGCGGGGCTGAACCTGAAGTCTGTGCGCCGTATTTCCATAATTGTAAGCATATTCTGTTCTTCTGCCGGCACTGCCGCTCTTCTCATATGCAGCCTGTCTATAGGTCCTTCTATTTTGGCTCATTACGCTTCCTGCTTTCTGATTTACTATCCCCCGTGCCTCTTTTCGAATACTCTCAGTCTGGCACTTCTGGACCGGCTGTTTTCAGCCAGCTCCTTCTCTCCGGGAAGAATCGGTTTTCTCGTCACCACCTTTCCCCTGGACACCCTGCCGCATACACATACCGGAAAGGAATCCGGACAGATACAGGGATTTTCATTTTTTCGGAATGTTGTCTTTACCAGACGATCCTCCAGGGAATGGAAGGTGATGACGCAAAACCGTCCTCCTGGATTCAACAATCCGATCAGATCATCCAGAGAATCCTTAAGAACCTCCAGCTCCCGATTACATTCGATCCGGATCGCCTGAAAGGTCTGCCTGGAAGGATGGCCGTCCTGCCGCATTTTAGCGGGCACAGCCCTCCGTATGATCTCATTCAGCTCAAAGGTCGTCTCAATGGGCTTGTCCGCCCTGGCCTTTACTATATGCTTTGCTATGTTTTTTGCGAATTTATCTTCTCCGTAATCTCTGATCACCCGGTACAGCTCACCCTCCGGGTAATCGTTGACAATGTTTCTCGCGGTAAGGGTCTGCCTCCTGTCCATACGCATGTCCAGAGGAGCGTCAAAACGATAGGAAAAGCCTCTGTCCCCGGCATCCAGCTGGTGTGAGGATACCCCCAGATCAAGAAGGATTCCGTCCACGCCCTTTATTCCACGTCCTTCCAGGCTTGTCCGTATGTTTTGATAATTGTCGTGCAGAATAGTGACCCTGTCCCCAAAAGGAGCCAGTCTGCTTCCTGCGGCGCAGATGGCATCGGCATCCTGGTCAAAGCCGTAAAAATGCCCTTCCTCCAGCCGGCTGCAGACCTGACAGGCATGTCCTCCTCCGCCCAGAGTACCGTCCACATAGATGCCGTCCGGCTTTACATTCAGCTCTTCGATGGTTTCCTCCAACAGCACGGAGTAATGTGTAAAATCCATTCCCGGCACCCTTTCCTTTCATCCGCTTTTACGTGTTTTCATTTTTGAAGCACCTTATATGGTGAGCCCCAAATCTATCATGCCCTGGGATATCTGATCGATATCCGTCTGGTCCGTATTTTCATTCCATTTCTCCAGACTCCAGATCTCGATGCGTCCGCCTGCGCCTGCCAGAACCACGTCCTTCTCCAGACCGGCAAACTCTCTCAGATCCTGGGGCATCAGAATACGCCCCTGCTTGTCCACGGTCACATATTGTGCTCCCGACAGGAAAAATCTGGCAAATTGTCTGGCTTCCCGGTTAATCAGCGGCAGTGATGCCAGCTTCTCTTCAAAAGCCTTCCAGGCATCGTTGGCGTACACAAATAAGCAGCCGTCCATCCCCTTTGATACCACAAACTCATCGCCAAGGATCTCGCGGTATTTGGAAGGAATGCTCAACCTGCCTTTGGGATCGATCGTATGATTGTACCTGCCCATAAACATCGCGATCACCACCAGTCATAAACGCCAGACAGAATGCCGGTCAAACAGTTACTGTTCACACCGTGTCTTTCGCAAAAGCGGGTCTGCCACAGGATCCTCATCTCATCCATAAAATAACATTTCATCCCACTTTATGGTATTTGATGCCATCTCCATCCCACTTTTATATAGATTCTAATATAAACAGCCCCCTTTTACAAGCAAAAATTTTTTTCTGACCGGCGCAAAAAGAGCGCCCTGCAGATGATCTGCAGGGCGCTTTCGCCTTTTTTATACCAGATATAGTAGGGGGCTTTTTGCGTTTCCCCATATTTATGTTTACTCTAATCCATTTTTTTCCTGAAAAAATTATTTTCTGAAAGCTTTCTTTTTCAGTCCAAACCGTACCACAATATCCGCGCCAACCGCAAAGATCAGCATCAGCAGGGCCAGAACCTGGGAGACGGGAATCGTGGTTCCGGGGAGAAACAGCGTGTCCGTCCGGATGCCCTCAATAATAAACCGGCCCAGACCGTAGCCTCCCAGATAGAGAAGGCAAAGCTCCCCGTCGAATCTCTTGTGCTTTCGATAAACAAGCATAAGAGCCATCACTCCCAGATTCCAAAGACTCTCGTACAGGAAGGTGGGATGCACGTTGATATAATTTGCCCCCTCCGGTATATGGGCGGCAATATTTTCCGATATATCCCTGGCGCGCACCGCCGCCACGGGAAGCTGCATGGAAAACAGGCCGTCATAGAATTCCCCGAACACCTCGCGGTTCATAAAATTTCCCCACCGCCCGATAACCTGACCCAAAAGCAGCCCCGGCATGGCAGTGTCACCCATGAGCAGAGGATTTTTCTTCTTGATACGGCAATAAACAAACAACGTGATAAAAGCGGCGATCACGCCTCCGTATATTGCCATTCCGCCCTTGCGGGTCTGGAAAATACTGAGAAGATCGTCCTTATAATAGTCCCACGCAAATATGACATAATAGATTCGGGCTCCGATCACGGAAAAAATCACCGCATAAATGGCAAAATCCCAATATGTGTCCGGGTCCTGTCCGGTAACCTTTGCCTGATGAGCCGCCATCAGGATGCCTGCCAGTACCCCCAGCCCAATAATCACACCATAATATGCTATGTCCAGCCCAAATATGTTGAAGGATTTCGGTACATCCCTCAGATAGATCCCCAAATGGGGAAAGGCTATATCGCCTGCATTCATAATACTGCCCTTCTGCGTCCCTGACGGACACTCGTTTCAATTTGCTTCTTATACATTAAACCGGAACAGAATCACGTCTCCGTCCTTCACCACATAATCCTTTCCCTCGATGCCGACCAGCCCCTTTTCCCGGGCCGCCGCCAGGGATCCCTGCTCCAGGAGATCCTTATAATTTACCACTTCTGCCTTGATAAAGCCTCTCTCAAAGTCCGTGTGGATCTTTCCCGCCGCCTGAGGCGCCTTGGTGCCGATCCGAATGGTCCAGGCTCTGGTCTCATCCTCCCCGGCAGTGAGAAAGCTCATCAATCCCAGCACATGATAGCTGGCCTTGATCAGTTTTTCCAGGCCCGATTCCGCAAGTCCAAGCTCCTCCAGGAACATGGCCTTTTCATCCTCCTCCAGCTCGGAGATCTCCTGCTCGATCTGGGCACAGATCACAAATACCTCACTGCCCTCCCGGGCCGCAAGTCCTCTCACACTCTCCACCATGGAGCTGGACGCGCCGTCATCCGCCAGATCCTCCTCCGCCACATTGGCCGCGTAAATCACCGGCTTCCCCGTGAGGAAATTATACTCCCGCAAAAGCGCCTGCTCCTCCTCATCCTCCGGCTCCAGAGTCTTTACAGGCTTCCCGCTCTCCAAATGCTCCTTAATCCGCTCCAGCAGCGCCTGCTCCCTGGCGCAGGTCTTGTCCATTCTGGCGGCCTTGGCCACCTTGGACAGCCTCCTTTCCAGCACCTCCAGATCCGAAAAGATCAGTTCCAGATTGATGGTCTCAATATCCCGCAGAGGATCCACATTGCCGTCCACATGGATCACATTGGAATCCTCAAAGCATCTCACCACATGGACGATGGCATCCACCTCCCGGATATTGCTCAAAAACTGGTTTCCCAGTCCCTCGCCTTTGGAGGCTCCCTTCACCAGACCCGCAATATCCACGAACTCGATCACCGCCGGTGTCACCTTTTTTGAGTGGTACATATCTCCCAAAAGCTTCAGCCGCTCGTCCGGTACCGCCACCACTCCCACGTTGGGGTCAATGGTGCAGAAGGGATAGTTGGCCGACTCTGCTCCCGCTTTGGTCAGAGAGTTAAATAATGTACTTTTTCCTACGTTGGGCAGTCCTACGATTCCTAGTTTCATTTCTATCTATATCCTCCTTAAAAAGCTTGATTTTATGCACTTCCTAATAAGTTCCTTTTTCTTACCGCACCACTGTTTTTTGCCGGCTCTCCGGTACTAAAATTTACAAAAACCAAATTCCTCATAACAAGGCATTTTGTTTCGCCTGTCCGCCGATCCACATATTCCAGAACATTTGATAATGTTTCTGCTTCCTTTCTGGAATTACGCTCTTCGTAGCAATCCTTGAGGATCTGGTATGCTTTATCCGTCAATGGGATGGTGCGGTAACTGTGGGAAGTCTTAGGCGATCCCGCCCTCCATATATGCGTCTGATGTCTGTATTCCAATGTCTTACTGACAGTCAGGGTATGCTTCTTCCAAATCAATGGAATCCCATGTAAGCCCAATCATTTCTGATGTCCGAAGACCAGTTTCCAGCAATAGAGCATACTGTCGATAATTATGTGAGCGTCTGGCGGCTTCAAGGAACTTGTTCTGCTCATCCACTGTAAGAAAATGAACATCACTTACAGCACGGACAGGTTTCAAGCATAGTCCCCATTGCGATGCAAGTCTGTTCGGTAGTAGAACCGGCATATTCTGCTTCCATACGGTTCAAGTCCACTGGCACATCAGTTGCCACAAGAAAAAGAGTCCAACACAATTAAATATTATACCATGACGGACTCCTTTTCTTCAACAGTATTTTGAAACAATTATGGGTATTGTTATTTTCTCATCAAGATCTTCATAAAAAAATGGCAGATAACTTAATCTGTACTTTTTAATGAGCATTTATTTTCCTCCGCAGATTTCCAAAAACTTCCTCATGACTCATTCGTTCAGCATTTTCTGCTGCAAGCCTGTCAGCTTTATCCAGCGCAATTTCCACACTATCAGTCAGCTTTGAATACTCCTCAAGGCTTAGTACCACCATTGCTCCATATCCGTTTTTAGTCAGATATACCGGTTCTCCTGCATTTACAATTTTCTCGATGTCAGGAAACTTATTTCTCAAATCTGAGACAGGTCTGATCTGTAACATATGTTTGTACTCCTTATCAATATCTTATCTTAATTTTATCATTTTTTATTGTATCCTATTATTCATAAAAATTCAACCCCTGCAAAGCTCCATAAGCTTATCCAATACACTTCTCCCGAATGGCTCAAAAGTCCAAGAATTGATTTCATCAGTGTTGTTTTTCCAGAGCCGTTTTTTCCAAGCAACCCAACGATTTTGCCCTAAAGAAGAATAGGACTTCCGTGCAAAAGAATTACACAAAAGCCCTATTGATTAAAGATAGTTCTTCTTTTTTATTCAAAATACCCACAAACTTCTCCTTGTTGAATAATATGGCTATTTGCCTTACTTAGAACTTTTCTCTTAGTAGAAGATGATTTCAAATTAATTTTGCAATCCAACGCATAAATGGTAAAACAATATTTGTGGGATTTACCTTTCGGCGGCTTTGGTCCTGCATAGCGGTGAAATCCATATCCGATTCCCTGTACCGCACCCTCTAGTGAAGATACTGTTTTTCCTGATGGGATGGCCTGCGCAATTTTATCTGTTGCAGGAATATTCCAAATAACCCAATGTGTAAATCTTTTAATCGGATGGCTCAAATCTTCAAGGGTAATAATAAAAGTTTTAGCATATGGGGATAAGTTTTTTATGATAAATCCTGGTGAAATATCCTTCCCCCGCCCAGTATTTTCTACTGGAAATTTCCCTCTGTCTTTTATTCCCATACATTCAAACTCAAGAGTATTTTTCTCCATTTCATATTTCTCCTCTTTATATTTCAATCATTTCTGCTGCAGTCAAACTTTTCTGTTTATTGCTCTTTTACCCTCTTTCTGCTTATCACAAAAACCAAAGCAGCCGCAAAAGCCAATACAATAGTCGCAGCTGCACTCGCTTCAATTCCATATATGCTGCCATTCCAAATGTTGTCGCCTACAGATTGCATATTGAATATTGCTGTTAAGGTTTTCTCATTGCCGCTTAAATTCAATCCAAGGACACTATATAAAATAGCATTCCAAAATGAATGAAGGCCGCAGGCTGCCCAAATGCTTTTAAAACAAATTGTGAGATATGAAAAAATAACGGAAATAAGAATTAGATTTATGACACCAATTACACCATAAATCATTTCCCCTGTAAATAAAGACGACCAATGCGGTAAAATGAATAAAAATGTACTTACAATCATTGCCATCAAAAATGAAGTTTTTTCTTTGAGTGCGTGTAAAACAATTCCCCTGCAAAGTATTTCTTCCGCCGCACCTTGAATCATAAATCCTCCAGTCAAGAGAATAATCACAAGAACATCTGTATTTTCAAAAATCCCCTGATATTTTATATTTCCAGTCGCTGCAATTATAACGACAGTCAAGGTAAGCAAGAAAACACTTAAAGCAATACCAATAAAATAAGTGCTTATTTCTTTTGACAGTCCCATTGCAGCCAGAGGTTTCTTTTCAATCACTTTCCAATAGAGTAATGCAACACCCGCTATTATGATGTAGCCGTAATATGTAATCAACGTAATAATTTCTGCATCAAACACATCACCGACAAGCATGTTCTTTCCTAATGCAAAATGTAAGAGAATAACAAGCCCTTCTGCTATAAGCAGACCTGCTATGTAACACACCCAAAAGGCAAGTATTTTCTTGATTATGAATAGTGATACAGGCATCTTTGTACTATTATTAAACGGGCTGACATCTCTCAAAATTTGTTTCATTTTCCATTCCTCCCTGCAAATCATGAATACCATTCAGTATTGTTTTCAGTGCAAAATCAAAGCTGTCATTTATGGATAGTGGGTTTCCATATCCACCATGGCTTTCAATGGAAGAAAAACCTTGCAGAAATCCCCGAAACATACGCACAATATGCACTTTTTGCTCCTCATTTAATTCATAAGAATCAAGGACTTGAAAAAAAACAGATATCATGCCTTGTGTCGCCTGCAAATGTTCCTCTGACTGATACATATTGTACCATTGCATAGCTTCAAACAATCCCTTATGCCCGGCAGCAAAATTACGATACGCATAACATATAGCCATTATCGCATCATCCTTCGCCTTACCTATGGCGGCTTTTGTAATCTTGCTTTCTAAAGTATGCCAGCCATACAGCATAAGTTCTTTGTTTAGTTCATCAAGTCCACCATTAAAATGCTTGTATAAAGATGGGGATTTTACACCCAATTCCGCCGCTAACACTTTTAGGGTTACATTAGCAATACCTCTCTCATCCGCTATTTTAGCCGCCATTTCAATAATCGTTGTTTTGTTTAAACATGCTTTCATATTGGCTGCTCCTTTTTCTTTTTAGCTAATCACATTAGCTATTATAGTACTTGGATTCACCAGTGTCAATATATCAAAGAAATGTTTGCAATCGGACTGCCTTTGTGCTTTGATTTTCCATAGATACGGCACATATGCTCTACAAACTTTCCGAAAAAAAGCGATAGGGTTTTTACACCCTACCGCCATTATGTAATTTTTATCCACATCAAAAGACTTACTCATCAAACGTTACTTCATCCTGAACATTTTCATTGATATCATCAATCTCACCTTTTCTATTCACACGTCCAAACCTTAAAGATAATTCCCTAATTCTCACCCTGCTGCCGAATCTATGATTAATGCCTTTGCCACTTCTCTGGGAAATCCCATGATATCAATTAAAAATGAGAGTTTTCTTGCAATCCAAGGAGACGCAAACGATGTCCCATATACCTCTTCAATATCTTTGGAGGAACATGCTCTTATACGTTCACTTTCCTCATAATCTCCCCCATAATAAGAAACATCCGGTTTATTAAAGAAGGCCAGAGAACCAACGCGCAGCACACCCTCCTTCCTCTATATTTTTAGTTCCTTCTGTACTTTCTCAATCACACAGCTGTGCTCTTTCGTCTTCTCATTGTAATTAATCCCGACAAGTATAATCTCACCGCCAAATTCATGTAATATTGCCGGATAGTTTTTATTTTTGATCTGCTCAATGGCTCCCTCTGACGATTTGTTCCATTTCAGTTCCACAACCATCGGCGGATACCCGGACATTCGCTTCGGCAGATATACCACATCCGCAATCCCTTTTCCTGACGGAAGCTCCTCAAGCTTCAGATACTGTTCCAATGCTGCAATATATGCAAACTTGATCACATAGCGCAATGCCTGCTCGTCATTATAAAAGGTCGGCGCATAATGTGTCTCGCGTATTGCCTCTATCTCTTTCACTACCTGATCCGCATTTCCCGCAATCGTATCTTCCAGAAGCTTCTGGGAACGTTTGAGCAATTCTATCCATCTTCGGCTTACATTACCGCCCTTCAATATTTTCCTGAATTCAGCCCTCACCTCTTCATTGGGAATACGTGCTGTTTTCTCCTCGTCACGCCAGGTCAGATATCCCAGATGGATCAACAGTGTTAAAACATCATCCCTGCTCTTAAAGGTTTCGAAATCATTTTCAAAGTTATCCGTATCAACCTCGATTTCTTCCCCGGAAATCAGCCTGGAAATAATCTCCTGGAGCCCCTCAAAATCCATGTTAACATAAGTCATCAGCGATTCCGCAGTTGAAGTCTTCCGCCAATAAGATCCAAATTTCTTCTTCCGCATCGCCATCATGACCGAATAGGGATTATAGATTGCTCCGATATTGGGAAAATCATATCCGTCATACCACTTTCCGGCATCTTCATAGCTCATCATATGCTTTTCACATAGTTTCTTTACCTCACCTTCTGTGAAACCGGTATACCCGGAAAATCCGTCCGGGTCGAGGATCGGATATTCTATAAAGTCCGAGATCGCCGACTGTGAACCGTCCTTCTTGATTGGCAGGATCCCTGTCATATAAGCCGCCGCCACTACCTTCGGCGTGAAGCTGCTGTTTTTAAACCACCCCCTGAGGAAATTCAGATACTTCTTCTGTACCGCAGCATCACTCTTCGCCTCACGGATCAGTGCATCCCACTCATCAATAATAAATACAAACTCTCTCCCGGTTTTTTCCACACAGCCGATCATGGCATCCTTAAGGCTTTTCCCGGCCAGCTCCGGCCAGCTCTCTGTCAATTCCCTGTAAACTGCGTCAGTGATCATATTTGGCACATTTGAGAGCGGCATACCTGTTTCTTCTGCATCGGAAATAAAACTGGTAATATCAAGATTGACCACATGATACTGATTCAGGTGGGTCAGATACCCTTCTGTC